>NZ_JBALOQ010000036.1:1600-30399 GCF_036962705.1 Bacillus sp. JJ1562
CCCACTGAATAAAGTTATACAATTGCCTACTATAGTTTATCTTTATTAAATTGAATGGTTCGCCCAAATTGCCAAAACCATATTCATATTGTTAAAATGGGAATAGTAAAAATATTATGGATTTGAGGTTAGGTTAATGGAAGATCGGATTCTACAAAAATTACAAACATTTTTCCTAGAGGCAAATGAGGAAGAAAGACAAGCAATGGAACATGTAATCGATGCTGTGATTCGTAAACAAACAAAACAAAATGGCTCATACATTGGTGCATTAATGCAAACTGACCGACAAGTGATTGATGACGAAACCTATGAAATTACCATTCCAAACACGGAACTTATTCAAAATCTACTACAAATTGTCCATGGAGGCATCACAGCTACTTTGCTTGATTCCGCAATGGGTTCAGTTGTACATTATGTCCTTCCAAAAGAAAAGGTAGCAGTAACAACCGAAATGAAAATTAATTATGTGGCACCAGGAATCGGAAAAGAATTACGGTGTGTTGCACAAATAATCCATAAAGGAACAAAAATTTGTGTAACCGAAGGTAGAGTTTACCGTGATGACGGAAAGTTAATCGCACATGCAACCGGAAGTTTCTTTATCATTGACCGACCATCAATAAAATAACAAAGGATAAAAATGAAAAGTAAGCAATACATGTTGTCGTATTACTTACTTTTCTTCTTAGTCCCATACTTGAATAAAGTTTTGTGTGTAGTATTTTTCATAAACCCCTACTCCGAGGTAATTGTATTCTTCATTTAACAGTGTTTCTCGATGACCTTCACTATTAAGCCAGCCTTCAACAGCCGCGATCCCGTCCACATATTTGGCTGCAATATTTTCTCCTGCCAACTGATAGCTTACCTCTCCTTCTGCAAGTCTATCCGCAAGACCACCTTTTGTCGGGGAAGTATGGTCAAAGTAATTATTCACTTTCATATCTTTACTATGTAAATAAGCAACTTCTGCTAATTGTTCATCTCCTTTTAACGAATGTATACCATGTCTTATCCGAATGACATTCGTTAAATCAAGGATTTGGGCTTTGTTGCCCTGTTCAATTTCCTTCCATTCTACATGTGTGACTATTTTCGCTGATAGTAATTTTCCTCGGTATGCTAATTCATAGGGACGAAGTTTGATTAAGGTTTTTCCATCTAGAATACGAATACTAGATACTTTGTTCGTAAATATATCAACATATAGTTGAATATAGACATTCCCCATTGCAATTAAAGGTCTTGCTTTCATTTCCTCTTCTGTTAATTCAAATCGATAAGGGTTTTTATCTACGTTTAATGAAATTTTTGGTTTTATTAACCCTTTTGTATGCAGTTCTTCTATAGGTTGTCCGATTTCAAAAGGTTCAACGAGAACCTCATTGCCTGTTCCAAATACAGTAACAACTCTACCATTTTCGATTCCAACTTGGATGTAATTTTGTGGATTTGCGTTATACACCCACCAGTCATAATCATAGGATGAGCGATCGATTCGATGAGGTTCTCCTAACTTTTCTATTATTTGCGTGCTTTCCATACCAATGAACGAGATAAGGCCATTATATTGGTGGATTTCTTTTTGATAAGGGATGTTTTGTTTCGATGTGCTCGAATAATTTAATATTGCTGGTGTATGCTCAACACCATTCACGAATCCTGTTCTTCCATGTTTAATAGAAATATAATAAATGCTAGAAGCTAAAAGTAAGATGGTAACTGCAATCTTTGCAAACTTCAGAAGAACCACTTCCTAACATTGAACTTATTTCTATCATGTATATTAATATTTTGCTAGATTTATGCGTTATAGAAGAAAAATAAACAGGCACCCTCTTGGTGCCTGTGCTTTAGTGAAGTTGGTCTTGTTCGGAAATATCACTTAATGCTTCTCCAGCAAAATTATCAGATGTTTTATTTGTCGATAAATCACCTAGTGATAAAATTCCAACTAATTGATCATTTTCGACAACTGGTAGACGTCTAATTTGATGGTTTGCCATCAATTGTGAAGCCTCCTCAAGAGAAGTATCAGGTGTACAAGTAATTAAGTTTTCACTCATTACATTTGTCACTTGATTTGAACCAGATCTTTTTTCTGCATATCCTCGAACTACTAAATCACGATCAGTGATCATTCCAATTAATTTCTTATCCTCCAAAATGGGAATCGCACCAATATCTAAATCCTTCATTTTAACGGCAACTTCATATACATTATCAAGGGGCGTACAATATTCAATATCAGTACTCATTACGTCGCGAACAGAGTTCATTGTAACCTCCACTTTCTATCCATTTATTTTCCAATAAACATTTGTGTCCAGTATTGTCTCTTTGAACCACCTTCTGCGTATCCAACACCAATATGGGTAACATCCCGCTTTAGAATATTTGCACGATGTCCAGGGCTGTTCATCCATGCATTTACGACTTCCTGTGGTGTTCTTTGCCCAGCTGCAATATTTTCTGCAGCAGTACGATAAGAAACACCAAAGTTTCGCATCATTGTAAATGGTGACCCATATGTCGGTGAAGTATGGTCAAAGTAGTTTCGATCTCTCATATCAACCGATTTAAAGCGTGCAACACGTGACAGCTCCCAATCAATCTTTAGGCTTGGTAAACCATATTTAGCACGTTGTTGGTTGGTTAAAGAGATAACTTGATTTTCAATACTTTTGACATTCTCCAAGATTGGAATCGTGACTTTTTGACCTGGATATATGAGGTTTGGGTTTTTAAACTGCGGGTTTGCTGAAATAATTTCTGACAAACCAACCTGATAACGGACTGCAATCTTCCATAGAGAATCCCCACGCTGTACGGTATATGTAGTTGTACCTTGTCCATTCGCCATCATTGGACTACTTAAGACAAAAAATAAGCTCGTAATTATTAAAAGTATCTTCTTCAATTTTTTCCCTCCTTTCCATATTAGTTTGACCAAAAATTTCAATCAAATGCGCCTTGGCGTATTTGCGCTCGATTTTTTTAGGCTCACACAAAGTAGGTCACAAAGACGTTGCCACAGGACGTGACGTTCTTAGTCTTCGTTCACTTTATCAGGCTTTTACTGGCAGTTGGCCCTTCATGAGGGCTTAGTGCCAGTTAATGCTGAAAAATTCCCTTTAAAAAATCATGGCATCCGCCGGAGGATATAACTTTATTCAGTCATGCCGAATAAAGTTATATTTCACATAAAATATTTTTTATTTTTAGTGACATATTAATGTCAAACGTTGCAACTTGTATCTTTTCGTACTATTATTATACTGAGAACATATAAATCGTTAGTTGACGGTTTTTGGAGGGATTTTTAAATGAGATTTGAAAAAACGGGGATTGAGAACGTAACAATCGATTTACCAAGAATAACTGACATAATGAGATCAGAAGGATTTGTTCTCGCAGGTCAGTGGGATTATGAAAGAATTACATACGACCGTAAGTTTGAACTAAAAGGTGATACTTACTACCTTCGTGTACAAGGTTATGCGGTTGAAGGAATTATCGAAGAAAATGCAAAAGATGCTGTAATCAAATTGCTTACACCTTTTGTTGGTAAGTGGTATTATCCAACCGGTGTTGAATATGGCGAAGATGAAAACTTCCCTAATTCACTAATTGATCAATGTAACCGCATCCTTGCAAAAGTAAAAGAAGAAATCGATGCAGTCGTAAACGCATAAAAACGAAAAGTGCAAGCGCCTTGCTCAGCCCCGACAAGCATAAGACAAGACAGCGAGAAGGTTGCACTTTAAACCTTCTTGATGGATTGGCTTATGACCTCGAGGGGCTAGGCGCTGAAGCTAGACAACCGTACACAAAAAAGGAACAGCACGTGCTGTTCCTTTTTTTATGTTGTCGCAAGTGTTTGCGAATTCGTAAGTCCTTCTACTTTTATTGTTAAGCTTGAAAGACTAATGCCAGTCATGCTTTTTATCTCATGTGAAATGGTTTCTTGTAGAAGCTCGCATGTCTTTTTAATTTCTAAACCGTATTCAATGGCAATCTTGACCTCAAGGGCAATCCCTTCTTCTTCTTCAATAACTGTTATCCCGTTTTTATGGAAATTCCGATTCAGAATGCCAGAAAACCCATCCTTAAAACCAGAAACAATCGTTATCCCTTCCGTATCCTCAGCACATATGGAAGCAATCATTGCCAACACATCGTTCTTAATATAAAGAGAACCATTTTCTAATGATTTTCGAACCAACCCAACCACAACTCCTTCCCATTTTCAAAACCACAAAGGTTACTCCTACCATATGCAATAAGGAATGAATTGGGCACTCGTCTAGAAAAATATCATATCAAATGCGCCTTGGCGTATTTGTGCCCGATTTTTTTCGGCTTGCACGAAAAATTTCCTTTGAAAAATCGTGGCATCCGCCGGAGTCTTTAAATTTATTCAGGACTACTCCTGAATAAATTTAAATGACCTTACGAAGCTCCCAGGTTAAAAATCTACCATCCTTCTTTGTACATCTCATCCCTAATTTTTCAAACAACTTGATTGATTGATAATTACTATCACTACATTCCATTAATACCTTTTTCGCATCAGCTTGGGTAACAAGCCAATCGATTAAAGCATCAACTGCTTCATAGGTTAATTTCGTCTTCTGATAATCACGATTCATCGTATACGTCAATTGGACATTACCTTTCTTATCCGGTTTCCCATGAAGATAAATATCGCCAATGATCCGTTTATCAGCGTAATTAATGATTAGCCATAATCCCCAGCCATAATGACTCTCATCCTTCTCTAGCTTTTCTATATAAAACGGAAGAGTACCAGTTATTAATGGAGTTGGCCAGTTTTGTGGAATCGTTATAGGTGATCGTTTTTCAAGTTCTTTGCGGTGAAAAACTAATGATTTGGCAATATCCAAAGAACATGGAACCAATAATAAGTTTTCTGTAAAGATCTCAATCATCCTTAACACTCCCCTCAAACGAAAATGAAAATTTTCAAAGCTACTAACATGTGAAACGAAATACAAAATAAAAAGGTGCTCTAGAATATTGTATTCTAGAACACCTTATACATATTACAAACAATAATATTTGGATATCGTTAAAAACCTAATATTGCTTTTAACATGGATGTTGTTTCCCCGCCCTTATAAAAGACGTACAGTAAGAAATATACCGCAACACCCGTTAGAGCTGAGAAAAACCAAATAATGCTTGTAATTGGTCCAAGCTTGCGATGCTTTGCAATTTTATTTTTATAGCCAAGATATAGTGTAATGACCCCGAATATCGCACCTGTTGTTGCCAGGAAAATATGAAAGATTAAGAAAATCGTATAGTATACCTTCACATCGTCAGGACCACCAAATGATGTATTTCCGATAAAAATCGTTCTTGACATATAAATAACAAAGAAAATCAAAGCAAAAATAGCAGCAGTCGTCATCGCTTTTTTATGAGCATCTATTTTTTTCTGTTTAATCAAATACCAACCGATGGCAACAGTTACTGCACTTAAAATGATAAAAGTCGTGCTCAATGTAGGCAGAATCGGTAAATTCATGTTTAACCTCTCTCACAGTTTCTCTTTAATTCGTTTGTGGTTTAAGTAATTGCTCGTCTAATATTTTTTCTTCTTCTCGCTCTTTACGAACCCATTCAAAGAATACCTTAGCTAGTAGAATAGCGTACACAAACTCTTGAATAATTTTCATTATGACACCGCCAGTACGTTGGTCTTCGAGCGGCGGCATAAAGTTAAACATCTCTGGACCAGTAAGATTAATACTTGCTAGCATAGATGCTGGTACACAAAGTGCGAGTGCAGTCATCCACGAACTCAGATCAGTATATGTTGAATACATTGCTGTATCTGAAAAAATGATTAGGGCACATGCAGGTGTTAATAACATACCATCAGCAAAAATATACGCAACTTTTTTAAGACCACTCAATGTGTTCCACTCTTCTAATTTATTGATTAATGGCCACCACATAAAGAAGGCAGCAATAAAAATAAAAGTTGTCGTTGCGGCATGAATGAATACATCTGTTTTTACAAAGTCAAAAAGTAGTGGGATATGATAAAAAGAAAAAGAACCGTTAAACATTACTAAAGCAATTAAAGGCTTTGTAAGGAACTTAAAAAGTGGCTTTACTACTTTGAGATTTATAAACTTTCTCCATAACCAGTTTGGCACACCTAAAATAAAAAATGCCGGTACAATTAAATAAAGAACAGCCATTTGCGTCATATGAGCAGTCATAGTCATATGGCCTAATAGATCAAGCGGACTTCCTTTGCACAAATAAAGTAGGATAATCCCTATCACAAATAAAATCTTTGTTTTAACTGACGTAGGTTCAGAATGGGCAAATCGATGTCTCCATGGACCAACAATCATTAAATATAGAATCGTAACGACTATAAGTGAAGCTAAAAAATAGGGACTCCATAATGCCCGAAAACCAAAGATATCTATAGACATCTTCAACTCACCCCTTTTAGTAATATAAACAATATACAGATACTATTAATTATACTCTTAGGGAAATAGCCATGCAAACAAACCATTTATGAACATTTCTTGTCTAAATTAGAAAAGTGCTAGAGATTGAAAAAAAGTCGGCTTTTACACCGACTTTTTCCAACTCTTACCACCAAATGATTGTCATGAAGCATAGGACTGTTACAGCAGCAATTAATACTCCTGAAAACATGAACATTTTTGGTGCTTCATGTCCTTTATGATTCATGTGCATGAAGTAATACAATTGTAAGATAACCTGAATTACAGCTAGAAGTAGGATGAATGGTACTACAACATATGGTGAAAATTGACCAGATCCAACTGCAATAAAGGCAATGATCGTAAGGAAAATCATGAGGGCAAAAGAAATAACATGATGTTTCATTTCTTCCGCACTTTTTCTTCTACGATAGGCTAAATCAACATTTGTGTTATTTGAATTATTTGCCATGTGATTATCCCACCATTCCCATTAGATATACAACAGTAAAGATGAACACCCATACTACGTCAATAAAGTGCCAGTAAAGGCTAAAGACATAAAACTTAGGTGCATTATATAGATCTAATCCACGGTTAGCGTTTCGGAACATTATTGTAAGAGCCCAACATAATCCGAATAGCACGTGAGCACCGTGAGTTCCTACAAGTAAATAGAATGCGGATCCAAATGCACTACCTGTGATTGTATGACCTAAATGTACATAATGTTGAAACTCATAGATTTCTAATCCTAAGAAAGCTGCACCAAGTAGTACAGTTAGACCTAACCAAAGCTGCATTTTCTTGAAATTAAAGTTTTTCATATGATACATAGCGTACACACTAGTTAATGAACTAGTTAAAAGGATCATAGTCATCGCAAAAGCAAGTGGTATTTCGAACAAATCCTGTGATGCTGGACCTGTACCATTACTTTTGTTCAATGCTAGATATGTTGCGAAAAGGGAAGCGAATAGAACTGTCTCGCCTCCAAGAAAAAGCCAAAAACCGATAAATTTATTTTTTCCTTCTAGGGTCGCTTTTTCAGGCTCTGCAGGAAATGTTTCAGCTGTTAATTTTTCTTCCACTTGCATTATGCCTCAACCCCTTTCTTGTCGTCATCATCCATTAATTCTGCTTTGTGAATGTGGTATCCATGATCATCAATAATTGAACGTAAGAACATAGAACCAAATGTAATGATTCCTCCAATGATCATCACTGGAACTGACCAACTTACACCATCTGGATGGTGCAAGAAACCAAATGCTGCAACAAATAGTCCTAAAGAAATCGTGAAAGGTAAGAATGAGCTGTTTGGCATATGAATGTCTCCAAGTGGTTCTGCAGGAGTCATTTCTTTTTTGCCTTGCATTTTTTCTACCCACAAAGCATCTAAACCACGAACTAAAGGTAATTGCTTAAAGTTATATTCTGGTGGTGGTGAAGCGATTGCCCACTCAAGTGTACGGCCATCACCCCATGCATCGGCAGAAACATTTTCTCCTTTAATAGATGTAATCACAACGTTATAAAGAAGAACTAGTACTCCAACTGCCATAAATGCAGCACCAACTGAACTGATCATGTTTCCAAGGTCCCAACCATGGTTAGGTAAGAAAGTGAATACACGTCGTGGCATACCCATTAGACCAAGGAAGTGCTGGATAAAGAAAGTTAAATGGAAACCGATTAGGAATAACCAGAAAGTGATTTTACCTAAAGTTTCGTTTAGAATTTTACCAAACATTTTTGGCCACCAGTAGTGAGTAGCTGCGAATACTGCTAATACAACACCACCAACAATAACATAGTGGAAGTGAGCAACTACGAAATAAGTATCATGATACTGATAGTCTGCTGGCGCAGAACCTAACATAACACCAGTCACCCCACCCATGATGAAAGATGGAATAAATGCAACTGCATATAACATAGGTGTTGTAAATTTCATTGAACCGCCCCACATTGTGAAGAGCCAGTTAAAGATTTTAATACCGGTTGGTACGGCAATTGCCATTGTAGCTACCGCGAAAATTGAGTTCGCAATTGGTCCTAAACCTGTTGTAAACATGTGGTGAGCCCACACCATGAATCCTAAGAAACCAATTAGAACTGTTGCGAATACCATTGAAGAATATCCGAATAGTCTTTTTCTAGAGAATGTAGCAAAAATCTCAGAGAAAATACCGAACGCTGGGAGAATTAAGATATACACTTCTGGGTGTCCGAAGATCCAGAATAAGTGTTCCCAAATGATTGTATTTCCGCCCATTGATGGAACGAAGAAAGCTGTACCAAAGATACGGTCAAACATCATTAATAATAACCCTACAGTTAATGGAGGGAATGCAAATAGAATTAATGCTGATGCTACAAACGTAGTCCATGTGAATAATGGCATACGCATATATGTCATTCCAGGTGCTCTCATAGTGATGATAGTCGCTAGAAAGTTAATACCACCAATTAATGTACCAATACCTGAAATTTGAAGTCCTAGTACATAGAAGTCAATACCATGACCTTCTGAGTGTAATGCAAGTGACGCATAAGAAGTCCAACCAGCATCAGGTGCACCCCCCATAAACCAACTTAAGTTTAGGAATACTCCTCCGAAAAAGAATAACCAGAAACCTAAAGCATTTACAAATGGGAACGCAACGTCACGTGCACCGATTTGAAGTGGCATGACGGCATTCATAAATCCAAGTAAAAGCGGCATGGCTGCCAAGAAAATCATGGTTGTACCATGCATAGTTAAAAGTTCATTAAAAAAGCCGGCACTTACAAAATTATTATCAGGTATAGCAAGCTGAATCCTGATAATAAGGGCTTCGATTCCACCAACTAGGAAGAAAAAACCACCAGCCATTATATAAAGTTTAGCAATTTTTTTATGGTCAACCGTAGTTAAATAATCCCATAAAACAGCACCAAACCCTTTTTTCTGAGTTAAAGTACTCACAATGTGACCTCCTTATTCCATAATCTTACTGTTCGATTTTAAGTCCCATTAGATATTCAGCTAAAGCATCCAAGTCTTGGTCAGATAAACCTTTACTATCATAAGTATCAGTCATGTTATTTCCTGGCTTAATTGATTCAGGATCCTTCAACCAATCCTTTAAATTATCTTCATTAAATTCTAATTTTCCAGCGATACTAGAGCGATCACCGAAATTAGCTAAGCTTGGTGCAGTCGGACGCTTTTCACCAGGATCAATTGCGTGACAGTTGAGACAGCCATTTGTAGTAAATAATTCCTCCCCTGCTTTTGCAACATCATTAGCAGGTACATGTTCTACATCCTTAGCAGCAACCATACTGCTGATCCATTGATCATATTCTGCACGTGGAACTGGTTTTACTTTAAAATCCATTAAAGCATGTGAAGGGCCACATAGCTCAGCACATTTACCATACAGTAATCCACCTGCTTCTTCTGTTTTTTCAGAGTCAAACTCTAACCAGAATTTGTTTACGTTATCTGTATTAGTGTCTAATTTTCCTCCAGCTGCTGGGATCCAGAATGAGTGCTTTACATCTGCAGCTATAAGGTTAAAATAAACTTTTTCATCAGTAGGAACAACAAGCTCCTGGGCAGTTACAATGCCTTCTCCAGGGTATTCAAATTCCCACCAATATAGATTTGCAGTTACATTGACAACAACGGCATCTTCATCTTGTTCCATCGCTTTTACATCAGCTAATTTAAAAGTAGCAGATACAGTCGGAATTGCTAGAACCAAAAGCAAAAGAATCGGAATAGTAGTCCAAATTATTTCTAATGTGTGATTTCCCTCAACTTGCTTAGGAATCTTGTTCTCGCCAACTTTTTTACGTCTAAATTTGACTAAGGCAATAACAAAGATTACTGTAACAATTGCAATAACGATTACCATGATTAATGTCGCAAGGATCATTAAATCGTATTGCATTTTTGCAACTTCCCCTGCTGGGGTAAGTGCAGAAACGAATGGTTCCCCACACCCTGCTAACAGCAGCGCCATAAAACTTAACAGTGAAAATAAGCGCAATTTTGGTAGCCATTTTTTCATAGCTTAATCAAACCCCTCTTTCAATTATATTTTGCTACTATCTTTATGAAAAAGATATTAAATCCCCCTACTTGAAATAGAAGAATTATTTATATTTTGAAACCCACCTACACTAGTGTAACGATGATCATTGTTACAAACATGATCGTTAAGTAGTTAAGTGAGTAAACAAACATTTGTTTTGCCCATTTGATATCATCCTTCATTTTAAATCCCCTAAATCCTAGGACTAACCATCCGATATTTAGGAGAGTTGCAATTAAAACAAATAGGCCGCCTAAAGAAAACATATAAAAAGGAAGTGGTAGCAAGCAAAGAACCCAAATCATGATTTGTCTCTTTGTCATTGCAAACCCGTGAACAACTGGCAACATTGGAACTCCTGCCGCACGGTATTCTTCTACCCGCCTCATCGCAAGTGCTAAAAAGTGAGGTGGTTGCCAGATAAACATAATCAAAAACAAGAGCCACGCTACTGCGTGTAATTCTGGGTCAATCGCTGCCCAACCAATGAGTGGAGGCACCGCCCCTGATATACTACCAATTACGGTATTAATTGTATACCTACGTTTTGACCATATTGTATATAAAAATATATATGAGAAAACACCTACTAAACCAATTACTGCTGCAGTAACTGTAGTGAGAAGTAGAAATCCAGTTCCTATTAGTATGAGTATTATTCCCAATCCTAAAACATGTTTCGGATTAATTCTACCAGTTACAGTTGGACGTACTTTAGTACGTTCCATCACATGATCAATATCTCTATCATAGTAGTTATTTACTGCGCAAGAACCAGCTATTACTAGTGCGGAGCCTATAAGCGTATATAAGACAATATCTATCTCGTGCAAAAAGCTTTTACCTGTGAAAAACAAAGCAAGCCATACACCCGTAAACGCAGTTATAAGATTGGAATTTACAATCCCAATTTTAATGAGTGCGAGGAAATCCTTATAGGCAGTGGTTCGATATTCCTGATCACGAATTTCTTTGTTTTGTATTTTTTCATCTGTACCAAGTACAGATCTTGTCGTCGTCATCGTGAAGCCTCCTTATTATCTTGAATCTTACTTTCAATTACATTACATTGTATTGAATATAGCAAACTTATCAACCAACCTCGTAGATTATGTAGGTAAATCTGATTTTGAAAATCTATAACCATTTTGTACTTATTTCAGTCTTAAAAAACGCAGTAATAATAAATAAAGCGTTTTCGGGTTTAGCGTTATGTAAAGTGAGTTCAATTTTATCTTATGAAGGTATTATACTGTTGATATAATAAATTATATTTAAAAAACTACCCTTTCTGTATATTAAATCACATTTTGTAGGTTTTTTGTGAACATTTTGTTAAGAATTTATGACTATTTTGTGACCTTTTAGGCGAAGACAAAACCGTGATATTAATACTATTTGCACTATAATAATAGTGTTAATCCCGTGTTTTTACGAACTTGTCGAAAATTAAATCTCCTCCCTATCTATTTCTAGCAAACTCCTTCACAATATTCAACCTTTTTTACTACAATAATAAATTTTTTTCAAATTTAGGTGGGTTGTAAAGAATTCGTAAATTGTGTAATATCGAGATGAGCATTTCTTTGAATTTTATCTATTATTTAGATAAGATGAATATCGTAGAAATATAATTGAATACTAGAAAATAAATTGTTCTATCAAGGTAAGAAGGTGATTTTTTGAGCCGTTCGTTAAAATGGTTATCGGTTCTAACTACGATTGGTATGCTGTTTGTGTTACTTGGTGGCGCCCTTGTAACAAAAACTGAATCTGGTGCTGGTTGTGGAGATTCATGGCCACTCTGTCACGGGCAGTTGATTCCTGATGAAATAACGTTTGAATTGGTTGTTGAACTGAGTCATAGGGTCGTTTCTGGAGTTGTTGGGATCTTAGTTCTCGTTTTATCAATCTGGGCCTGGAAAGCAATTGGCCACATTAGAGAAACAAAATTTTTAGCATTTATATCATTCTTTTTCTTGGTTCTACAAGGATTGATTGGTGCGGCAGCGGTTATGTGGGGACAATCTGATATTGTACTAGCTCTTCATTTTGGAATTTCGCTCATATCCTTTGCGTCAGTGTTGCTATTGACTTTGCTTATTTTTGAAGTTGATAAGAAGTTTGATGCCGATTCACTTGTGATCAACAAAAAGCTACGAACGCAGTTTTACGCAATAACGATTTATAGTTTAGTTGTTGTATATACTGGTGCATTAGTACGACACGTTGGTGCTTCCCTTGCTTGTCCTGATTGGCCAGTTTGTACATATAACAATATTGGCCTCCCTACTCAAATGCATGAATGGGTTCAGATGGGGCATAGACTGCTGGCTGGTATATTGTTTATCTGGGTATTGTTACTTGCTATCCGAATTTTTAGGCATTATAAGCACGAAAAGGTTCTCTATCATGGTTGGATGATTGTACTAGGATTAATTTCGTTACAAGTCATTTCAGGTGCAGTTGTTGTATTCTCCGACCTTAATCTTTTTGTCGCTCTTGCACATGCTTTATTTATCGCTTGTTTATTTGGTGTTTTTAGTTACTTTATATTGTTATCTTCAAGAAGTAAGCGAAATGAAGTGACATTAAAAGAAGAAGCTGAAAATGCAAATGGAGAAACAATTAATCAAAATCAAACTGTCACAGTTCAATAACACAAAAAAACTGAGGGTCTCCCTCAGTTTTTTTGCATAAAAAGAGCCCCAAAATTTGTCTTTGGGGCTCTTTGAGATTATTTTGTTAGTTCTAGTAAAAGGTCACCTGTTTGGATAGCTTCACCATTCGCAACGTGAATATCCTTTACTACACCTGAGAATGGAGCTTGAACAGTAGTTTCCATCTTCATTGCTTCTGTGATCATGAGATGGTCTCCTTTATTTACTTTATCGCCTTTTTCTACTAATACTTTAACAACTGTACCTGGCATTGTAGCGCCAATATGGTTTTCGTTATCACGATCTGCCTTTAACTTTGCAACAACAGTTGATTTGATATTTGAATCCTTAACGATAACTTCACGAGGCTGACCATTCAATTCAAAATAGACAATCCTTGTGCCGTCGGGCTGAGCTTGACCAACCGAAACAAGTTTAACAATTAATGTCTTCCCCTGTTCAATCTCTACTTCAATTTCCTCACCAAGTCTCATACCATAAAGGAAAGTTGGTGTATCTAAAACTGAAATATCGCCAAACAGCTCAAACGTTTTTTGGTAGTCCATGAATACCTTAGGATATAACGCATATGAGATCATATCTTTATTCGCCACATCACGATTTAGGCTGTGAGTTAATGTATCTTTTACATCACTGAAATCAACAGACTCTAGTAATTCACCAGGGCGAACGGTAATAGGCTCTCGTCCCTTTAAAATGATGCGTTGAAGCTCTCTAGGGAATCCACCATGTGGTTGACCTAAATATCCTTCAAATAATTCTACTACGGAATCAGGAAAATCTAGTGTTTCTCCTCTTTCATAAATATCATCTTCAGTTAGGTTGTTTTGAACCATATATAGTGCCATATCTCCAACTACTTTAGAAGATGGTGTTACCTTAACAATATCGCCGAACATTTCATTTACACGACGATACATTTCTTTAACCTCTTCCCATCTAGAGCCAAGTCCAACTCCCTTAGCTTGTTGTTGAAGGTTACTATATTGTCCACCAGGCATTTCGTGCTGGTAGATTTCAGTATGTGGAGCATTCATGCCACTTTCGAAATCTTGATAGTAACTACGAACACCTTCCCAGTAACGTGCAATCTCTTCATAAGCTGTTACAGAAAGTTCAGGCTTTCTTTCAGTACCTTCTAGTGCATATAATAATGAGTTTGCACTTGGTTGAGATGTTAGACCAGCCATTGAACTTACCGCTACATCGACAATATCAACACCCGCTTCAATCGCTTTTGCATAAGTGAATAATCCATTTCCACTTGTATCATGCGTGTGTAAGTGAATTGGAATCGATACTGTCTCCTTCAATTCAGAAATTAACGCATATGCTGCTTGAGGCTTTAGCAATCCTGCCATATCCTTGATTCCAAGAATATGTGCACCTGATTGCTCTAGTTCTTTTGCTAGGACTTTGTAATATTGTAAATCATATTTGGTACGTGTTGGATCAGTAATGTCGCCAGTGTAACAAATAGCTGCTTCAGCAATTTTTCCATTGTTACGAACTGAATCAATCGCTAATGTCATACCTTTCACCCAGTTTAAGCTGTCAAAGATACGGAATACATCGATTCCAGACTCCGCTGATTCTTTAACAAATTCACGGATCAGATTATCCGGGTAATTTTTATATCCAACTGCATTTGACGCACGAAGCAGCATTTGGAATAAAATATTTGGGGCCTGCTTTCTTAATGTTGCAAGACGCTCCCAAGGATCCTCATTTAAGAAGCGGTATGCCACATCAAATGTTGCTCCACCCCACATCTCAAGTGAGAATAACTCCGGTAATAATCTAGCTGTTGGGTCTGCAATATGCGTAATATCATTCGTTCTAATTCTTGTAGCAAGTAGTGATTGGTGGGCATCACGGAATGTTGTATCAGTAAAAAGGACTTGTTTTTGTTCCTTTACCCAGTTCACTACACCTTCAGGACCATGTTGATCCAGAATCTGCTTTGTTCCTGTCGGTATTGGCTCACCATGTCTTACTTTAGGTAAGAATGGCTTATCAAACACAGGCTTTCTTTTCTTTTCAACACCAGGGAAACCGTTGACGGTAACTGTTCCAATATAGGCTAGCATCTTCGTACCGCGATCCTTAGGTTTAGGGAAAATAAACAACTCAGGTGATGAATCAATAAATGAAGTATCATATTCACCTGATAAGAATTTCTCATGCTTTACAACATTTTCCAAGAACGGAATATTCGTTTTAATTCCACGGATTCTGAATTCCTTCAAGTTTCTGACCATTTTGGATGCAGCATGCTCAAAAGTCAACGCTTGTGTAGATAGCTTAACTAATAGTGAATCATAATAAGGTGTAATAACTGCACCTTGGAATCCGTTTCCAGCATCTAAACGAACACCAAATCCGCCACCACTTCTATATGCGCTAATTTTACCTGTATCAGGCATAAAATTATTTAAAGGGTCTTCTGTTGTTACACGGGATTGAATTGCATACCCATGAGTATTAATTTCTTCCTGTGCCGGGATGCCAATTTCATTACTGTGTAAGGAATGACCCTCTGCAACCTTGATTTGTGTTTGAACGATATCAATTCCAGTAATCATTTCCGTGATTGTATGTTCAACCTGCACACGTGGATTTACTTCGATAAAGTAGAATTCTTCATTCGCTACAAGGAATTCAACAGTTCCAGCATTCACATACTGAACATTTTTCATTAGGTTAACCGCAGCATCACAAATATCTTGGCGTAATTCTTGCGATAATGAAACGCTTGGTGCTACTTCAACCACTTTTTGATGACGTCTTTGAACAGAGCAATCGCGCTCATAGAGATGAACGATATTTCCCCTGCTATCACCGATGATTTGAACTTCAATATGTTTTGGATTTTCAATTAGCTTTTCAATATATACTTCATCACTGCCAAATGCAGCTTTAGCTTCTGATTTAGCACGTTCGTACGATTCTTTAATTCCTGCCTTGTTACGGACAATACGCATTCCGCGTCCGCCTCCACCAAGAGATGCCTTGATGATTACAGGATAGCCGTTTTCTTCTCCAAATCTTACTGCCTCTTCTAAGCTTTTTAATGGTCCATCACTACCAGGAATAACCGGGATTTCTGCTTTTACTGCTTGGTGTCTTGCCTTTACCTTGTCACCAAACATATCTAAATGTGAAGTTCTAGGGCCAATGAAAATAATCCCCTCTTCCTCACATCTTCGTGCAAAATCAAGATTCTCGGATAAAAATCCATATCCTGGATGAATGGCATCAACATCATTTTCTTTTGCAATTTCAATAATTCCTTCAATATCCAAATAGGCATCAATTGGTTTCTTTCCTTCACCAACTAAATAAGCCTCATCCGCTTTATAGCGGTGATAAGAGCCTGCATCTTCCTTAGAATAGATAGCAACAGTACGAATATTTAACTCCGTACATGCCCTAAAAACACGTATTGCAATTTCTCCTCGATTGGCTACTAGAACCTTCTTGATGCGCTTGTCCATATAAATCCTCCTTCTAACACATTTCCAAAATTATAATACATTTTATCATCAACATATAGATTTTTTTCATCTATAAGAGACATAATTTTTTTGAAAAGAACGAGCCGGTTGACTTTCCGGTTGTTTTTCTTTTGTGCGATACATAGAATGATAGTTTGTAAACATTGAAACATTTATTAGGATTCCCATAGAGGCCATTAATAACAATAAAGAAGAACCTCCATAGCTAATAAATGGTAATGTAACCCCAGTAATCGGAATCAACCCCGTTAACCCTCCCAGATTAATAAAGGTCTGAATTGCAATCATGGAGGAAATGCCTATTGCAAGTAAACTTCCAAAAGGATCTGTACATTTTCTTGCAATTTGGAATCCTCGAAAAACAATATATGCTAACAATAATAATACAAATAAGACTCCAAATAAACCTAATTCTTCAGCAATTATTGCCATAATGAAATCTGTATGGGCTTCTGGAAGATAATTAAACTTTTGAATACTCTGTCCTAATCCAAGACCTTTCCAACCACCAGCACCTAAAGCTATGTAAGAGTTCACCAATTGATAGCCATTCTTTTCATCTTCAAAAGGATTCATGAATCCTAGAAAACGCCCCATTCGTCCTTCAGATAGTATCCCACCTGATAAGAAGTAGAGGAACGGCGATAAAAGTACTGCTGTAACAAGACCGACTAAGATTAGTTTACCAAGGCTTTTAAGGCTCATACCTGAACATAAAATGATAGTTAATGCAATTAACCCTATAATAAAAGCTGTTCCGTAGTCAGGTTGGATTGCTACTGTCATACATATAAAAAGGGTAAAAGCAATAGGTGGCATGACTGCTACTCCAAATTGATTGATATACGCTTGTTTTTTTGAATAAACAGCAGC
Source organism: Bacillus sp. JJ1562 (assembly GCF_036962705.1). Taxonomy (NCBI): domain Bacteria; kingdom Bacillati; phylum Bacillota; class Bacilli; order Caryophanales; family Bacillaceae; genus Bacillus; species Bacillus sp. JJ1562. Next base: position 19,267 of record NZ_JBALOQ010000036.1, read on the forward strand.
AAGATAGATTATCACGCTCAACTTGGTAAATTCAGAGGGCTGAATCCCCCTTGCCCCTACCATAATCCAGCTTTGTGCATTATTTGCCGTATGACCTACAACAAATACTAATAAAAGCATTGCGACTGAACCTAGAACAATAGTAAGAAGAACTTTTTTTGATGCATATATTTTATAAGGTAAAATCATGGTAACAAAAAATGCAACTGTACCAGCAAGTAAGGCTACTTTTTGTCGATCAAAAAAGAAGGATGGATTTTCTCCAAACTTTGGGGCTGAGGCAATGACCATGCTTGCACTATAGACCATGACGAGTCCAAAAGAACATAAAAGAAATACAGCAACAACCAGGGTATAATCATATGATTTTAAAATTTTCTTAAGCATTGGCATCTTCCTCTAGAATACAAGGTATAATTATTTATTGTACTATACTTTTTCGGTTTATATCGCAAAAATCCTACATTTTCTTCTAATCTTACAACCTACTAGAGTGGAAATTTGTAATATGTACTGTTTGTAAACCTTTTTTTATAAAAGTACTTTAAAATAGAAAAGCTGTAAACCCATCTTATAAAAAAACTCAAATTATCCAATGGTGTGGATAATTTGAGTTGATTTATTAATTGGTTACTTATTTTCGGGTTGAAGCTTCATGAAGAACGGATAATTCACGCTCAAGTTTTGAGATGAGCTCTTTTCCTTCCGGCCCCTCTATTAATCCTAACCTTACTGCAAAATCTATTTCCCTAGATAATCCGAACATCTGCGTATCAAGTACTTCTTCATAAAGTGGACATTGAGGCATTGTTAAATTATCCATTTGAACTTTAATAAGTTTTAATATCTTTTCAGCATCTGCTTGTAGTAATGACAATGCTTTTTCACGATGATTCACCGAAATCTCTGAAGTCAATTTATAACCCCTCCGTTCAGAAGCGATACCTAATCCTATCTTTAAATATTAACCTGTATACAGTAAAATTGCAAGAATAAATAGACAAGGCTATTACTCTTTTAATTGGATTTCATTAACAATTAGCCCTTTTACTTAGACATTAAAAGAGGTGATACTTTCTATTACGTTTCAAAACCTCTATAATATGAATGAAAGGAATGATGTAGGGATGAACTCAATTATAATGATTGAAGGAAAGACAAAGTTTAAAATTACCCTTGACCCTAGTGTGTGGATTTTTGATGATCGTAGAGTAGATTTACTTACATATTTTGAATCAGATCAAAGCATTGAGGAAGATTTAAGCGAATACACAAAATCGATTTCAAAGCATTGGGATAGAGAAATCCGTGAAGGTGCAGTTTATCCCCCTACTTTAAAGACAGAGAAAAAGTTTTTAAAGGAAAAAGCATTAACTGGTACATTCGGAATCCCTATAAGGGATTTTATAAAAAATGCAGAACCATTTGAGGAAGCTGCTAAATTAAAAATCGTTCAAAAAGATCAAGAACAAATTATTCCACTTAGTGAAGCACATGATGCCATTCTTGGGTTTTCAAAAGATGGTAAGCCTTTACGTGAAGATGGTCCTGTCCATTTTTATTTCGGAGATGGCTCAAATCGTGAAAATCCTATAAAAAATATTACAAGTTTTATCATCGAATAATATGAAATTGAGCCTGTCACTGACTCTTTTATAAAGAATCGGCGCGACAGGCTTCATTTTTTTCAAAGAAGATCTGCAGCTAATTGGGCAAGACCTGACCTTTCTCCTTTTACTAATCGAATATGTCCGGCAATTTTTTGGTCCTTAAACTTTTCTACCACATATGTTAATCCATTATTATATTCATCCAAGTATGGATGGTCAATTTGTTCGGTATCCCCCATAAACACAATTTTACTCTTTTCTCCTACTCTAGTAAGTATCGTTTTTACTTCATGCTTGGTTAAATTTTGCGCTTCATCAATGATGATAAATTGCTCAGGTATACTTCTACCTCTGATATAGGTCAGTGCCTCAACCTCGATTGAGCCCATTCCTGCTAAAATGGCATCTAATTCACCAGGCTTTTTCGTATTGAATAAATATTCTAGATTATCAAAGATTGGCTGCATCCACGGCCTAAGCTTTTCCTGTTTTTCGCCAGGTAGGAACCCGATATCTTTTCCTACTGGGACAATTGGGCGGGCGACTAACAGTTTTTTATACTTCCCTAAATCTTCTGTTTGCATGAGTCCAGCGGCAAGTGCTAACAATGTTTTACCAGTTCCAGCCTTACCTATTAATGTCACCAATGGAATGTCATCTCTTAGTAACAGCTCAAATGCCATTGTTTGCTGTACATTTCTTGGTTTAATACCCCAAATATGATCCAGTTTAAATTGAAGCTTCTTTACCACTTTACCTGTCTTATCGACAATCCCGATAGCAGATGAGGAACCTCCTAATGCATCTTTTAATAAAATAAATTGATTCGGATAAAATGGGTGATGGACTAACTCCGTTACGTGAAGCTCCCCTTTTTCATAAAAGAGGTCAAGAAGGTTACGGTTTATATGAATTTCGAGAAACCCCGAATATATATGATCAACCTCAACAACACGATCACTTAGAAAATCTTCCGATTGCAATCCTAATGCATCGGCTTTTACACGTACCAATGCATCCTTACTAATTAAAATCACCTGTTTCCCATTTTCTTTTGATTCTTCCTCTAATGAAAGATTCTTGGCGACCGCTAAAATACGGTTATCATTTGTTTTTTCAACAAAGATTTCTTGTAGTTCATGGAAGGATCTGTGGTTTAGCTCAATCCTTAGGCTACCACCAGTTTCAAGCTGTATTTTTTCATGTAGCTTCCCTGCTTGCCGCAAATTATCGATGAGCTTTGAAACCTGCCTCGCATTTCTACCTATTTCATCCATATAACGTTTTTTTGAGTCTACCTCTTCTAAGACTACTGCGGGTATAACAACTTCATTATCTTCAAATGAAAATATTGCTCTTGGATCTTGCAGTAATACATTCGTGTCTAATACATAAATTTTCCCCAAAATCACGCCTCCTACTCAAGTGGGTTTCAATTTTTTGTTTTAGGAGTGAAACAGGTTAATCAAGTGGTACGAGAATTTTTTTATTATATTATATTAGTCAATCCCATATTTGTTCGTGTGAGGACGACCAATGATAAAAATATATGTATGGATGAATAAAGATAGAAGAATAATTGAACAATAAAAAAAGAAAACACATTGAACGATGGGAGGCAAAACGGTGAGATATATTTATATCCTTCTGTTCTCAAGTATTTTATTTATGGTTTCTGGTTGTGGTGCTAACAATAATGCTGGAGAAGATGTAAACGATACTCGTGTAAAGGTTCAAAATACAGTCGATCAAAATGTCGACAGAAAAACAGGACAAGAAATCGCGAGCCATCTTGTCGAACTTGCAAGCAGTGTCCCTAAGGTGAATGATGCAACAGCAGTTGTACTAGGTAAGTTTGCAATCGTTGGAATTGATGTAGATTCCAAGTTGGAACGTTCAAGAGTACAAACGATTAAATATTCCGTTGCTGAGAGTTTACAGCATGACCCTTATGGTGCAAATGCAATTGTAATCGCTGATGCGGATACATTTGAACGCTTGAAGCAAATGAGGAAACAAATTGCAGATGGAAGACCTGTAACAGGTGTCTTGGATGAGTTAGCACAAATTGTTGGTAGACTAGTCCCTGATGTACCTAGTGATTTAATTGACAATGATAATACAGAACCGACAAAAACAAATGATAAACAGCTTAATAGAAAAGATCAACAAATAATTGATAAAGAACAGCAGGATCAATCAAACGATAAAATGGGTAATAGATAAGCACAGTGCGAGAAAAACAAAATGTTTTTCTCGCACTGTTTTTTTGTTGGATTTTGCAATTGAATTAATTTTTATAGTCCCCTAAAAAGACAAACTTTGTCAGAAAAGTAAATTATGTTGTATAATGATAAAAATAGATACTGATAACACTTGAGGGGTTCTTAAAAATGAAAGTAAAATGTGTAATCTGCGATAAAATAGAAGACATTGAGGATGAATCAAGTTTAGCCAAACGACTGAGAAATCGTCCAATACATACATATATGTGCCATGATTGCCACGACCGTATCGAAACTAGGACACAAGAACGAATCGCAACAAATAAATTCAGACTGTACCGTAAAAAGAAAACAGACGACGATTGGTGGTAAAAAGAAAAGTGCAAGCGCCTTGAAGTGGAACATCGACTAACTACTGCCATGTCCTGTGGCAAACGTCGATGTCAGCACTTCCTCGAAAATGCAATGCATTTTCTTCTTGTCCTGTGCAAGTCTGACAAGCACAACACGAGCCAACGAGAAGGTTGCTCTTTGACCTTCTTGATGGATTGGATTGTGGCCTCGAGGAGCTATGCGCTGGAACTAGAAATCATACAAAAAAGCCGAGCATACCCGCTCGGCTTTTTATTTTATTCGTAATTCTGATATCTCTCCGGATGTTCCTGAATTTGATCGTGCATGATATCAATCAAATCGATCGGGAACCTTGTGCTCTTTTCTTCCCCATCTATCTTATACTTCACAAGATACATGACATCATCTTTTTGAATTTCAATATCTCTAAGCTTAAACTCATTGACTAAAATATCCTCAAAAAGATCAAATGTTTCTTTTGCTGCTTTATCATCAGGTCTTGCTTCAGCCACAACTTTAATCGTTAACCAATTATAAATTGCATCCTGCAAGGATTTCATCAGATTACCTCCTACGCTTCACTTTTCTTTGTTTGGTGAAGGCGAATTTTATAAATAATTAAAATAGCAGCGGTAATCGCTAATCCTTCCGCAATCGGTAGGAATGCACCTAAAAACGTTAAAATTGTGCAGCCTAGGGCAAGACATAAATAAATCACAATATTTTTTAACAATGGCAGTTTTTTTGCAAATCCTAAACGAAATACCATTATCGTTAGGAGTAAGATTACAACGTACAATATATTTGCTCCAACATTTGGAGTTGTCGAACTATAAATTGTTTTTGCAATCGGCCACATGTGTTCATAGACGTCCATTTCATTCATACCCTCTTTCTCACACTTTCCTATCATTAAAGTATCAGAAAGGGACAAGGTTCACAACCTTATTGATTCACTTCAGCAAGTTTTTTTCGTTTTGCTGCTTTTTCGCGTTCATTTTTATCAAGAACCTTTTTACGTAAACGGATGGATTCTGGCGTAACCTCACAATACTCATCATCATTTAAGTATTCGAGTGATTCTTCTAATGACATAATGCGTGGCTTTTTCATCGTTGTCGTTTGATCCTTGTTCGCTGAACGCATATTGGTCATTTGTTTCATTTTAACAATATTAACAGTTAAGTCATTTTCACGAGTATGTTCACCCACAATCATACCTTCATAAACATCAGTACCAGGCTCAACAAAAATCGTACCACGGTCTTCTACACCCATAATTCCGTATTGAGATGCTTTACCTGATTCCATTGATACAAGTACACCTTGTCTACGTCCACCAACATTTCCTGAAGCCATTGGTTTATAGCTATCAAAGGTATGATTTAGGATACCGAAACCTCTTGTTAAAGTTAAAAATTCAGTTGTGTAGCCGATAAGTCCACGTGCAGGCACCATGAAAATAAGTCGAACTTGACCATTACCATTGTTAATCATGTCTAACATTTCGCCTTTACGTGCACCAATTGACTCCATGATAGCACCTGTATGTTCTTCAGGTACATCAATTTGAACACGCTCAACTGGCTCACAACGAACTCCATCGATTTCTCTTACAATAACTTGTGGCTTAGATACTTGAAGCTCGAAGCCTTCACGGCGCATATTTTCAATTAAAATGGATAGGTGAAGCTCTCCACGACCAGAAACAATCCATGCATCTGGAGAATCTGTATTATCTACGCGCAAGCTTACATCGGTTTGAAGCTGTGCACGGAGACGCTCCTCAATTTTACGAGCTGTTATATATTTACCTTCACGTCCTGCAAATGGGCTATTATTCACTACAAACGTCATTTGTAATGTCGGCTCATCAATATGAAGAATTGGCAAAGCATCTTGGTGTTCTATTGGACATACTGTTTCACCAACATTGATATCCTCCATACCTGATACAGCAATAAGATCTCCCGCTTTTGCTTCCTGGATTTCAATCCGTTTTAATCCTGAGAAGCCAAAGATTTTTGTAACGCGGAATTGTTTCACACTTCCATCTAATTTCATTAAAGCAACTTGCTGTCCAACATGCATAGTTCCTCTGAATACTCGTCCAATCCCAATTCTTCCAACATAATCGTTATAATCAAGTAATGCTACTTGGAATTGTAATGGTTCTTCACTATTATCAATTGGAGCAGGGATGTTTTCAATGATACAGTCGAATAATGCTTCCATGTTCTCATCCTGTTGATGTGGATCTGTACTTGCTGTTCCATTGAGTGCTGAAGCATAGACGACAGGAAACTCTAATTGTTCTTCAGATGCATCTAGCTCGATAAATAAGTCGATTACTTCATCTATAACTTCCTCTGGGCGTGCAAAGTCACGGTCAATTTTATTTACAACTACGATTGGTCTAAGATTTTGCTCTAATGCTTTTTTCAACACAAAACGAGTTTGTGGCATACAGCCTTCATAAGCATCAACGACTAATAATACACCATCAACCATTTTCATAATACGTTCAACTTCTCCGCCGAAGTCAGCGTGTCCTGGAGTATCCATAATATTAATACGGGTATCTTTATAATTAATTGCTGTATTTTTGGCAAGAATGGTGATACCACGTTCACGCTCAATGTCATTAGAGTCCATTACACGTTCGTCAACGTGCTCATTGGAACGGAATGTACCTGATTGATGAAGCATTGTATCAACAAGTGTTGTTTTACCATGGTCTACGTGGGCGATTATTGCTATATTTCTTAAGTCATTACGTGTTGTCACGATTTCACATCTCCTATTATCAAATTAAGGATTTAATTAGTTTTTACATTTTTTTACTTTCAAAAAGAACCGGAACTAAAATATTATATACCAAAGAGTAGAAATAATACATATTTATCTGTAAAATAATTATGGAAAGGGGCCAATTACAATGAAAAACGTGAATATTCCAATGCTTCTCTATGCGATTGCAACAGCAGTCTGTATTATGCTTATTGGTGTATCGATTGCTGAAAAAAGTCTGTTAGGTATTATTCTGTCTATTATTGCAGTAATTATTGTAACAGGTTTAGGATTTACGACAAAGAAAAAAATGCGTGAGAATGGCAGAATCTAATTCTGCATTTTCACGCTTTATTTTTTATTTTCTTTTTAAAAATTTCGTGAAAATCTCTTTATGTAGATTTGGTCTTGCGACAAAAACACTATTCTCCTTTAAAAAGTCTAATGATTCCCCATCGAGCGTAGTGATAACTCCGCCTACCTCATTTAAAAGAACAACCCCCGCAGCAAAGTCCCAAGGTGATAGACGCATTGTGATGTATACATCGATTCTGCCGGTTACGATATATGCCATTTCCAGTGCTGCTGAGCCATAAGAACGAGTGCCACGAACAGCATTGACAATCGGAATTAAAATTTTAGGATCAATTCGTTTATTTTCGGTAACCCATGTAGCATTTATTGCAACAATTGCTTTCTCAAGAGGTACCTCCCCTAATGGTTCAATTTTTGTAGAGTTTAAATAAGCACCCTGGCCTTTGCGTGCGTGATAAAGTTCATCATGTACGACATCGTATATCAGTCCAATTTGCCCTACTCCATTCTCATACACTGCAACCGAAATCGCAAAATTACGCTGTTGATGAACAAAATTCATAGTGCCATCAATTGGATCAATTATCCATGTAATACCTTCTAATGATTGAATTTTATCTCCGGAACCTTCCTCTCCAAGAATTTGGTGTGTAGGAAACGTTCCTTGGATTTTTTCAATAAAAAATTGTTCAGTTTCTTTATCCATATTTGTGACGAGATCATCAGGATTTGATTTTGCCTCAACTACAAGCTGGACTTGAAACGAATCTCTTATACGTTCTCCCGCTTCCCTTATCCATTGTTTTGCGAAATTCTCTATTTCATCCCAATTTACCATAGTTAGTACCTCACTTTTTTTATCTCAACGGATAGTATACGCTAAGTATCACTCTTTAAAAGCTTACTTTACTTATTTACAGAAATGCAAGCAATAAGGAAAGCGAACCAACTTGGGTTCGCCATCTTATGATTATGCCTCTAGTTTTATTATTTCATGACTTAATTTTGTTAACTTCTTTTTGCATTCTGCCTTTTTCAAATCATCATTTTCAATTATCGCATCATAAAGGGTTGCCAATTCATAATCTACTTCTAAACGTAACACCGCCAAGCGTTTCTCTCCGTCTTTACGTTTTAAATCATTTATCACTTGTTTCAATTTTCCGCACCCCTTTCTTCTATTTCAATCATTCACTTTCCCTTTTGACTATTCCCACTTGTTACTACTATCTTATGAAAAAACTGGAGCATTGTAACAAATATGTGCGTATACCTAGATAAGCCTTAAGTTAAATTCAAGCAGTCTAGTTCAGTATTTCTTATGTTTTTGTTAGAATATCAATAGGAATATCAATAGGAGGATACATAAAATGACTTTTACAGGGTTTACAAAAGAAGACTTTGATGTGTTTACAATAGATGGACTTGAAAATCGAATGGACGCCTTAATTACACATATTCGACCAAAATTAGAGGATTTAGGGAATCATTTTGCACCTACACTCTCAAGTCTTACAGGAGACGAAATGTTTGCTCATGTGGCAAAACATGCGAGAAGGACAATCAATCCACCTAAAGATACTTGGGTTGCTTTTGCAAATAATAAGCGGGGCTATAAAATGCTACCTCATTTTCAAATCGGATTGTGGAATACTCATCTTTTTGTTTGGTTTGCTGTGATTTATGAGGCACCGATTAAAGCCGAGTTTGGGAATATTTTAATGAAGCAATCGAAAAAAATTAGAGAAAGTATCCCTAACCATTATCTGTGGTCAGTCGATCATACAAAACCAGAAACACTTATCCATCAAGAGTTAAACGATCAAGAACTTAAATCGATGTTCACACGACTTCAAACTGTCAAAAAGGCTGAAATACTTTGTGGAATAAACATTCCTCGAGACGAAGTAATGGATATGAAAGCTGAAGAACTGGTACGAGTAATTGATGGAACTTTCAGAAAGTTATTACCATTATACCAGTTAGCGCAAAAAAGTTCAAAGTAGACTTTCGATTTAAATTCATTTTTCGACAAGCTTACAACGGAAAAAGGATATCCTATTCATAATAAGACATCCTTCCTTTTAATCAAATGCGCCATGGCGTATTTGCGCCCAGATTTTTTAGGCCCACACGATGTGAAGACATCAGGACGAGGCGTCCTTAGTCTTTGATCTTAAGCGAGATACAGTGAAACTTCAATCTGTGGACGTATTTCGCCACAGATTGTTAGTTGAACCAATCGGGCAATTACTGGTAGTTGCCCTCCATGAGGTCTTAGTACCAGTTAATGCGGGAAAATTTCCCTTTAAAAATCTCATGTCTCCGCCGGAGGCTTTAACTTTATTCAGATGGGATTTAAGCCCCATCTGAATAAGTTACATTTTGATTTTTTCCATATTTTCTTTTGCTTTTTGGATAACACGGTATGCAGAATAACCACTTGTTTCTTCGAATTCCCCACAAACCTGTTTTTCCTCAGATTTACTTGGAACAATTTCTTTAAAGCGTTTATATGCCTGCATCATTCGTTCTCTTGAAATTCCCTTCTCGTATGCTTTTTCAACACATTCGAAAAAGGCAATCACATCTACTACTTCATCTGTGCTCCAATCCAACGAAACAGGATATTGATAATCCAACTACCTCACCTCTATTTACTCCATTTACTCCTGATTTGCTCTGCCTCATTAATCATTCGCTCAAACAGTTCAGCAACTGTTGGTTCATCTTTAATGAGGCCCATGACTTGACCCGCCCAAGCAAATCCACTATCTAATTTTCCATCATAAATATAGCTCATATTAGCTTGACCACTTATGTATTCCTTTAATCCTTCATAACCGCTGTTTGCTTCTTCTAACTGAAGTATTTTAGTGGTCCATTCATTTGAAATCGCTCGACCTGGTGCTCCAAGTGATCGTTTAATTACGACTGTATCATTTTCAGTTCCTTTAATCAATGCTTCCTTATAGCCTTGATGGGCATGAACACATTCTTTTGTGGCAATAAATCGTGTTCCCATTTCGATTCCTTCAGCTCCTAAGCTTAATGCTGCCATTAAGCCACGAGCATCACCAATCCCACCTGAAGCAATAACTGGAATGGATACGGCATCGACAACCTGTGGAATAAGAACCATTGTTCCGATATCCTGTCTGCCAAGGTGCCCTCCACCTTCTTGGCCAACAACCATCACAGCATCTGCCCCTAGCTCTTCGGCTTTTTGCGCTTGTCTTCTTGCAGCAACAAGAACTAGTTTCTTTGTATTAACACCTTTTAATTGTTCAAAAATCGGAGCGGGGTTTCCACCAGTCATTGTAATTACCGCCACTTCTTCCTCGATAGCTACTTCAAGCATGTCTGAAAATGGCCTTCCATGTTGTCCGATTGCATAGTTAACCCCGAACGGGTTTTTTGTTAGCTCTTTTACTTTTTTAATTTCATTGCGAAGTTCATCTGGTGTATTAAGTGACATTGCTGTAATTTGACCAAGGCCACCTGCATTTGAAACTGCTGCTGCAAGCTCGGAATAAGCTAAATATGCAAGTCCTCCCTGAATGATTGGATATTTAATACCTAATAAAGTAGACACCTTTGTTTCCCAATTCATTATACTCCCACCTTTCAATTAAATCATTTCGAGATGATATTCCGAAACTCCTCTATTTTATGTTTTTATCAGCAAAGTTTTAACAGTCGAATCATATACGCCTTTGCGTATTTGCGCCCGATTTTTAGCCCACAGGAAGTAGGTCATAAAGACGAAGACATCAGGAAGTGGCGTACTTAGACTTTGATCTTACTGCTCGAAAATATTCCTTTGAAAAATCGTGGCA
>NZ_JBALOQ010000037.1:0-20001 GCF_036962705.1 Bacillus sp. JJ1562
TTCGCTCGACTTGCATGTATTAGGCACGCCGCCAGCGTTCATCCTGAGCCAGGATCAAACTCTCCAATAAGAGTATTGATTGCTCAAAATACCTTCGGCATTTTTCGCAAAATCCGAAGAAGTATTTCAAGAAGCAAAGATCTTGCTCAATAAGTTTGTTACTTTAGAATTAACGTTGACGCTTGTATTGTGTTCAGTTTTCAAAGAACTTTTTAACCCGCCACTCAAAAGCGACTTTGTTAATATACCATTTATCAATCTTTTGTGTCAACAACTTTTTTAAAAACAATTATCTTCCTTAAAAGTTGTGACTTCATCAATCACGTTGTCGTGATGACTTAATCTATATTATCAGCCCCCGGTTCATTTTTCAACACTTTTAAGCACGGTAATTAATGGTAAAAAAAGATTCATCCAAGTTAGGATGAATCTCTTCTATATAAACAATTATTGTTTTTGATAGCGTAAAACAGGTTTTCTTGCTGCTAATGTTTCATCAAGTCGACTTACAACTGTTGTATGTGGTGCTTCTTGAACGATTTCAGGATTTTCTTCTGCTTCTTTTGAAATTTGGATCATTGCTTCAATGAAATCATCCAAAGTTTCTTTTGATTCTGTTTCAGTTGGTTCAATCATCATACATTCCTCAACATTTAGTGGGAAGTAGATAGTTGGTGGATGATAGCCGAAATCGAGTAATCGTTTTGCGATATCTAATGTACGAACACCTAATTTCTTTTGACGTCTACCTGATATTACAAATTCATGCTTACAGTGCCTATCATATGGAAGGTCAAAATATGGTTCTAGACGACGCATCATGTAGTTTGCATTAATAACAGCATTTTCTGTTACAGCTTTAAGACCATCCGGGCCCATTGAACGAATGTACGTATACGCACGAACATTGATTCCAAAGTTTCCATAGAAAGGTTTTACGCGCCCGATTGATTGTGGACGGTTGTACTCAAATTGATAGCCTTCCTCGGTTTTCACTAGTACTGGTTTTGGTAGGTATGGAATTAAATCTTCCTTTACTCCAACAGGGCCTGAACCCGGGCCACCGCCACCATGTGGGCCAGTAAAGGTTTTGTGTAGGTTTAAGTGAACTACGTCAAACCCCATGTCTCCAGGGCGAGCCTTACTTAATACCGCATTTAGGTTTGCACCGTCATAATATACCTTACCACCAGCTGAGTGGATGATTTCTGTCATTTCTAGGATGTTTTCTTCAAAAAGTCCTAGTGTATTCGGATTTGTTAACATCAATGCAGCAGTATCTGGTCCAACTACTCGACGTAAATCCTCTAAATCTACTAGTCCGTCATCACCAGATTTTACTGTAATCGTTTCAAATCCCGCTACTGTTGCAGATGCTGGGTTTGTTCCGTGTGCTGAGTCAGGTACGATTACTTTTGTACGAGCAGTATCATTATTTGCCTCGTGATATGCACGGATCATCATCAATCCAGTCCACTCACCATGTGCACCAGCCGCTGGTTGAAGAGTTACTTCATCCATTCCCGTGATTTCTTTTAAATGCTCTTGTAGGTCATACATTAATTCCATTGCACCTTGGACTGTACTTTCGTCCTGTAATGGATGGATATGAGCGAATCCATTGTAGCGAGCTACATTTTCATTTATTTTAGGATTGTATTTCATTGTACATGAACCTAGTGGATAAAATCCTGAATCTACCCCGTGGTTACGTTTTGATAACGCAGTGTAGTGACGCATAATATCTAATTCAGATACTTCTGGCAGTTCTGGCTCCTCTACGCGAAGATAGTCACTAGGGATAACTTCATCAATATTTACCTCAGGTAAGTCTAATTCTGGCAAACTATAACCAATTCGCCCTGGTTTTGATAGTTCAAAAATTAATGGTTGATCTTGCTTATTCATGGCTATCCCCCAATTCTTTTACAAGAGTATCAATCTCTTCTTTTGTGCGAAGCTCAGTTACTGCCACTAGCATATACCCCTCAAGCTCTGGGTAGTCACGGCCTAAATCGTATCCACCGATAATTCCGTTTTCTATTAAACGAGCATTTACTTCTTTTACTGGTTTACCTACTTTTACAACAAATTCATTAAAGAATGGTCCTTCGAATGGGATTTCGAAACCATTTGCTTCAAGTTGCTGCTTTGCATAATAGGCTTTTTGAATATTTTGGGTTGAAATTTCTTTTACACCTTTTTTACCTAATGCTGTCATAGCAACAGATGCTGCTAATGCGTTTAAAGCTTGGTTTGAACATATATTTGATGTCGCTTTGTCACGACGGATATGCTGTTCACGTGCTTGAAGTGTTAATACAAAGCCGCGTTTTCCTTGTTCATCAACTGTTTGACCAACTAAGCGGCCCGGAACTTTACGCATTAATTTTGATGTAACAGCAAAATATCCGCAGTGTGGTCCTCCAAATGCTGCTGGAATTCCGAATGGCTGTGCATCCCCAACTACAATATCAGCACCAAATTTCCCTGGAGGTGTTAAAGCTCCAAGTGCTAATGGATTACTTGACACAACAAACATGCTTTTTCCGGTGTGAGCGACTGCCTCGATTTCTTTTAATGGTTCAATTTGACCAAAGAAGTTTGGATATTGAACTACGACACACGCGACATCGTTATCCATTAAAGAGTTTAATGCGTCAACATCTGTTACGCCGTTCTTTGTTGGCACTTCAACAACTTCAATGTATTGACCCTTTGCATAGGTTTCAAGAACAAGTCTAGATTCTGGATGAACAGCCCCTGAAACTAGCACTTTTTTATTTTTTGTATGGCCAGATGCTAGCATTGCTGCTTCTGCTAGAGAAGTCCCACCATCATACATAGAGGAGTTTGCTACATCCATACCTGTTAGCTCACAAATCATCGTTTGGAATTCAAAAATAGCTTGTAGTTCACCTTGAGAAATTTCAGGCTGGTATGGTGTGTAAGCTGTATAAAATTCTGAACGTGAAAGAACATGATCAACAATAACTGGCATATAGTGATCGTACACACCGGCTCCTAAGAACGAAGCATTATGGCGTAAATCAGCATTTTTTGCAGCAAGGACTGAAAGTTCTTTCATTAAAGCAGGCTCTGATTTCGCCTTCTTAATTTTGTATTCGCCTTTAAATCGAACACTTTCAGGAATATCACTAAAAAGCTCCTCGACTGCGGATACGCCGATTACTTGAAGCATTTCGTTTTTATCTTGTTCAGTCATTGGTAAATAACGATGTTTCATGAATGTACCCCTTTCCCACAATTCCATTTATTTTTTTGGACGCTTATAAAAAGGTGTTGCCACCACAACTGCTTTAAGTCGCTTTTTACGAACTTGAACTTCGACTTCTGTTCCTAGTTCAGCAAACTCAGATTTAATAAGTACTAAGCCAATATTTTTTTGAAGGGTTGGTGATTGTGTTCCTGTTGTCACTTCACCAACTTGCTCGTCACCTATATAAACTTCATAGCCATGACGAGGAATTCCCTTATCGATCATTTCGATTCCAACGATTTTCCGAGGAGCTCCTTCATTTTTTTGCTGTGTTAATACTGCTTTACCGATAAATTCAGCTTCTTTATTTGGTTTTGCCGCAAAGCCTATTCCAGCTTCGATTGGCGTGATATCTTTAGATAGTTCTTGTCCATAAAGTGCAAGATTTGCTTCAAAGCGCAATGTGTCACGCGCACCTAATCCACAAGGTAAAACCCCTTCTGGTTCACCAGCTTCTAAGATGGCATTCCATAAGAAGGGCGTCTCTTCGGCTTTGCAGTATACTTCAAAGCCATCTTCACCTGTATAGCCAGTTCTTGAAACAAGTGTTTTCTTGCCTGCAATTTCGACTTCGTCTTGGAATTTAAAAAACTTGATTTCACTTAAATTTGTATTTGTTAGTTTCTGTAAAACAGCTTCAGCTCGTGGTCCTTGAAGTGCAATTTGTCCAATCTCGTTTGAAATATTTACTACTTCCACATCACCTGAGACATGCTCTTTTAACCATTCAAAATCTTTTTCTGTATTTGAAGCGTTCACAACTAGTAAATAGTGTTCATCGGATTTTTTATAGATAAGTAGGTCATCAATTGTTCCACCATTTTCGTAGCACATCGCAGTGTATTGAGTTGCGCCATCCTTCAAAGTTGAAACATCATTTGTCATCAATTGTTGAAGATACGCTAAGCTGTCTTTTCCCTTTACATCGATTTCGCCCATGTGGGAAACGTCAAAAAGGCCTGCTTTTGTACGAACGGCTTCGTGTTCTTCTTTTATGCTAGAAAATTGAACTGGAAGATCCCACCCACCAAAATCAATCGTTTTGGCGCCATGCTTTTGGTACTCATCAAATAATGGTGTTCGTTTTAATTCAGACAATCCGATTCCTCCTTCAAATTTCATCATTTAATATGTTGTTTGGGCCTGTGTATAAAACCAAAAGATTCTGAAAAAATAAAAAAGGACAGATAAACTCCACAGTTGTGTGAAGTCTCTGTCCTTGCACCTGAAAGTTTACCTAAAGAAAATGTCCAAAAAGTCCTCGAATATTGTCCTCCTCTTTGAACGCCTATTAGGTTTGCCCCTTTGGTGGCCATTGCGGCTCTCTCCAGAGTTGCGTCGAACAAGAGTCTTTTTGCCTGAGAGATTCACAATTGTCTTGCTTGCTCCTTCGGCGCTACAAATAGTAGTCTCTCCCCTTGTTGTCATCCGCGGTCTTCATATTTTTCATTTTTTTGGTAATACTAACGAAACGACTATGGAAAATTATCCAAGTCCACCACAAACGCTTACAATTTATCAAATAGGAAATATCGCTTAACCCTTCTATAACCATTAAAGAAGCGTTTTCGAACTACCTTCATCCTACCATCATTGAGCGATTTGGGCAATAAATTATTTTCTTAACATTAATTTATCATTTTAGTAAAATGTTCGGATTTTAAGAGAAAGTTCACTTTCTTCTATATGAATAACATACTCAACTATGAAAGGACTGTGAATATATGAATGTCGATTTTGAATTTGATCAGTCGTGGCAAGGTGACTTTTTGCAAAGAATTGACGATGACGGTCCTTGGGCGAACTGGGAGTTATATAAGCTTGCATTTGAAGTGGAAAAACACCAGTCGATACCTGAATTCGAAGGTCTTCAGGCACCTAAGCATTTACCACAGTTAACACCACTTCCCCATCAGCTTGAGGTTGCTAAACAAGTGGTTGAAAAAATGAATGGAAAAGCGATTTTAGCTGATGAAGTTGGACTCGGAAAAACAATTGAGGCTGGCCTGATTTTAAAAGAATACATGATTCGTGGACTCGTGAAAAAAGTATTGATTCTTGTACCAGCTTCCCTTGTTTCTCAATGGGGTTCGGAATTAAATCAAAAGTTCTATATTCCCGCGGTCCAGCAGAAAAAGAGCTATATGTGGGAACAATATGATGTGATTGTTTCTTCAATCGATACAGCAAAAAGAAGTCCACATCGGGAAATCGTATATGAGCAGGATTACGATTTAATCATCATTGACGAGGCTCATAAGCTAAAAAACAATAAAACAAAAAACTATGAATTTGTTCAAAACCTAAAAAAGAAGTTTTGTTTACTATTAACGGCTACCCCGATTCAAAACCGAATTGATGAGATTTTTAATCTAGTGTCGTTACTTAAGCCCGGACATTTAGGTAATCAGGAGAATTTCGAGGAATCATTCGGGAAAAAGAGCCGCTCTATCGATGATCATGAGCATTTGAAGGAATTGGTCAATAAAGTGATGATTCGAAATCGCCGTGATGACACGGGAATTGAATGGACAAAACGGAAGGTTGAAGCTGTTCCGATTGAGTTTTCAGAGACTGAACAGGAGCTATATGACGCAATTTCTGCTTATCGGTCTAGCTCTTCAGGATTTGCATCCAGTATGTTCTCGATTCTAACTTTGCAAAGAGAGGCTTGTAGTAGTCGCGAAGCTGTCTATTTTACATTAAAAAAGATGCTTGAGAAGAAAAATGAGGATGGCAGTGCTACGGCACCTGAGGATATGGTTATGGGGCTCATGAAAAAGGTCGAACAGGTCACCCAAAACTCAAAGGCTGAAAAAGCAGTTGAATTAATCAAGCAAATTGATGATAAAGTAATTATTTTTACCGAATATCGTGCGACACAAATGTATTTGCAATGGTTCCTGCAGCAAAATGGCATTTCATCAGTTCCTTTTAGAGGTGGATTCAAGCGTGGGAAAAAGGATTGGATGAGAGAATTATTTAAAGGAAAATTCCAGGTGTTGATTGCAACTGAGGCCGGTGGCGAAGGGATTAACCTACAATTCTGTAATCATATTATCAATTATGATCTTCCTTGGAATCCGATGAGGCTTGAGCAACGCATAGGTCGTATTCATCGTCTTGGTCAAGAAAAAGATGTCCATATTTATAATTTTGCAACGAAGAACACGGTTGAAGAGCATATTTTAAAGCTATTATATGAAAAAATTAATCTGTTTGAACGCGTCATTGGGCAGTTGGATGATATTTTAACAAGATTAGATCTCGGAAACATTGAAGACCATATTCAGGATATCATGCTCCGTTCAAGGAGCGAGGGTGAGATGAAAATTAAGATGGAGAATTTAACTTCTATTATAAGCTTTGAAGAACAAAACGGTGGTGAGCAGCGTGCAGCAACAGGAAATCGTTAATTTTCTAGAGAAATATTTTGTATCCAACCATTGTGAAATTCTTGAACGCCAGCCCGGTTATATGACAGTGCAATTGACAATAGATCTAGATAAACAATTAATGAACCGTCCTTTTTATTGGACATATGTTGAAAAAACAGGTGGAGAACCGAATCCAATGAAGCTAACATTAATTACGGATCGGGATCAAACACCTGATAACGTAAAAGGTGACTTTATCCATTTCGGGGCTCCCCGTTTACATCAAATTTTTGAATCAACGAAAAAGCTGGCAAGCTATATACGGTTGTATCAACAAAAACCTCCTGGTGTGCAGGGTAATACACCACTTTATCCATGGCTTGGGTTAAATGTGAAGGTTTCGTATAAGAGTGACCGTAAGCGTGATGTGCTAATGTCACTCGGGTTACAGCTAATCAATGGAATTATAGTTGAGGAATTTCAGGAAAAACTCGAGAAGCTCTCACTTACTCCGAAAATACCAGATTTAACATACACGATGTCACCATTAGTTAAACCGCAAAGTGGTGTGAATCGACTTCAGCAATATGTGAGAGGCTATGCAGAAACACAGGAGCATGCTTGGGCAGATGAAGCGAGACAACGCTGGGATGAAGACTTAACTCTGTTAGATGCCTTTTATGAGGGGATCGACGAAAAACCAGAAAGCTATAAAATTGAAAAAGAAGCCCTCAAGGAACAATACGAACCGAAAGTTCTTGTCGAAATTATCAATGGCGGATTATTTTATCTTTGTCAAAACGCATTCTAAAATAGGCCTATCCTCATTTTTGGGGGTAGGTTACATTTATTTAGGGGATTTTCCCAATAAATCGTTCGACAAATACCTTACATTTTTTTGGAAATTTTACAAAAAATCGTATCTGAATGGCATTATATATCAACCCCTTTTTCTATCTTATTAACAATTCATAGGTCCTTCCTCCTATCATTCGAGTTCATTCTACATAAATGGTAACAGGAGGTCATATTTCGATGTGTTAGACAATCATTTGTTTATTTTTTGTAAATATTTTGACATCGACAGATTTTTACAGAAAGATTGATTCCCATGTTTTATACTTCTAAATGTAATACAAAGGTTCTATCCATGTATGGACTATCGTTTTAGGTCAGTCAGCTGAGGTTCGAACAGACAAAGGCAAACCTATTGAAAAATAGGGACGCAAAGTCACAGGTCTAAGATTGGAGATTTCAATTATGATGGCTGGACTGCCTGGAATACAAATGTATTTTGGGAGGAAATCAAATGTTAAATGAAGTACAAAACAAGAACGGACAATTAGATCACGAATGGATCGACCTTATATTGGAAGCAGTGGAGATGGGAATGAGCGTCCAGGATATTCATGCTTTCCTCCAAAGTAAAACAGCATAACAGACCTTCTTAATACATACAGCAACCTTTTACACAACGGGTTGGAAACATATGGATGCTAAAGAACTCGATAAGTTCCGGGTTCTTTTTATTTTCATTTTTTGTGTTCTTATTATAAAACATATTCTTCGTTATATGTTATAATGGGTAGAGGAAGGAAGGTGAAAAGTCATGATTGGTCAACGTATTAAAACATATCGCCTACAAAAACAATTATCATTATCTGAACTAGCGGATCGCGCAGGAGTTGCCAAATCATACTTGAGCTCTATCGAACGGAATCTCCAATCAAATCCTTCTATCCAGTTTCTTGAAAAAATATCTACAGTATTAGGCGTAACCGTCAATGAATTACTCCATGAACAATCAGAACCTGAGAGTGTAGAACTTGATTCAGAATGGACAAGGCTTGTACGAGAGGCAATGAAATCAGGAGTTTCCAAAGAGGAATTTCGATCATTCTTAGAATTTAACAAATGGAAAATGGACAATAAATAAAAAATGCTTCGGTAACATCGGTTGCCTGAAGCATTTTTTATTTTATATGTATGTTTCGAAATTGGAAATATAGTCGGAATGGGATTGATGGGTAGTTGGGTATTTCTTAGTTAATACTTCAGGAAAAAGCTCACCGGCATCACGTGCAAGAAGACTTGAAAGTTCAGTTTGACAGATCGGGCAATTCCATTTGCCGAGCTTGCTGCTGCTGAAGGATGGCTGGTTACATTGTGGGCATGTTTTGGTATACATTGGGTTTCCTCCATTTTTAAAATATTTGCGTAATCCAATAGCCATGGAGGAAAAAGACATATGCGTACATTGCAGTGGCTATACAGGAAAGTGATCGAATTAGTTTGTTCACTGGAAAACGAATGATATATATTAGTGAAATTAAAAAGAAAGAAAGCATTGCTTTTATACAAAGAAATAAAAATGGATGTATGTCGTATAATGTAAACATTAATGGATTTGCTTCAGAAATATGACCACCAAGGATCCCAAAATGTGTGATAAACGCGTCTAGTAGATTTAAGATTGCTAGGAGGATGATGATGATTTTCATTGGGAACCTCTCTTGATTTTGAATTGTGAACTTAAAGCCAAGTTTATACCGGTACATGGATATATCCTATTTCCAATCAAATCAATTCTTAATAAAGAACAACGAAGTAATAATCGCTCCTTAAAAATAAATATTGATTAGTGAACCGTTCTTAATCGTTTTCTTCTTAGGATGAAAAATAAAATACTACCACCTACAACTAAAGCAATGCCTGCAATCAGAATGTTAAACGTATTTGTTCCCGTTTCAGGCAGTTTTGGTCCATCAACAGGGAGAACTCCTCCTAATGTACCCTCTGCATAGAACTTCATTTCCACTTCAGTTGTTAAACCTTGATATTCATTACCTAAATTGGGGGGGAATTCTACTGTAAAATTTAATTCTTCCTGTTTTCCACTTTCAATTGTTCTAGGATCTATTTTTTTAAAATCTCCAAGCTTACCTTTAAAAACCTCTCCACCACTATCGGAAATAGTAAGAATTAACGATTCATACAATTCTTTTGAACCTGACTTTCGATCTGCTGAAGTTAAATATTTAAAATCCTCCGAACCACTGTTCTTTATTGTTAAGGTTCTTGTTGCCCAGTCACCAGGCTTAAAATTATCAATATCAAATAATATTTTTTCAGGGGTTGTCATGATGTCTATTACCTTACTATTTTTCGATGGGGACGCTGAGACTTGGTTTATTTGAGAAAAAAATAGAAACGTACATATTGAAATAAAAAATATTTTTCTAAGAAAACTCTTTCTCTTCTTCATTTATGCTCCCTTCCTTTCCTAGAAGGGGATCAATATTAAAAAATATTGATCCTTAATTAATTTGTTTTAGTCTCTTCAATTGGGTCATTTGTCTTGTTATTTAAATCAATTTTCGAAATTGTTCTCCAAATCGTGAAAATAGAGAATAGGAAAATTAGAATTCCTGGCACGATCATTAATAAAATAATTCCTTTTTTGGAATCAACAAAATCCGCAAAGTATCCAAGATAAGGTATAGTAAAACCACGATATTCAGCTACTACATTTTGAGCTAATACTGGATTTATATCTTCTGTATTATTATTATCCCCTTTTGTCCGATACATCACTTGCTTCCCATTATTGATAACTTCAACAATTCTGTGGGTAATTAGTTTTTCGTCTTCCTCCATAAATGTAATAACATCATTTTCTTTAAAACGAGTCATATCTCCACCTGTTTTAACTGCAATAATTGAACCTGTTTTTATACCTGGCTCCATCGAACCTGATAAAACTGTTTTTAGTTGATATCCAAATACAGAAGGTTCTCCTCCGGAGAGTTTAGATGTTACAACTAGTGATGCAACGCATATTAATAAAACTACTAATAAACCAGTAACTAAATGATTTAACCATTTGAAAATTTTCTTTTTCATTGTCCATCATTCTCCTTATTTCCTTCGACATTTGTAATTTCATTTGGAACTGAGTTATTTACTGCATCTTTACTTTTGTTATTATTATTTCCTTGGTTCGGTAATGGATTTTCTGAATTTTCATCCGTAGATGTTTGTTCGTTATTTTCTGGTGTCTGATTTGTATTTCCATCTGATCCTGTTTCTTCTGAAGGTTTTGTTTCTGGCGTGTCTGTTTTTTCATTTTCTACTGATTCCTTAGGCAGTTCTTCTTTAGGCGCATCATTTTGCTCATTTATTGTTTTGCCATTATTACTCTTACATTTAACTTTTACTTTTACACTCCAGTCATTATCAATAGATTTATTTGTTTGATATGCATAAAAGTTGTAAAAACCTTCCCCAGTATCTTGATTGGTTTCAAAGCTAAGCTTTGTTTGTTCTCCACTTTTCAAAGCAGGTATTACATTCTGTCCTTCAGGAATATCTGTTTTTGTTCCGTGAATTTTCGGGTTTCCTCCCTTATCCTTTCCGCCATCCTTATCCTTATCAACATAGTAAATTTCAAATTTACTTGGTGAATTCATATCACTATTACTCATATTCTTTATATTAACTACCATTGTTGCTGGACAGCCTTGTATATTTAAATTACCTCTATCGGTAAATTCTAATCTGCTATTATCCGCCCATGTTCCAGCCGTTAGTGATACTGTTGCTTCACCTTTAGAGTAGAAGTAGGCAGATGTAGTTGATGTCACATATTTGATTGAGAAAATCATTAAATAAAATACTAGGACTATTTTTAAAATGGCAAAAAATCGTTTTTTTCTTTGTATTAATCCTTTTAGCAATCTACTTTTCTCATTCATATTTTTGTTCCGCCCTTCTTCATTACAGTATTTATAGATATTTATGAAAACAAAGTTACCCATATGTGTTCATAAATATCTATAAAGAGGAAGGAGAAGATCTCCTTCCCTTCATTATCTATCTTAATTCTCCCTCTTTTTGGCTTGCTTCAAAGCTAAATTTAAAATCTATTGAATCACCTTGAAAGATATTTTGATCTTGGCCATTATCATTGAATTTAAAGTCAACTCGGAGAGTTTGTCTATTGTCTGTTTGGTTCGCTTTTCCACTCTTTGGTTTTAAATTATTGGCCACAACTAAATCTTCAATTTGTGAAAGTGGTACCCAATCCGCCACAACTTCCCTTGATCCTTGCTTCATAATGTGTACTAAAATATGATCAGCATAATCTTCGCCATTATTATTCCCATCTACATCAGATATTTCATAATCTACATTAAGTTTTACATCGTTAACATCCAAACTTCCTTCGTTATATATGCGGATTTGATGTACTTTCCAATCACCTGGCTTCATATTATCAATACTTAAATCAACTTCTACTTTATCATCTACACCTTTTAACCCAATATCTAACGTTCCAGCAGCAAATGTATTGTTCGTTACTTCTGTATCACTAAAATATGCGAACGTACCCCCGCCAATTAAACTTAATCCTAGAACAGCTGCTGCAGTAGATAAACCTATTTTTTTCTTAATACTCATTTTCAATCCCCCTTCAAATCTTAATGTTTTTTATATAGAACAACTTTTACATAACAATACAGTTTGACTTGTCTAGTATGTATGCAAGGAAGGAGATTGAATCTCCTTCCTTTATTTCAATTATGATAAATTATCTTAGTTCCCCTTCAGTTTGGTGAGCAGTAAATGTCCACTCAAGCTCTAAAGCGTCACCTTGGAATTCGTTTTGATCTGCACCATTGTCTACAAATTCAAATGCAACATACATTTGGTCGCTAGAACCTGCTTCTAAACCGCTATCCTCACCATTAAGACCAAATAACCAAGTAATCCAGTGTTGAACGTTCTCAACAGCATCTGGAGTCATATTTTGAAGATCAAACAATGTAGTTTCAGAAATTACATCATTATAGTCACCGATTACCCAACCATCACCAGTTTTATCAGCATTCTCAAGGAATAGAACCTTAATGTGTTTACCGAAATCATCCACATTATTACCATTAGCATCTACAACATTGTAAGCAGTAGCTAAATCAATTGATGAAATATCAAGTGTTCCATTGTTCTCTAATGCGAATTCACGAACCATAATGTCACCAGGTTTTAAGTTATCTACATCAATAACAACAGATGGATTAACTGCTAGATCCAATGTACCAGCTGCAAACGTATTGTTCGATACTTCTGTATCACTGAAGTATGCAAATGTTCCTCCCCCGATTAGTGATAATCCTAGTGCCGCTGATGCTACGCCTAAACCTAATTTCTTTTTCAAACTCATTTTGTTTCCTCCTCTTTTTCCCTTTAATAATTTTTATATTGAATCCTTATGTATTGATAAGGAGATCAACCAAGATATGTACTTTGTAAAGTTCGTTTTTGTTCTTTCTAACGAACTTACAATGTGAGTATAATTCATATGTCCTATAATTGGAAAATCCCAAAATAAGCCATTTTTTCTTAATAAAGAACGAAATTCGTTCTTTTTCTCGAAATACCTCCTGTTTTCTTACTATTTTATTATTTTATTAAGAACGAAATATCCCTTATAATGAACACGCGGGTATTCACATTATGAAGGAGAAGGAAGATGATTGGTTCCAGGATTAAGGAATTACGAAAGGTGAAAAGACTCAGCATTACAGAGCTTGCAAAACGTGCTGGGGTTTCGAAGTCTTATTTGAGTTATATTGAACGAGATGTACAAAAAAATCCTTCTCTTCAATTCTTATCTAAGATTTCAAAGCCACTCGATACAAGTATCGAATATTTATTAGGGGAAGAAAAAACAGATCCTAATACAAACGGAATACTTGATGAGGAGTGGACAAAATTATTAAAGATTGCAATTGAAGAAGGATTAAGTAAAGATGACTTCCGGGAAATTCAAAACTTTATAAAATTTAGAAACTGGAAAAATGACCACAAAAAAAACAAAGGAGGGAATAATATTGATAAAGCGACAGAACCATAAATGCATCCAGATACTATGTAATAAAACTAAGCAACTATGGAAATAGTGAAGATGTAAATCTCTAATTGTTAGCTGGTTCAAATCAACCTACCCATAATTAGTGAAAGGAGAGAAAGTGAATACCAATGAAAAAATTAATTTTGATAACTGGTTTAATAGGTGTAATATGTTTGGGCTTCACACAAATATTACCAGTTTTAGCAAGTGAAGATACAAAGGTAAAAGATTCACATACAAATGAAAAACATAATAAAATTACTAAAGACTCGACAAATTCAGATCCTACCAGTAAGCTTCACCAACGGGCAAGAGATAGTAAACACTATGGAAATATTACAAAGGAATTAGGTATTTCAACTAACGGTAAGGATACAGAAACAATACAATCTGAAATTAAATCGAATATCCTTCAGCAAAAGGCTAAAGAAACAGGAATTGATGTTGAAGGAAAATCTGAGGAAGAACTAATAACAGAAATGAAAGAAAAGTATAGTGAGAAACCAGAATTGACAGAAGCCCCCTCAAATAAATACGAGGAACTACGGATGAAACCAGATTCTAGAAGAAATCAAATCATAGATACAGCAAAACAACATGGTATCGAAACTGAAGGTAAAGAATTTGATGAAATTGTTGAACAACTAAAAACAGTCCTGCTACAAGACAAAAATGAATAAAGTGGAAAAACCTTGAAAGGACTAAACCTTCCAAGGTTTTTTCATTCCGTATTTTCCACCGCCGATAACACCAATCCTCGCTCATTTTCCTCAGCCTTATACGTAACATTGTTCAATGTTGCGGTCCCATTAATTTTCTTTTCATTGTCACTAAGAAGTCCTAATTTATTAGTAATTTTTCCGATGTCGTCTTCTTTTACGGCTTCCTCTGTGTTAGTAACAGCCACTAGCAGAAAGAATGCAGCAATTGTGTCCTCATATTTGTCTAGTGCTGTATTTAGGCTATCTGATTCGATGTCTTTTTTCACAAGGGATAGTCTAATTACTTCATTTGTTTGTTCATTTACGAGCCCTTCCAAAATGAGTCCATCACTTACATCTTTTCTAAATTCGCCATTTGTTACGTTTATTTGATCGATTTGATAGGAGCCTGCATCCTCTATTGTTGCTTGAGCTTCATTCCAGTTTTTAACGAGATCATCTGTTGTAAAGCCTAAAGATCCGAGATTGATTAATTTATCTTCTACTTGTTGGATTTTTGCTTTTGCATCATCTTTTTTATCTTTATCTTTTGCTTTGTCATCACCCTTACAGCTAACAAGCAAGGATACACTTAATAATATTATCATCCAAAAAAACAGTCGTTTACGCATGATGTTCCTCCTACATACAACATTTCACATAATGATAATATGTGCGCCATAAGGGCAATTCATACAGCACATAAACAGCGTTCCGAGATGAAACGATTGATCATTAAATAAATAAAATTTGAAATTTTTTCCACAATCCACACCTTAATACCATACCCTTCCATTTAATCTGCATAAATTTACCGGATGAATGGGAAATCTAAGAGAAAAGTGAGGTGTTTGTCGTGATACGGAAAATATTGATCGGATGCTGCTTTAGTTTGTTGCTATCCCCGACTATTTTTTTCTTTAATGATTCTTCGATTACAACAGCTGAATCTAAAAAAACGGTACCTGAATATGCAAAATGGGGAAAGCTCGCGATGGAGGAAACAAAAAAACGGTACCCCTCCGCCCAAATTTTGGATTATTTACATGTTGGAAGATATAAGAAGAATGGGATGTATGTTGAACGTTTCAAGCTTTGGTTAAAGCAGAATAATCGGGAATTCGGAGTTTTTATAAATATCACCTTTGAACCGGATACGGAAAGAGTAAAAAATATAACGGTTGTCGAAACAGATCGTTAGTACATTTACATATTATCTTAATTTAATGTAAAAAATATCACGTAAAGGAGGTGTGAATGCTATGACTGGATTTATTATGAAGATTATTTTATTACCTTTAGTTGTAGCACTTTGTTCTGGTATTTTTGATAGTGTAGATTATGTTTCATGGTATCAACCAATCGTGGTTGGTATAGTTTTAGCCATTGTTGGTCACTTAGTGGAAGTAATGATGCTTAGAAGAAATACAACTGTAATGACTGATATTGCAGATTTCATTGCAGCAGCAATTCTCGTTTATTTTGTTTCATTGTTTTTAGATGGTGCAAGAGTCACTCTCTGGGGTGCGATATTAACAGCCCTTGTTATTACATTAGTTGAAATCCCTATCCACCGCTGGTTGGTGCGATCAGGAAGAGCGGAAAAATCAACTGCATAATTCATCACAAAAAAGAGGTGCGGACCTAGCACCTCTTTTTCATTTAGCCACCAATATAGGACATTTCAATTTTCTTACGTTTCTTAGCTGTTTCCTTTGTTCGTTCATCTGAGTATCGATCACGCCTTGCCTGCCAAATTGATGTAAGAGTTTCATCAATATCAATTTCAGAAGCACCCGAACGAACTAATGACCTTAAATCATGGCCTGCTGTTGCAAATAGGCATGTATACAGCTTTCCGTCTGCAGAAATTCTTGCTCTTGTGCAGCTTGAGCAGAAGGATTCTGTAACAGATGAAATGAAACCAATTTCCACGTCTGAACCTACATAACGGTATCTTTTTGCTACTTCACCGAAATAATCGGCATCAACTGGTTCTAATGACATTTCATTATTGATTAGGTCATGTATCGCTTTTTTCGAAACAACCTGGTCGAAATTCCATCCGTTTGTTGTTCCAACATCCATAAACTCGATAAAGCGAAGCGTAATCCCTTTTTCTTTAAAGAAACGGGCCATCGGTAAAATTTGTGAAACATTTTTTCCTTTTTGAACGACCATGTTCATTTTCACATGGAGTCCCGCTTCCTGTGCGGCTTCAATTCCCGCTAATACTGGCTTTAAGCCAACGGAGCGACCATTCATTCCTTTAAAAACATCATTGTCGATTGCATCAAGGCTTACATTGACACGCTGAAGTCCTGCTTCCTTTAATTGTTTTGCATATTTTGGTAAAAATATCCCATTTGTAGTGAGGGCAATATCTTCAATACCTTCTATATGAGTTAAACGCTCAACAAGTTCATGGACATTTTTTCTTACTAAAGGTTCTCCACCGGTTAACCGAATCTTTTGCACGCCTAGTTTGACAAAGCTTTTTGTCAATGTTTCTATTTCAGTAAAGGATAATAGTTCTCCTTGCTTTAAGAATTTATAATCATCCCCAAAGATCTCTTTAGGCATACAATAAGAGCAACGGAAATTGCATTGATCTGTGACAGAAATGCGCAAATCTCGTAGTGGTCGATTCAACTGATCGACAATTTTTTCTTTTTTCGTAGTCATCTAACCTGTCACTCCTACTTTTTAAGTACCTACTACTCTATCATACTAGTTTCAGGTTGTGAATAGAAACGATGCACAGGGAATTTGGGATTTTATAAATAATTTTTCAAAATGTAGACAAACGCCCACTACATCTGTCCTATGGTTACATATCCATGTTAGTGAGGCAAGAATGAGGAGCAAATTCTAGCCCACTCACGAAAAAAAAGATAAATCCCGTGCACGTAAAGGGGATATCATGAAATAGGAGGGAATAGGATGGGACCTTATAGAAGACCAATAGGCTTTGGTCATGGTTTTGGCAGACAAGGAAGATTTTTTTGGGGTGCACCATTTATAGGCGGCTTATTAGGAGGGCTTGTAGGTAGCGCAATTTTCAATCCGTATTTCTATGGCGGCGGATTCGGATATCCATTTTATGGTCCACCGTATTATCCATATGGTGGAGGATTTTGGTACTAAGCAAAAAGAGAGCCGACAGTAAAAGCTGTCAGCTCTTTCTTTTTTTATTCTTCTTAAACATGAGTGAAACGGCAAGTGGCATAATTCCAAACCAGCGATTTGTTAATGGTGCCTGTTCTTCTTTTCTCTGCTGCCTCGTAGCCTTGCGAACTTCTTTTGGCTGGTCTATAAACTTTACAAACTGTTGGGTTACAAATTTCACATAATCGTTCGTAGACATGATAACACCTACCTTTTTCAAGCCTTAGTGTTATTATTTCCACCTTTTTGCAAATGTAACCACGAAAGTTTGGCATTGATAACATCGTCCAGATTTGTTTTAGTATTTTGTTTTTAACGTAAATCAAACCAAGAGTTAATCTCTTTTGTTTCATAATTGTACACGAAACGGGCACTGCTTTTGCGTTGTTCAGTTGTCTTACATGCTATGGTAATCTGCGATGTTGATGAAGTAAGTGGAGAAACGGTATAAGTTACATTACCTGTTGGATAGTTGAATACACCGGTTGATTTCATGCTTTCTACTTCATCCTGTAATTTTACCTTCATGTCACCAACTCCTAGCTGCATCAAATTCTCCAAAATTAATATTTCTTCAGTTTCCTTTGAGAAGGCCTTTTCTGTTAAGTACGCATTGACTTGGGAAGTGAAAATAAGGAAAAACAAAAAGGAAATTGCGATTGTAACCGGAAGGATAAATCCTTTTTCATTGTTCATTTTACCCAACCTCCACCGTTGTAAGGGAAGAGATCAAGGCTTGATATGATTTCCCATCAACCGTTACAACTGAAATCAAAAAACCATTTGTTTTTGGTTCAAATGTGACATCCGTAATATGTTGAAGCAACAACTCATGCCCTTTCGCATTAACCCTTCTTCTTATTTTATCTGTGTATTTTTCAAAGCTCACTACATCACCTGCTGCATTCTTAAAGGACACAGACGCTCCATTAACGGATATTTCACTTGCTTCACGGATTTCCATTTTCATTTGTTGAATTAAAATTTGCCATTCTAACTTGTTAAATTGTTCACCATTATCCCGAAACACTATACCAAGGAAAGGTGTGATAAATGAAAGAATAACAAACAGGATTGAAAAGGTGACGAGCATCTCAACAAATGTAAAACCCTTTTCATTACTCACCATTTACATATCCACATCTTTCATACGTTTTTGAAAGCTTGTCCTCCCAAGTTACACATAACTCCCATTTTTGAAGCTCCTCATTAAAGTTTTTCGTAAATTTGTAGGTAATCCCGTCTTTTACCACATTATTTAATGTTGATGCACCGTTATACTCATTTTGCAGCTCCTCAGATAGCAATTGATTTCCCATATTAAAAATTTCTGTATTCCTTCGTTCTGTCATAATAAGCATTAGCTGAGGAAGAAGCGTCACACAAAGCAGAAACCATATAGAAACTGAGAGGAGCATCTCCACCATTGTAAATCCCCGCTTATCTTTTACTAACATAGAACCTACCCTTTCCTAATAAGAACGTAACGACATAGGTGCTCTCCTTATAACTAAATCGAATTTCACCAGCACGTTGGATATTCCCATTACTTGTAAAAACTAAATTTTGTCCAAGCGTTGTAAGTTGAATACGAATTGCTGGATCAACCTTACGAAGGAAAATAACTTCATAAGAACTCCCTCTAGTTAGGCGATAATAAGACCCACTCGGACTAAAATAAAGCATTGTCGTTTCACTATGACTGATTGCATACTGTTGACTAAAGAAAATATCGTTTTGAAGCTGCTCCAGAAATTGATCCATCTTTTTCGATTCATGTAGTGGTCTAAGCTGTAGAAGACTGATCGAGGAAATAATGATGACGATTGATAAGACTATTAATGCTTCAATTAAGGTGAAGCCTTTATTATTCATTTTGTGGAGGTGAAGCAACTACAACTCCATTTGTAATTGTAATCTTATCACCATTTGGACAAGCAGGAATTCCGTTTTTCAGATAGCCTTCAGTGGATAATTCCGCCACCGTCGGAACCTTGTCTTTTTCCAACTCATAAGCTTGCACCTGGGCTTCAACCATTTTAACCATTGCATCACAGCCCTTATCCTTTATTACCGTATTATGCTTCGTCACATTCGGCACAGTTATCAACAGCAAAATTGAAACGACTAATAAAACGACTAGCATTTCAATAAATAAGAGGAAGAACCTATAAAAATTTTATATACCCAAAATTTATTTGGCTCAACATAACTCTTAAAAATGAACGCTGTTCATTAATAGGAATTCAATAATTTCAATTCCTTTTTAGCAAGTTTAATTTTTAACACCCTTAATCAATAGTTCCTTTGTAGAATAATTGATGAAAAGTTCATCCCCAAATTTTGCATTGCACTTATAGACTCTAAGCTGATCACACCTACTATGGGCTTCAAACCTTGGGTTTCACCATTAGCATTTCAAAATACTCTAGAACTTCTTCTATTAGATCTCCTATGAACTATATTTATGCATCCTCTCTTCCAAAATAGAAGAATAATGAGAAGTTCAGTATACTGAACTTCTCATTATAGTTTAAAAGTAAATATAAATGACAATAATGG
>NZ_JBALOQ010000038.1:0-4429 GCF_036962705.1 Bacillus sp. JJ1562
TTTGTCTACAGTCTGAAAGAACAGTCCTAGGGGACTGTTCTTTGTTCTTTGTATTCTAAATATATTTCCGATGTACCGTCTTTCCGTCGTAAGTAAAGACGACTGTTTTATTCTCAAGTATGGTTTCCATATGGACAGGTCGGCCCCAAAGTTGGTAAATGTAAGGTAGTACTTTTTCAAGATATTTTAAGTCTAGTTCAATATCTTCATACCAGTGCTTTAGGTAGATCTCACCGCTTTTTAAATAGTCGCCATCATTGACCGTAATATAAGGAAAGCCCCCATTCACCCGCATGTTAACGAGCTGGTCACGAACCTGCTCCCACTGTTTATCAATGATTTTGTAATCTCGACCTTGTTTTTGGAACAGATACATATCCTCACGTAAAACTAAATCCTTCGTTAAATAATTTCGAATGAACGAGATATCAGATTCGACTTCACGCACTTCGAATATTTTTTCCCGGCCAGAACCTGGCTTTACACCGCGCTCTAACATCTCTTTTGAAGGATTATTATAGCGTTCCTCGATATCCTCAAAGATTTTTAAACCTAAATAATATGGATTAATGCTTGTTTTTGACGGCTGAACAACACCTGCATTGAGCTTAGCAAACTCGATTGCTTCATCTGACGTCAGATCCATTTCTCGAATAATGCGTTGGTGCCAATAAGAAGCCCAGCCTTCGTTCATGATTTTCGTTTCAAGCTGTGGCCAGAAATAGAGCATTTCTTCTCGCATCATTGTTAAAATATCGCGTTGCCAATCCTCTAGCTCTCGACTGTATTGTTCAATAAATAAAAGAACATCTTTTTCGGGCTGTGGAGGGAACTTCTTTTTCTTCCGATGGGACGGTTGGGGATTTGTTGCCTTTTTATCCAAGCCCCATAAATCATCATAAGGCGTCGGTTTCCGTTTTACTTCTTCCTCATCTTTATCTTCAAGACTCCATGAAAGTTTTGGTCTCATTAGAGATGGGTCGATGTGCTCTTGGATAGCTAATACTGCATCTAAAAACGTCTCCACCTCAAGTTTTCCATATAAATGCTCATAATGTTTTACCCGCTCAGCGGTTGCGGCCATGCTTTCGACCATATCTCGTTTTGTATTGCTAAAACGAAAATTATTCTTGAAAAAATCACAGTGAGCAAGTACGTGGGCGACGATTAATTTGTTTTGAATGAGGGAATTGGAATCAAGCAAAAACGCATAACAAGGGTTAGAATTGATAACGAGCTCGTAAATCTTACTTAATCCTAAATCATACTGCAGCTTCATTCGATAAAATTGCTTTCCGAAGCTCCAATGGGAAAAACGCGTTGGCATCCCGTAAGCACCAAATGTATAAATTATATCTGCCGGACAAATTTCATATCTCATTGGATAAAAATCAAGCCCAAAACCTTCTGCAATTTCTGTAATTTCATCAATTGCATACTGGAGTGCCTGACGATCAGAATCTCTCACAGTTGATCTCCCCCTTTTCGTCCTTATCACAATTTATGAGCAATTGATCAAAATGATGAATGGGGGATTTCAATGTTACATGTTTTTAACCGAAAATGGCCACAATTTGTGGCCATTTTCATCACTTACTTTACTTCTTCAATGCTTAGTGATAAGAGGGACTCCGTTTGTGGATTAAACAGGATCATTACCTTTGCTCTGAACGTACGATCTTTTGATTGAACTGTTAATTCAAACGTATCCTTTGATTGCTTATCAGTGATTTCTTCTCGCCCCTTATATTGATAATCACTAATTTTACTGTCCGGGAAATTTAACTTCGCAACGTCAACTGCAATTTTACCCCATTTTTCATAATCTGTTGGAAGCTGTTGTTGTTGCTGTGGCGGTTTTTGAGGTGGTTTCTGTTGCGCGCTTACAAGGCCACCCCCAGCCAAAAGGAACATACTACAGAAAATTGGAATGAATATTTTTTTTGCCATTATCTTTACCTCCTATGTAGAAAATCAATTGTATTTTGCGCTTTATCAGGAGATATTAGTCATTTTATTTTTTCCCAAAATACAATAACTCTCGATTATGTATTCAAAATTGTTTTGGCTTCTTGTCCAAGATTTACACCGTGAAAAATCTTGTTTTCTCCACAAACTATAATCAACTCCTACGAAGGAGGGAAAAGCAGTGAATACAGTAGATTACGACAAAGCACTTTACTACACACATCGTTCACAGTGGGACAACCTACTTATTCTAATGGTTCGAACAAAGGATGATTTCCTTTCGAAAAAAATCGAACATTTTCTACATGCATATAATTTTGAAAAAGACTATTCCGTTATCGAACGACAGTTATATTCTTTACTCCGTTATATAGACCATGCATCCACAGAAAGCATGGAAGAATTAGCTGCTCATATGTAAGTGGGGAAAAAAATTCCCCACTTACTTACATAAAAAAACAGGACCCAGTGGGTCCCGTTTTATTTTAACGTGTTATGAACTTGTTCCATTACATCTGATGAAATGCTATTTAAAACATTTTGACTGTCCTCAAGTGAATTTCCTTTAACACCAAAATAGAATTTCACCTTTGGTTCAGTCCCTGATGGACGTAAGCAGAACCATGAACCATCTTCAAGGAAGTACTTCAACACATTTGATTTAGGAAGCTTGATTTCCTCTTTTTTTCCTTCTTCAACGTTTGTGCGAACACTTTCCTTATAGTCCTCAATTCGTGTTACCTTACGACCAGCAACTTTTGTTGGTGGCTGGCTACGGAAGCCTGCAAGGAGACTGTTAATTTGCTCTGCACCTTCT
Source organism: Bacillus sp. JJ1562 (assembly GCF_036962705.1). NCBI lineage: Bacteria > Bacillati > Bacillota > Bacilli > Caryophanales > Bacillaceae > Bacillus > Bacillus sp. JJ1562. The sequence goes on from NZ_JBALOQ010000038.1 coordinate 2,786, forward strand.
TTTCCTTTTAATGTTAAGGATTCTAGGCCCTCGCGGTAATACCCATATTTCCCAAAAATCTCCATTAAGCCTTCATACATAGTCATGCCTTTGTTTTTATAATAAGCACAAACTTCAACTGCTAATAAAGCTGCTTGGACAGCATCTTTATCACGAGCAAAGTCCCCTATAAGATAGCCATAGCTTTCTTCATAGCCGAATTGGAATTTGTATTCTCCTGTATGTTCATATTGCTTGATTTTTTCACCGATAAACTTAAATCCTGTAAGTGTATCAATTGTATCAAGACCAAATGATTTTGCGATGTCCCGACCAATTTCAGATGTAACGATTGTCTTAAGAACAACACCATTTTCAGGAAGCATTCCTTGCTTTTTCTTTTCTTCCAAAATGTAGTGAAGTAAAATAGCCCCTGTTTGGTTTCCAGTTAGGACAACATATTCACCTTTGTCATCCTTCACAGCTACCCCTAAACGGTCTGCATCTGGATCTGTTGCGATTAAAATGTCAGCATCGATTTTCTTACCTTCTTTAATCGCTAATTCAAATGCTGCATGCTCTTCAGGGTTCGGTGATTTAACTGTTGAGAAATTTGGATCAGGAAGTTCTTGTTCTTTCACGATTGTAACGTTTTCGTAGCCAAATGCTTTTAGTCCGTTACGAACTGGCTTGTTTGCCGTTCCATGAAGTGGTGTAAATACAACTTTTACCCCAACCTGTGAAAGTTCTGGATTAATTGAGATTGTTTTAAGTTTTTCTGTGTATGCATTATCGATTTCTGTACCAATCATATGAATCAGTCCAGAAGCCTTTAATTCTTCCTCGCTACCAACTTTTAAGTCAAGCTCATTTTCAATTGCATTTACTTTTTCAATTACCGTATCAGCAGCTTCAGGTGGTAATTGTCCACCATCAGAGCCGTATACCTTATAGCCATTATATTCGGGTGGGTTATGACTCGCTGTTACAACGATTCCTGAGAATGCATTTAAATGACGAACCGCATATGAAAGCTCTGGTGTCGGCCTGAGTTCATCAAATACGTAGGTTTGAATCCCATATGTAGCAAGGGTTTTCGCAGCCTCCATTGCAAATTCAGGTGATTTATGACGGGAGTCAAATGCAATTGCAACCCCTCGACGCTTCGCTTCTTCACCGAATGATTCGATAAAAGCAGCAAGCCCTGCCGAAGCCTTGCGAACGGTATATATGTTCATACGGTTTGTCCCTGGTCCGATTTCTCCACGCATTCCACCAGTTCCAAACTCGAGATTTTTATAAAAGCAATCTTCAAGTTCTTTTTGATTGTCTTTCTTTTCAACCAATGCATCCTTGATTTCTTGATCTAACCCAGGTTTGTTAATCCATTGGTTATACTTTTCCATCCAGCTCATGTATGATGAACCTCCTGTTTTTAGTTGTAAACTTTATGTATTGTTTTAACTTCTACTTATTCTATATAAAATCCTGTTCATTTCCAATTAATTTTATCATAATTTATACAATTACTAACGAAAATGAGGAAAAAGACTGGTTTTTGATAAGGGGCGGTGGTATATGGGGGGTGCGGTTCGTTACCCTTTGGCTAGGATCTCTTGGCTATCGGGGACGATTGAAACTCTTGCGTTACCCTTTTGCTTTGAT
>NZ_JBALOQ010000038.1:4509-27323 GCF_036962705.1 Bacillus sp. JJ1562
CTTTTGCTTTGATCTCTTGGCTATCGGGCACGATTCAGACGCTTGCGTTTCCCTTTTGCTATAGTCTCATGGCAAAAGGGCACGATACAAACGCTTTCGTGCCTCCTTGACTTTTTCATTTAGGAAAAGTGTACGATTTACTGCCCCAGACCATAAAAAAACAGACGGATCCCTCCGTCTGTTTGACACATTACATATCCTCCCTACTTGGCTCAGTTGCGTCTTTGATATATGCTTCGACCTCAACTTCATAGCGATGTTTTTCATCTTCATTCCAGTTTAACTTCTCGGCCATATACGCAACGATCTGTTGCTTCCATTGGTTGACCCAATCAATATTGAAGAACATTGCCCCAGTTCGGCGAATGAGGAAATCGATTGGTTTTGTGACCATTTCATACTGGATTCCATATTCAATGGATGCAAGTATAGGAAGTGGAAGGCCGGCTTCGTTTACTTTATTTTTAGATTCCGCCATAATCCCTATTACTATATCGATGTTTGAACCATATAATCGTGTTAGTTTTTCTGCATCTTCATGAGAAATCTGGAACTCTTGAATTAACTGCTCCACTTTTTTAGCAACAAACCCGAGATACTTTTTCGAACCGCCAACGCTACCCCCTGAAATAGCCATATCCTTTGTTTGACACGGTTTAAGCCCAGTAAAACCTTCTTCCTCCAAAAGCTTTCCGACTTTGTCTACTATTGTTTCGGCCATTTTGCGGTATCCGGTTAATTTTCCACCAGCAATTGTGATTAAACCTGAATCAGAAACCCAGATTTCATCCTTACGTGAAATTTCAGAAGGGTCCTTTCCTTCTTCATAAATCAGTGGACGTACTCCAGCCCAGCTTGACTCGATATCGGAGTCCTTTGCTTTTACAGTTGGAAACATGTAGTTAATTGTATTAATCAAATATTCCCTGTCTTCAGCTGTGACGGTAGGGTGTGCAGTATCCTTGTCATAAAAAGTATCGGTTGTTCCGACGTATGTCTTTCCATCACGCGGGATCGCGAACACCATCCGTCCATCCTGGGTATCATAGTAAACGGCTTGTTCTAACGGGAACTTGGATTGGTCGATCACGATATGGACACCTTTAGTGAGCCTTAACACTTTGCCTTTTTTGGACTTGTCGGCTTCACGCATTTTATCAACCCATGGTCCTGTTGCATTAATAATTTTCTTCGCAAAAATTTTATAATTTCTTCCTGTCAATTGGTCGACTACATTTACTCCCTTGACCTTTTCATTTTCATAAATAAAGGATTCTACCTTCGCATAGTTGACTGCGTTCGTCCCTTTTTCGATAGCTTTTTTCATGACCTCAATCGTTAGGCGAGCATCATCTGTCCGATATTCAACATAGTAGCCGCCACCTTTAAGACCGTCCTTTTTAATGAGGGGCTCTTTCGCCAATGTTTGTTCAGCCGTTAGCATGGACCTTCTTTCTGACTTTTTCACTCCTGCTAAAAAATCGTAAACACGAAGGCCGATCGATGTTGAAAACTTTCCAAAGGTACCTCCCTCATGAAGTGGCAACAGCATCCATTCTGGAGTTGTTACATGTGGACCATTTTCATAGACAATTGCTCTTTCTTTCCCTACTTCAGCAACTAGGCCAACTTCAAATTGCTTCAAATAACGAAGTCCACCATGCACGAGCTTTGTTGAACGGCTTGATGTTCCGGCTGCAAAGTCCTGCATTTCAACAAGGGCTGTTTTGAGGCCACGGGTTGAAGCATCAAGTGCAATTCCTGCACCGGTGATTCCTCCTCCAATAATAAATAAGTCATAAACTTCATTTTCCATGTCCGCTAAAATCGAATGTCTATCGATGCTTGAAAACTTTGTCATTTGTCCCCACTCCTTAAAAGAGGTAGAAAAAAGAGACCACAAAAGACATTGCACATAGTGCCAATGCTCCTGCGGTCTCTCCCTAATCTCCTACCGAATTATTAACTTATCTATATAATAACATGCTTATCATTTGAATTCCATAGCTGCCTGTACTGCCTTTTTCCAGCCGCCGTATAATTCCTCGCGTTGCTCGTCACCCATAGTTGGTTCAAAAGATTGGTCGATTGCCCATTGAGTCGAGATTTCCGATTGATCCTTCCAATATCCAACAGCTAAGCCTGCTAGATATGCTGCTCCCAACGCTGTTGTTTCGTTAATTACTGGACGTTCAACCGGTACTCCTAAAATTCCACTTTGGAAATCCATGAGGAAGTTATTTTTAACTGCCCCACCGTCTACACGTAATGTTTTCAGTGAAATTCCCGAGTCAGCCTCCATTGCTGTTAAGACATCCTTTGTTTGGAATGCTAATGATTCTAAGGTTGCCCGCACAAAATGCTCTTTTGAGGTTCCACGAGTGATACCAAATACAGCCCCCCTTACATCACTATCCCAATAAGGTGCCCCAAGTCCTACGAAGGCTGGAACAACGTAGACACCATCTGTTGATTCAACCTTAGTAGCATACCCTTCACTATCCTTTGCGTCCTTAAACATGCGGAGCCCGTCACGTAGCCATTGAATCGCAGAGCCAGCGACGAAAATACTTCCTTCTAAAGCGTATTCAACTTTTCCGTTCAAGCCCCAAGCGATTGTGGTTAACAACCCGTGATTGGAGGGCACTGCTTTTTCTCCCGTATTCATTAACATGAAGCAACCCGTACCATATGTGTTCTTAACCATACCCTCATCGTAGCATGCTTGCCCAAAAAGAGCCGCCTGTTGGTCTCCAGCTGCACCTGCAATTGGTACCTCTTGGCCAAAGAAATGGTAATCAACCGTGTTTGCATATACTTCTGAAGATGGGCGTACCTCTGGTAGCATGGACTTAGGTACAGTTAAGTGCTCTAATAACTCATCATCCCATTTTAAATCATAAATGTTATACATCAATGTTCGTGAGGCATTGGAGTAATCGGTTACATGCGCATTTCCACCGGAAAGCTTCCAAATAAGCCAAGTATCAATCGTTCCAAAGAGAAGCTCGCCTGCTTCGGCTTTTTCTCGTGCACCTTCGACATTGTCTAAAATCCATTTTACTTTTGTTCCAGAGAAATAAGCATCGATTAAGAGACCTGTTTTTTCACGGAATGTATCGTTTAATCCATCTGCTTTTAACTCTTCACAAATGCCGGCTGTTTGACGGGATTGCCAAACGATTGCGTTATACACAGGCTGACCTGTTTCTTTATCCCACACAACCGTGGTTTCACGTTGGTTAGTAATCCCAATTCCTGCAACCTGCTCAGCTTTTACATTTGATTCAGATAAAACAGATGCCATGACTGCTAAAATCGAACCCCAAATTTCATTCGCATTATGTTCTACCCAGCCTGGCTTCGGAAAAAATTGAGTAAATTCCTTTTGAGCGACATGTACAATTTCTCCTTGCTGATTAAACAAAATGGCTCGTGAACTTGTGGTGCCTTGGTCTAACGAAAGAATGAATTTTTCCACAGTATTGCCCCCTCTTCACATACAATTTTATTCTTACTTAAAATTAAAACACGCTTGCTTGTTTTTTGCTACCTACATACGCAAGGATTAGAACCACAACCATTGCAATTAATACATACCAAAATGCACTTAGTAAAACACCCTCAAATACTGCCTTGTAAAATAGACCACCAAAGGATCCACCAAGTATTGGCCCGACGACAGGAATCCATGAATAACCCCAATTGGAGCTTCCTTTTCCTGGGATAGGCAATAAGAAGTGAGCAATTCTCGGCCCTAAGTCACGTGCAGGGTTGATCGCATACCCTGTAGTACCCCCTAGTGACATACCAATTACGACAATTAACAATCCAACAATTAAAGGATTAAGACCTTCTGTAAACTCGTTTGCACCAATTGCTAAGATACCCATCACTAGCACGAAAGTACCTACGATTTCACTAATTAGATTAGAAAAATTGTGAGGAATGGCAGGATCTGTTGAGAATACTGCTAATTTTGCTCCTTGGTCACTAGTAGCCTTCCAGTGTGGCAAATAGTGAGCAAACACGATTGCTGCACCAATGATTGCACCTATCATTTGAGCTGCGATGTAAGCAGGTACATCCGCCCATGAGAATGCACCCGTAAAAGCTAAACCAAAGGTTACTGCTGGATTTAAGTGAGCACCACTAAATTGTCCCACTGCATAAACCGCCATTGCAACTGCTAGCCCCCAAGCAAAGGTAATAACTACCCATCCACCGGCATTTGATTTGGTTTTGTTTAAAACCACACCAGCTACAACACCACACCCAAGGATTACGAGAATCATCGTACCAATTAATTCACCCATAAAAGCTGTCATCGAATTGCCCCTCCTTTTGTAAGCGTTTAAATTTTAGGTTAATAAAAGCTTGGGCACTGAATAATTGCAATAGCTATGTTAAAAGGATAAAGATGTAAAAAATAGCTGAATTCCCCCTAAAAAAACCACGACAAATCTAACCTATTGATAGGTGTTCATCGTGGTTCTCCAGCTCTCCGTCACTTTTATTAACTTACTACAACATATGACGGTTCCATTTAATACATGTCTAACATTTGTCATTTATTTGAATTTTTTAGAAACCTTAAGCGAATCAAATGAATTTCTCTAGCCATTCAAATGCTTCCTGTTCGTCTGGCCCTTCTACTCTAACTGTAATTCTTTGTCCTTCCCGAATTCCAGCACCCATTAATCCTAAAATACTCTTTGCATTATAGGATCTATTTTTAAGCTGAATTTCTACATTACTTGTAAATCTGCTAAGATTTTGAACCAATTCTCCAGCTGGCCTAGCATGTAAACCATCCTTAATTGTAACGGTTACCTCTTTCTCAATCATTGAATATCACTCCTACAAGGATTTAACGTATAAACGCCAATATTACGTTTATTCCAGATTGAGTTTATTTAGACCCCTTACTCCCTCCGCGGCACGTTGTACCTCATCTAAGGTGCTACCGCAGCCTGATTCAACCACTGCAACAAAGGAACCTTCAACAATTGGAGCATCTACTAGTTTTATATTTTCTCTATTTCCTAATAATTCAAGGGCCATTTCAGCATTAAGAAGTGCGCTTCCAAGGTCGAAAAAGAGGACCACTCCTTTTTCAGAATAGACAAGCTCAATGGCCTCTTTTATGGCAAAAACATCGGTTCCGATCCTACCATCCTCAGTTCCGCCTGCAATTGCAACAGGAACAGCTGGCTGAACTTGTCGTAATAATGCTTGTAGTCCTTTAACTAGCTCGAAGCTATGTGAAATGACCACAATTCCTACATTACTCATCCATGACTCTCCCCTTCCATGCCTCTGCTAATTTTTCAAAAAAGAAAAAGGAAGAAACAGCACCAGGATCTAGGTGGCCAATGGAACGTTTGCCTAAGTAGGCCGCCCGCCCTTTCTTAGCCTCGAGCTGCCCAGTTCCTTCCATACTTGATTTTGCAACAGAGAGAATTGCATCCCAGTCAACCGTAGTTTTCATTTGCTCTACAACTGGCTCCCAGACATCTACCATTGTTTTATCACCAACGTTCGCTTTCCCTCGAACCTTAATTCCTTCAAGTGAGGCAGAAAGTGCATCTGCAAATTCGGGTAGGGTGACCGATTTCTTGCCTTGTAGCGTATTAGCCGCTTTTAAAAATACCGTACCGTATAGAGGTCCAGATGCACCTCCTACCTTTGATAGAAGTGTCATCCCGATATCCTTACATATAGCTCCTAAATCTTGATAATCTGTTGTTGATATTTTCATAACAACCTGTTGAAAGCCTCTTGCCATGTTTAATCCATGGTCTCCATCTCCAATTGCTTGATCGAGGTCTGTTAGATATACTTTTTGTTCTTGGATTTTTTTATTAAGCTCCTCCATCCATTTCCTAGTTTGTTCTACACCAAACTCCATCGTATCCCCTCACATTCCTTGTTTAAATATACTTATCTCTTAAAAGCAACTGTATCTGCGTCTGCATTAAGTAATTCAGTTAATTGGTCATCTAATTTAAGGAGTGTTATAGAGCAACCTGCCATTTCGAGAGAAGTCATATATTCTCCTACAAACGTCTCATATACCTCAACTTCCTTCTCTTGTAATATTTTTGCGATTCTTTTATTTAAAATATAAAGCTCCATTAATGGTGTAGCACCTAATCCATTAATCATGACTGCAACCTTTTCATTTTTTGATAGTTGCATGTCTTCAAGTACCTTATCTAGTAAAATTTCAGTCACTTCATTTGCTGTTTTTATATCACCACGTTCAATTCCTGGTTCACCATGTATTCCCATTCCAATTTCCATCTCTGTTTCGCCAATTGAAAAACCAGGCTTTCCTGCAGCGGGAATGGTACAAGGTGATAAGGCCATACCCATTGATCTTACATTTTCGATTACCTTGTTTGCTACCGCCTCTACTTCCTCAAGTGATGCCCCAGTTTCCGCCATTGCTCCTGTGATTTTATGAACAAATACAGTTCCTGCAATCCCACGTCTTCCAGTGGTGTATGTTGAATTTTCAACTGCCACATCATCATTAACAATCACTTTTGCAACCTGTATACCATCTGCCTCTGCAAGCTCAGCTGCCATTTCAAAATTTAATACGTCTCCTGTATAATTTTTAATAATTAAGAGGACCCCTTTTCCACCGTCTACAGCTTTAATAGCTTCAAATACTTGATCTGGAGTTGGAGACGTAAAAACCTCACCGGCTACTGCACCATCAAGCATACCGGTTCCAACAAAACCTCCATGTGATGGTTCATGCCCGCTTCCACCTCCGCTTACTAACCCTACTTTCCCTTGAATTGGTGAATTTGCTCGAACAATAACCGAGGTATTCGGAACTTGCTTTACATGTTTTGGATGAGCTAATACAAATCCCTCTAGCATTTCGCTAACAACAGCTTCAGGTTGGTTAATTAATTTTTTCATTTCATCTTCCTCCTCTTTTTTAATCCTTGTACATCTTATTTAGGAAAAAAGCAGTAGAGAACAAAATTCAAAAATTCTTTATCTATATGCTAACTTAGTCTTTTTCAAAAAATAAAAAACACCACTTCATAAAAAAAGTGATGTTTTATCGAATACTATTTAATGTCAATTTTCTCTATTAATTTCTGTAACTGAACAGCTGCCATTGATTCTAATCGATCATCGACCTCACAGAAATCTAGATCCTTTGTTACTTGATTCGGTACAATTACACAGTACATTCCTGCACGTTTCGCTGCTAGAGCACCATTTGCAGAGTCTTCAAAGACAAGACATTCTTCTGGAGACACACCCAAGCATTTCGCTGCTTCTAAGTATAAAGTTGGGTCTGGTTTTACCTTTTCAACGTCATCTGAAGTCCGAATGCACTCAAAATAATCAAATAAGCACAGATTTTTTAGATGATTAGAAACCCAATCGTAAGTGGAGCTTGATGCTAGTCCGATTTTTAGTCCTGCTTTCTTTGCAGCTGAGAGATACTCCTCGACACCAGGTAATGCTCCTTCGTTCTTCATGCGCTCATTAAACCGGTCCCGTCTTATCTTTGTTAATTCCTCATGGTCAACCTTTGTCCCAATTTGCTCTTCTAAAAATGTAAAGGCATTGAATCCCGCTTGCGTTCCAATCACCTTTCCCCACACAGACATAGGAAGCTCAGAACCATGCTCTTGAAAGATTTCATTTAACACATTGTATTCATTTGTTTCTGTATCATAAATTAATCCATCAAAATCAAAAATAACTGCTTTAATCAATTCATCATCTCCTGGTTTATCTAATTCCACCTACTATTATAAGGAATTATTAAGCAATGTCCATTTTCCCCTCTTAACAATGGACACATTTTGTTCACAATATCTTCACTTCAAGATTTTACATTTTACAATCGTCAGCCGTGATAATATAATTGGTGAGTATACTTATGTGGAATGAGGGATTCGATGAACTCTAAAACAAATGAAAAGATGCTGGAGATGTATTTATTTATTGCTTTCGCTGCCGCATTAATATCCACGCTTGGTAGTCTATATTTTTCAGAAATCCAAAAATTCGTACCCTGTGATTTATGCTGGTACCAGCGAATTTTTATGTACCCTCTCGTTATCATTTTGGGAATCGCTATTGCTAAAAAGAACTACTCCATCGCGCTCTATACATTCATTCTTTCTATCATCGGTGGCTCAATCTCAATTTACCATTACCTTGTTCAAAAGGTCCCTGCAGTTGGTGAGAACTCACTTGCATGTGGAATCGTGCCTTGTACAGGCCAATATATAAACTGGTTTGGCTTTATAACAATACCGTTTTTGGCTTTAATAGGTTTTACAATCATTGCAATTGCTAGCTTTATTACATTAAAAAAGTTGAAAGAAGGGAAATAGATTTGAAAAAAATTGTCATTTTTACAGCAATTATCGTTGTTCTTTTTGGTGGGCTTGCGTTTGTTACAACAACACAAAACAAGCAAAAAGCTGAAGGAAATCCTTACGGGAAGGACAACTTAGATCCTGCAACACTTAATCAGCTAGATGATCCAAACTACCAAAATCAAATTTTACCTGACGAATTAGAAACAAAATTAGAAAATGGCGAAACTATGACTGTTTATTTCTATAGTCCAACATGCGTACACTGTCAAAATACTACTCCGGTAATCATTCCAATGGTTGATGAAATGGGTCTTGATTTGAAGAAATTCAATCTCCTAGAGTTTGAAGATGGCTGGAAAGATTATGGCATCGAATATACACCGACCTTAATTCATTTTGAAAATGGTAAGGAAGTTTCACGTATGGTCGGGTACAATCCAGACCATAATGAATATAAAAAATGGTTCGAAGGTGCAATGGCAAGTTCAAAATAATAGAAAATCCCTGCTCTACATTTTGAGCAGGGATTTTTTGTCCTTGTCTTGCTTCAGGCGCCATCGGCTCTATGGTCTAGCCAATCGCTTCGGGAGGTAAAATACACCTTCTGTCAGCGCTCGTCTTATGCTTTTCGCCGATATGCAGGCGCATTGCGCTTTTCTAGTAAAGGCTGCCGTTGCCTTTATGTATTATGCCAAATACTGATTTGCTGGTTTTGAATATTTACTTAACACTTCTTTGTTCTCACTTTGAAATTCTTCAATGGTGAACGGAAACAAATAACCATAATCATTTAAAATTTGCACATTCTTTGCAAAAATTTCCCCATGGTATTCCTGGTATCCTTCTTCTCGAATCGTTTCCAGAACTGCAATAAGCGCTTGAAGGCCTGATATGACTTTAAAAGCCTTATCCAATGTTCGATTATAGTAGACGTCTTCCTCTTTTGGCGCTAACACATTCCATTTTTCGAATTTTCCAATATACTCATCTTTAAAGTAAGTTGGGAAAATAGAAGAATACATATAGTCTATTAGCTCCGTAATATGATGTTCCTGTTCCGGAGTTGATGCTACTAAAATTTTCAATGTAAAACCCACCCTTGTAACTCCATAGTAATAAGACTAGAATAACATAGGTTTCTTTGTTTTTGGTACGGTAAGTCTTTCCTCCATAACCACCTTTCTCTTTCATTCACTTTGTGGATTGGATATACTTTTAAAATAGCAACATAATGGTAAAAGATGAACGGACCACAAAAGGATATGAAGTACATTTCGAGCTCATTTTTCGGTCAAAGTGGGCTTCATCGATCACCAAACAATATTTCGTTAAAAAGAGGTTATCATATGTTAACAAAAAGATTTGGAGAATGGTTCGAGGTGACGGTTCCTCGTGATTGGGAAGGTATGACCATTGAAGAGGTACTTAAGAATGTATGGTCGATGCCAAAGCAAATGCTACATCAATTACGTATGGAAAAAGGTGTGAAGCTTAAAGGGGAAGCCAGGCCATGGAACAGCCCCCTCACACACAATGATAAACTACAGGTCCATCTTTTTATTGAAGAGGATTTTGGAGTCGTGCCAGAGTATGTCCCAGACCTACAAATTTTATTTGAAGATGAGCATCTATTAATCGCGAACAAACCACCTGGAATGGATACACATCCGAACGATGAGGGCCAGCTTGGTACACTTGCAAATGCTGTTGCCTACCATTTCCAAGTAAACGGTGTTCAAACAAAGGTACGTCATATCCATCGACTTGATCAGGATACAACCGGTGCGGTCATTTTTGCAAAGGATAAACTCGCTTCTGCGATTTTAGACCGCAGACTGGAAAAACGGGAAATCAAACGAACCTATCTTGCCTTGGTACACGGAGTCATCAAACAGAAAAAGGGAACAATCGATGCAGCTATTGGTCGAGATCGTCATCACCCAACTCGCAGGAGAGTGTCTCCGACAGGGCAAAAAGCGATTACGAAATTTAAAGTCCTTCAAACATTGGCGAATAAAAAAATGTCCTTTGTTGAGCTTGAGCTTTTAACAGGCCGCACTCATCAAATCCGTGTACATATGAGCCATCTAGGCCACCCGCTTGTTGGAGATCTCTTATATGGTGGACAACCGATTGTTCCTCGACAGGCGCTACATGCAGCTCGTATAAGTTTGGAACATCCGCTAACAAATGAAAAAATCATGTGTGAGGCACCTTTCTTAGATATCCCACCTATTTTTGAAAATCTATCGGCCCAATTTTTCAAAGCTTAGGCCTAGTACACATGCGGAAATTGCTTTTTTCCTGTATAATCTAATACAAGTAGAAGTGACTAAGGAAAGGAGTTTGCCTTTGCAGGACTTACTTATTTACGTCATATTAGGCCTTTGTATTGGAGTAATGTCCGGCTTTTTTGGTATTGGCGGTGGGTTTATTCTTACACCAACGCTAATCCTAATGGGCTTTTCTCCAGTTATCGCAATCGCTACAAGCTTATTGTATACAGTTGCTACCTCACTTTCTGGAGTGGGGGCACATTTTCGACTGAAACATATTAAATGGGAGACCTCCATTATTATCGGAATAAGTGGGGTTGTTGCCACTCAGCTTGCACACCCATTTGTTATTTTCCTTGGACAATACAACCTAGAAAATACTGTCATTCCATTGATGTATTTAGCACTTACCTTATATTTTTCAATATCAATACTTGTAAGCAAATCTCCTAGCAATGAACAACAAATTCGGAAAACGAAACATGCTTATATAAAAATTGTATTAATCGGATTATTCGCCGGCTTTATTTCAACTGTATTAGGAGTAGGCGGTGGCTTTATTATTGTTCCATTATTAATGACTGTACTTGCTTACCAACCAAAATATGCAGTTGGTACAAGCCTGCTTAGTGTATTCATGATTGTTGTGGCAGGTTTTACAACCTATGCATCAACCGTCGAGCTTGATTATGGAGTAATCGGAAGCCTGATTGTAGGTGCACTTGTTGGAGGTCAGCTCGGCGCAAGGGTTACGAATGTATATGAAAATAAACAGGTACGGCATTTTTTAGCTGGTCTATATATCGCTACCGGAGTGAGTCTCGTATTTAAACTTTTACATTTAGACTTTGTCGGTTTGCTCATTCTATTTACCTATTGCTTATATATGCTTTTACATTTCTTATTTCATACTCTTAAAATTCGTCTCAAGGAAAAAGAAGTTGGGTAACAGCACCATCCCTATTATGTAGAGGATGGTGTTTTTTGATATAATTTTGGCAACGAAAAATCTGTTTGAGGTGACAAGATGAACTTTTATGATGAAGTATTGAAGAGAAAAGATGACCTAATCTGGGATTTACAAACTATCTTAAAGATTGAAAGTGTTAAAGATCTTGAAAGTGCAACGAAAAAGCGGCCAATGGGTGATAAAATTGGCGAGGTGTTGGAAACCATGCTTTCAATCACAGAGTTTGCTGGATTCAAGACAACTAATATTGAGGGAATGGTAGGGTATGCAGAGTATAGCCCCGCTAAAGCCGAGGATTACATTGGGATCCTTTGTCACCTGGATGTTGTTCCTGCAACTGGCGATTGGGAGACACCTCAATTTGAACCAACGATTCATGATGGAAAATTATATGCAAGGGGCGCCATCGATGATAAAGGCCCAACGATCGCTGCTTATTATGGACTCAAGATCGTGAAAGAGCTTGGTCTACCTTTAAAACATAATATTCGCTTGATCTTTGGAACCGATGAAGAAAGTGGCATGAGCTGTATGAAAAAATATGTTGAAGTTGAAAAAGCGCCATTAGCTGGCTTTGCACCTGATGCGGATTTTCCCATCATTCATGCAGAAAAAGGACAAATCAATGTAAAGCTAGGACTACAAAATGTGTCAACCAGTGAAAATGGAGATCTATCTCTCCTCTCCTTTGTTGCAGGTGAAAAAGGAAATATGGTGCCAGACGTAGCCGAGGCGATAATCAGTGGTCAGAACGATACACTCGTTCCGCAATTTTTGAAGTTTTGCAAGGAAATAGGAGTCGTATATTCCTATTCACAAGATGGAAATCAAACAATGCTTAAGTTAGTTGGGACTTCAGCACATGGAATGGAACCTCATAAAGGGGTTAATGCTGCACTTCTTTTAGCTGCATTCCTACAGCAATATTCGTTTGAAGAAAGCGCCAATCAATACATACAATTCATATACAAAACGCTCTATAACCAATTCAAAGGTGAAGGTTTTGGAATAGATTTTTCAGATGATATTTCTGGTCCTCTTACCGTGAATGCTGGGATCTTTACATTTAAGAAAGACGTAATTGCTGAGATTCACTTAAATATTCGATGCCCAGTTGAGACAAATTATGAAAACACAATCGAAAATTTAACAAAAACTGTAGAATCCTATAGCTTTAAGATTACTTCCATTACCACTAAAGAACCACATCATGTTCCAAAGGATTCTCCGATGATTAAGCTCCTCCAGGAGGTGTATGAAGCAGAAACAGGTGACGAGCCAACTCTCTTAACAACAGGTGGCGCTACATATGCACGCTTTATGAAAAATGGGGTTGCCTTTGGGGCCGTATTCCCAGGTAAACCTATGACCGCTCACCAAAAGAACGAATACATTGAAATCGATGACTTATTAAAAGCAACTGCTCTTTACGCACACGCAATCTATCGATTAGGAAATTTATGATTACAAAAAAAGGTTCCTCCTTACGTATCTAGGGTTGAACCTTTTTTTTTGTTTTCTCCATGTTTGTCCATTACGGATTCAATATTCTTTCATAACATAAAGTAACTTTTATATGAAGGAGGTGCTATTTATGAGCTTTGATGGCCACAGCAACATCAGCATGACCTTTACGTTAGTTGTAGTATTATTTGTCCTATTAATCATTGTAGGAGTTTCCTTTATTTGAATCTAGTCTATAGGTTTTAAGCGCATCCACCGCGTATCCCTATAATATCTCCTTTTTAAGGTGTTTCAGAGGCGAAAGCCTTTGAGACCCCTTTTTTATTTGTGCATATTTAACCAATTGACAACATCATAGAAAACATCCTCTTTGTTCAGTTCATTTAGGATTTCATGTCGGCTATTTTCATATAGTTGGACTGTTACATCCTTGATTCCTATTTTTTTGTACATATCTGCTGCTTGGAGAACTCCTTTTGAATTGTTACCGACCGGATCCTTGTCCCCTGCTATAAAGTACATCGGTAACTTTTGAGGAATATTTTTATTCGTGCTAAGGTTATTAACTTTTGCTACTCCATCAACAAGGTCATAAAAGAAGCCCGCTGTGAAAATACCACCACAAAGTGGGTCATTGATATACTTGTCTACTTCTTTGTCATCCCTTGAAAGCCAATCAAATTCAGTTCGATTTGGACTGAAGGCTTTATTGTAGCTACCAAACGTAAGCTTGTTCATAAGCGGACTCTTGGTTTTCTTTCCTTTACGTTTTATTTCAAGCTTGGCAATTCCAAGTCCGACCTTTCCAATGAACCCTGGGTCTCCTCCTGTTCCCGATAATATTACGCCTGATAATTGATTACCATGTGTTTGTATGTATCTCCGTGATAAAAAGGAGCCCATGCTGTGTCCGAATAGAAAAATCGGCACGTTGGGATGACTTTTTTTAATTAGATCTGTTAGCTTAAGCATATCTTCAACCACTCGTTCAAACCCATTTTCATCTGTAAAAAACCCCATCAGGTTTACGTTTGCACCTGTTTTTCCGTGGCCACGATGATCATTTCCATAAACGATATAGCCTTCTTCAGTGAGTGCCTTTGCAAATATATCATAGCGTTCAATATGCTCGGCCATACCATGAGCTATTTGAACGATTCCTTTTGATATTGCTTGGCTTTCACCTTCCCACTTTTTACAAAAGATCGTGACACCATCATCGGTTAAAAATGTAAAATCCGTACAAGTCATCACCTTATCCTCCTTTTACGTCTATTTTATTCTGTAAATTAGATTATAGATATGGATTAGGTATTCGTTATTTTCAGTTAAATCCCTTTCGTGTTTCCATTTTTTGTGCATATAATAAAAGTAGAATGTTAGAACATAGATGAGGGGAATGAATAAAATGAGTTCTTTACAGTCAAAGGTACTTGGACCGGAAATAGAAATGGCGAAGGTACGATTACGACAGGTGGACTGGAAACAGTAGTTTCGGCTCCAAAGCAACTTGATGGACCAGGAATTGGCGCAAATCCTGAGGAATTTTTAATTGCTGCCTCCACAAATTGCTATATGATTACCCTTGCGACCATTCTGTCAAATCGTGATCTTGAATACACTCATCTTGAGGTTGAAACGGAAGGAACAGTGGGCAAAGATGGAAAGCGCCTAATCTTCGAAAAAATTGTTCATAAACCAGTTATTTTTGTAAAACAAGCAGATGATGAGTTACAAGAAAAGATGATTCAACTTGCTCATCGTGCAGAAAAAGCTTGCTTCATTTCACAAACACTCAGGGGCAATGTTGAAGTAACCGTTGAACCTGTTGTTAATGTGATTGGATAATGTTTTTGTACACCTCTTGCCTGAGTTGCTCTCAGGTGAGGTGTTATTTTTTTGAATTTTTTTAACGACCATATAATAATAAGGGGTTTAACCCCCTCTGATTAAAGTTGAATCTATCAATATTATACAGAAAAAAAGGCCAGCAGCGCTGACCTCCTATATGACGTTTTTAGTTAGATACATAATTTGCTGCAGAACGAACTTCGACTGTAATTGAACTAGCGTTTACAGTTGTTTTCAAAACAACTGGATATGGACGGTTATTCGCAAACTTAAAGTCCAAATAAGGGTAAGCAACTGTTGCATCTTGGCCTAGTGGAACATATCCTACAGGTTTTGAGTGGTGATGAAGCTGGATGATTTCAAGACCGGCTTTTGCAACTGCGTTATAAAGAGTACTTGAAGTTTGGCATATTCCTCCCCCATACCCTGGGACAAATTCCTGATTGACAATAACGGTCGCTAGCGCATATCCATTTTCCTTTGATCCATTTCCAACCACATTGTTAAAAGAAAAACGATCGCCAGGTCCTAACACTACATCGTTCACTTCATTTGCTGACTTTGATATATTAAAGTTTCTTCCCGTTACAGATGGGTCGAAATAGGTTGTAAAGGTCCCAAGGACAACATCATTAATGCCTTGAACTTGATCCTGTGTAACATTTGGATTGGTTTCCTCAATTGGAAGAACGACTTGTTTATTAAAAATAGAATCATCTAGTATTCTAGTAACAAGCTCATCTTCTTTTAAAATCATTTGACTTTCCCCACCCTGCAATTCTCCACTAGCACTAAGCTTTACTGGTTTCATTGGGCGGTCAATCGTCGCTGCTAAATCACTTGCTAATTGTATTGCTTTCTCTTTAAAGACTTCTTCATTTTGGAACTCATCTCGGTTCAAAACTTCGACGACACTATTATCACGTGGATCTATGATGGAAATCTCACGTGTGTCCATCACTTGCTTAGTTTCAATCGTTTCAGCAGCTGCAACATGATGTAACTCCACACTCACTGCTTCTTTTTTCTCGATGAGACTACACCCACTCATCAATAATACTCCTAATAATAATGGCAATGTTGTTTTCTTCAAATTACTCTCTCCCATAATTTAATTGTTGGTGGACAAAGTTACAAATATTAAAAATGGTTAACAAAAGAACTTACTAGGAATTTTATTAAAGAAAACAGAATATATTCCAATTTACTGCAAGTTCTTCAATTGCCTTCTCTTATATGGGAAATAGACTAAGATAATGTAGAATAGAAGCAAAATTGTAGTGAAAGTTGAAGTTTTACGAAAAGAAGGAGGTAACCTTTTTCACCTTATTAGACGTCAAGAAACTTATATTTGTTACATTTTATGTAATATTTGTTATATTTTTATTATACATTCTTTATAAAGAACAAATCAACTAAAAAATCTGCAATCAGAGTAAATTGATTGCAGATTTTATTGTTTATTGGAACCACAAGAACCGTCCCTATGGTCCCAGTTGTTTTGATTTTTGAGTGCAGCTTTCCATCGCTGCGAATATGCTTGCACGGAAGCCTTGTTTTTCAAGGGTAGCGACTGCTTGGATGGTTGCGCCACCTGGGGTGCAGACATCGTCTTTGAGTTCGCCGGGGTGTTTATCGGTTTCTAAGACCATTTTTGCTGCTCCTAGTAGAGCTTGTGCTGCAAGCTTGTACGCTTGTTTTCTAGGAATCCCTTGCATAACAGCACCATCAGCTAACGCTTCAATAAACAAATAAGCATAAGCCGGGGACGAACCACTCACTGCAGGAATGGCATCCATAAGCTGTTCATTGATGACCTCAGCCTTTCCAAATCCTTCAAACAGACGGACAATTTCAGATAAATCTTCAGTCGTCACATACGAGTTGACGCAAAGAGCACTCATCCCTTCTCCGACTAATGAAGGTGTATTTGGCATTGAGCGTACTGTCTTCATTGGTCTTTGAAATTGTTGTTGTATAAAATCAAGAGTAATCCCAGCAGCGATTGTAATGATTATGGTATTATCTTTGACAACTTCTTTAACCTCGTTTATTACTTCAGCATACAAATTAGGTTTAACAGCTAAAAACAAATAATCTACACTTTCTGCAACCTCTCTGTTGTTTAGAGTTGCTTTAATTTCATATGCTTTTTCCACGAATTGAAGGGTTTCCTCCGTTTTTGCACTTACGATTATCTGCTGTGGAGTTGCGACCTTGGAAGCGATCATCCCCTGAATCATCGCTTGAGCCATTTTTCCACAGCCAATAAAACCAATCTTTCTATCCATGTTGAACCTCCTAACTATTTTATTATAGTGAAGTTATGGTGATAATGCGAAACTTCCATAGGCTATACATACTATTTAAGTAAACGGACAAACTAGTCCAAAAAAGAGGTGAAAAATTATGAGTCGATTTGAAAGACTTCTTGACACCGTATTTGGGTATACGGGCTGGCATGATCTCACAAATACATTGGCTACCAGAGAACAAGAAATGGGGTATCTGTATGATGAGGAAGATGAAGACAATCCCATCATCTAAGTAATCAGGGGCATCCATTGAATGGAGCCCCTTTTTTTATGTACGATGATAACATTGACAGCTCATAATATGGTCGTTTACCATCCCTGTTGCTTGCATAAATGCATAACAAATTGTCGAGCCGACAAATTTAAACCCGCGCTTTTTTAAATCTTTGCTTAACCGGTCACTAATTTCCGTTGTCGCTGGTACTTCATCTAAGCTTTTAAAATGATTTTTAATCGGTCTCCCATCCACAAAGGACCAAATATATGTATGAAAACTTCCAAATTCCTCAACGACATGAAAATATGCTTTTGCGTTTGTGACGACTGCGTTGACTTTTAGGCGATTTCGAACAATTCCTTCATTTGATAAAAGCTCTTCTATTTTCTTTTCATCGTATGTAATGATTTTTGCTGGCTCAAAATTGTCAAATGCCCTCCGATAATTTTCACGCTTTTTCAATATGGTGTACCAGCTAAGCCCAGCCTGTGCTCCTTCTAAATTCAAATATTCAAAGAGCAAACGGTCATCGTATACGGGGACACCCCATTCATGATCATGATAGTCAATATAAAGAGGATCCTCATTCACCCAGCCACATCTTTTCAAAACTCTCCCACCTTTTCAAATTAGATAAGAAAATTATAACAAAGCGCGGGGAATAAAGGAGCCTCCAACTTATTTCCGTTATTCTCTAGTCCCCGCTAGCCACTCCTGGTAGCAGGCTTTACATAAAGTTTCTTCACTCTCTCCTTCAACATTCACAAACGCGACATAAGTGAAATCTTTCATTTTCGAAAGCATCTTGGCAATAAAAGCAATTTGTTGTCATCTTTTTTACCTCCAAAATGTATAATGTTTTTCCTTATTTTTAGCCATCTGTGCGTAGTTTTTTCAAGTAAATAATATCCAAATTCCAAATGCGAAGCGCCTTGAAAAAGGAACATCGACTAACTACTGCCACGTCCTGTGGCAAACGTCGATGTCAGCACTTCCTCGAAAATGCGGAGCATTTTATTCGTGCGATGTTTATACTGTCGAAGCCTTCCTTGTCCTGTGCAAGTCCGACTAGCAAATAACCTGAGGGGCTAGGCGCTGTAGCTGGACAAAATTAAAGAGCCAGCATACGCTGACTCGGTTTTTACACTTCTATATATTTTTCCTTATCAATTCCATCAAAGAAAAAGCTTCTGTGCCCAATCGAAAATAGCTGGAGTTCGTGCATAGCACGTGTACAGGCTGTATAAAAAAGCTTTCTTTCATATTCTCTTCCATACATTTCATTTGAAGCGTTATATATAATAACTGCGTCAAACTCGATTCCTTTTGCTAAATATGTTGGCAAAACGAGAACACCTTTATCAAATTGATAGGTCTCCTGATTCATTAACCGAACAGGCACTTCATTTTTCAATGCATTAAAAGCTTCCTTGCTCTCTGCTTCCGTTTTGCAAATCACTGCAATCGTTTCATGTCCCTTTATTTGAAGATCCTTAATTTTAGTTAGAACTTCTTTGTGAAGTTCCTCTTTCGTCTCCACTTCTTTGAATAGAGGAAGTGCTCCAGAACGGTTAAAGGCTTGAATTTCATTACCACCAGCCACAATTCCTTTTGAAAAATCAACAATCTCCTTTGTGGAACGATAGCTTTTCTTCAATTGAATGACTTCTGATTTATCTTCCTCATAGAGCTCAGGAGAAAGAAGAGTTGGTGCATTCATCGAATGTGCATAGATCGCTTGATTGTAGTCCCCAAGTATCGTCATGCGACAATTCGGAAACAACTTCTTCAAATATTCAAATTGGAATGGTGAATAATCCTGAGCCTCATCGATGAATAAGTGGCGAATACTTGTATTTGATTTTTTTCCCTCAATTAAATCCTGTAAAAAAAGAAAAGGAGTAGCATCCTCATAAATCAAGTGATTTTGATCCAATTTTTTAGTTGTATACGAACAAATTTCACTCCATTTATCCGGTAGCACTTGCTCTTTCGTATGTGTAAATAATTGCTTGTAGATTCCTTTACAATCAAGGTATTCAAGCTTTTTAATAGTGGCTTTGATTGGTTTAAAATGCTTCCTGATAATTTCCTTAGCGATTAATTTCTCCTCACGTTCATAATCATCAAAAGTATCCTCAGAGAACTCCTGCTTTTTCTGCAATTGTTTAAAAATTTCAAGATGGTCCTCCTTATCCATCAGTTCAGCTTCCTGAAGAACCCAATCTTTCTTTCGTTCTTTTCGCTCGATTTTGATCACTTCTTTTATTAGCCACTCTGTAACCTTCATAAGTCGATTTGGAATTGAAATGGTCGGATCCAATGAGTAGAAATACTCCCCAATCGATTCCTTTGAAATGATTTTTTTCTTTTTAAACTCAATGTCTTTAAAAAGAAGACCTTTTTCTCCAAGTTCTTTTACATATGAATGAATGAGTTCCTTAAATTCTAGGCTTGCTTTGTAGTGAATCGCTTGGAGTCTTACATCATAATCAGGTTGATCCATCTCTGTTAACAAGTATTCCATTTGTGAAAATGGATCCTCTACATTAAATAGACCTCCTAAGCGATGTTCTACGTATTCCTGAAATGTTGATTGTTGCATATTTTCTTCCCCAAGCTCTGGAAGAACGGTCGCTACATAGCTATTAAAAAGGGGATTTGGTGAAAAAAGCATTATACTATTGGAGCTAAGCTGTTCACGATAACGATATAGTAAATAAGCAACACGCTGTAAGGCAGCTGATGTTTTGCCCGAACCAGCAACACCCTGTACAATTAAATAACGGCTTTTTTCGTTTCGAATAATTTTATTCTGTTCACGTTGAATCGTTGCCACAATGCTCTTCATTTGTGTGTTGGCATTATTGCCAAGTACCTCTTGTAGCATTTCGTCCCCGATTGTAACCCCTGTATCGAACATGCTTTTCAGCTTTCCATTTTTAATGATATATTGCCGTTTTAATGTCATTTCTCCTTCAATCGTTTCAAATTGGGTATCATACTTCGCTGGACCCGGATAATAATCATAGTACATACTTGAGATGGGGGCTCTCCAATCAAAGATTAAAAATTCTTCTTCGTTTTCATCAAGTAATGATGCAATTCCAATATAAATTTTCTCTTCACTTGGCTCTCCATTTTCGGCAAAATCAAATCGACCAAAATAAGGTGATACCTCTAGTCTTTCAAGTATTTTTATCTGTTTATAAATCTGCCGATGATTTCTTTCACGTTCACCTAATAGCTCGGACTGCTGTTTAATGCTTTGAAATGTTTCAATGACATCATCAGGTTCATCAAGATTGACAGTTACATCTTCCCAAAACGTATTTCGAAGGTCGACAATTTCACCTTTAAAGTTTCCCACCTTCGATTCGATGGTTGCTTTCTTACTTTCAATGACCTCCAACACATCTTCAAGTCTGTCTTGTTCCTGAATCCAGTCTTTATTTTGCTTCTCCATGAACACCACTCCTCGTATACGTGAACTTTTCTTCTCTACCCCTGAAAATGAATAGTTGACAAACATAAAAAATTGTTATAAACTTATAATAGGGTATAATGAACGCATTTATTTATTCGATCTAAAAAAAGACAGAACAATAACATCTTACCATGTTGTTCTGTCTTTTTCAATGCTTTTTAGTTATTTACCCTCATGTAATCCAAGGTTCTTTTTATACCTTCTTCATAAGGTGTTGCTGGTAAAGGACCGATTTCCTGCTCATATTTTGATCCATCTAATACCACCGGATCCTCTGTTAAATACAGCATCTCTACAACCTCTCTCATTTGTTTATCAAAAATGCCTAAAAATTGAATCATACCCTTTGTTACAGTCGAAACGGACTTTTGATAATTTATATGACCGTCTGCAATGCTTATGACTTTTTCACCAGAAATCACTCCTGCTGCTGGAATATTCCAACTTTGTCCATATGCCTTATCATGTAAGGCAAGCTCGACTATTGCTTTTGCCCCATCTGGTGTATATATATACTCCCGAGCATTTTGTTGGTTACCAACGAACATGGCCTTTTTGTTTTGAACCATTTTATTAAATGTGTAAGTCAGCATGGCATTAGCTGCATTTGGTCCATAAAAGTCCGGAAAGTGCACATTAAGAACTGGGATATTTGCCTGAAAAGCTATTTTCCCAAGCTCCACCCTAATTTTCCCTTTTTTTGTATGAGGATTTTTTGAATACTCTTCATTCACTTTACTTCCATTTCCACGACCATAAGCATAAATATTATCAACAATCGCAAGCTTACAATTTGCCGATTCTGCTGCTTCGACGACATTTCTCATTAGAGTTGGCTGTTTTTCATACCATTCACTATAAGGTATATTGACCGCATGAAAAATAACATCAGTACCTTTTGCCGCATTTATTAGATCTGTCTTTCTAAATACATCTCCCGTAACGATTTTCACTTTATCACTGTTGTTAAAAAGATTCTCTAATTTCTCCTTGGTTCTTGCAAAAGCAATTACCTCAATCCCTCTTTCCACTAACTCTTCAACAATTGCATAACCCATTCCACCTGAAGCACCTAATACTAAAGCCTTTTTCATAAAATCATCTCCTCTTATTATATTTATTAACCAATGGTCAATAAGATGCAAAAAATAATTCCTTCACAAAGGGAAAGTATTTTACACTTTCCCGTCCAATATTGGCTTTAAGATATATTCAACATGAGATTGAGCCAATTTTTTTACATTGTCATAGGTTTGGTTGCTTCGACAATAATGTGTAACAAAACCATGGATCGATAAGAAAAGCGACCAGATATCCTGAATACTTGCTTTCTGGTTGGTTAATTTCGAAATGGCATTTGCAAACATTCCATAGCTTTCAAGTGGCTCCTGTTGAATACAGCTTTTTACCTCTTCATCATTAATTAGAAACATTAACTCATATTGGCTTTTATGGGTAAGCCCAAATTCAATATACCCTAATAAAATCTTTTTCACTTTCTCGTCTCGCGCCAGGTCCTGAGTGATAATTTGATTTAATACATCGTTAAGTAATTCAAAATCCTGAACAACCATTGCATAAAATAAATCAGCTTTATTTTTAAAATGATAATAGATTGCGCCATGGCTATAGTTTAATTCCTTTGCAATCTGACGCATGGAAACATGTTGATAGCCTTTCTGAACAAATAGTTCATGAGCCACATCCATTATTTTTTCACGTGATAATTCCTCTTGAACCTGTTTTCTCGGTGACATTTAACATATAACTCCTTTAATCAAATACGCATTGGCGTATTTGCGCCCGGTTTTTTTCGAGCAAGCTCGAAAAATTTCCTTTGAAAAATCGTGGCATCCGCCTGAGGC
>NZ_JBALOQ010000039.1:0-50432 GCF_036962705.1 Bacillus sp. JJ1562
ACATTAAAGGTTACTTTTAGTCAACAAGTAACTATTAATATTTTTGTTTATTAAATAACTAGCAAATTATTATTTTTCTAAAAAAATGTTCATATAACCCTTTAATATTGTCACAATTCCTTCATAATATACCCCTTTTTATACTGGTCTGTTTAGGATATACTTTAATTGTACATTATATTACCTTGTTACTTTTTGTATATATAGATGATTACAACTATAGGAGGTGTTTAATTATGGTGGAAAAAGACATCCAGGAAAGAATATGTTCAAAGGTTGAAGAATCCTATCATATGATCGGTAAAAAGTGGATGGGGTTAATCGTTCATACCTTAATGGAGGAACCAAAACGATTTAGTGAAATTCATGCCTCGATTCCTGATTTAAGTAAAAGAATGCTTAACGAAAGGATAAAAGAACTCGAAGATTGTGGATTAGTCCTTCGAAACGTAATTACCGATCGTCCCGTTCGAACAGAGTATTCACTAACAAAAAAGGGTCATGAATTGGGAAAGGCACTTAGAACCGTTGAGGATTGGGCTAATAAATGGTTATAATGATTTCTAAACTCTACTGCTTGGCTCATGCACTTTGTCATGATCAAGCAGTATTTTGTTTGAAATTAAAAGAGGATACTATCTACTAATAGTATCCTCTTCATATATAGTCATCCTACTTAGAAATACGCTCTAGCAATTCAGCTCTTTCTTCTTCATAGCCAGGTTTTCCTAGTAACGCGAACATATTCTTTTTATATGCTTCTACTCCAGGCTGATCAAATGGATTTACACCCATCAATAAGCCACTAACCCCACATGCCTTTTCGAAAAAGTAAACCATCTCTCCAAACGTAAATTCGTCTAGTCTTTCAAGTTCTACAGATAAGTTTGGAACTCCTCCGTCTACATGTGCTAACACAGTTCCCTGTGCTGCATTCTTATTCACATAGTCCATTGTCTTGCCAGCTAAATAATTTAAGCCATCTAGATTAGACGCTTCCTCACCTAGCGTAATATCAAGCTTAGGTTCTTTTACAGTTACAACTGTTTCAATTAGGTCCCGGCGACCTTCTTGAACATATTGTCCCATTGAATGTAGGTCAGTTGAGAAGTCAACAGAAGCTGGATAAAGTCCTTTTTGGTCTTTTCCTTCGCTCTCCCCAAATAATTGTTTCCACCATTCAGAAACATAATGTAGAGATGGTTCAAAGTTAACCAATAGTTCAATAGATTTCCCTTTTCTATAAAGTGCATTTCGAACTGCTGCATACTGATAGCTCTGGTTTTCTGCCAAGTTGGGATTACTATATTTATCCGCTGCAGCTGCAGCACCAGCCATCATTTTATCAATATCTAGCCCTGCCGTAGCAATTGGCAATAACCCTACCGCTGTTAATACGGAGTATCGTCCACCAACATCATCAGGGATGACAAAGGTTTCATATCCTTCTTCATCTGCAAGAGTTTTTAAAGCACCCTTTGCACGGTCTGTTGTAGCGTAAATACGTTTTTTGGCCTCTTCTTTTCCATATTTTTTCTCCATATAATCTCGGAAGATACGAAAAGCAATTGCAGGCTCTGTTGTTGTACCAGATTTTGAGATAACGTTAACTGAAATATCTTTGTCCTTAAGCACATCAAATAAATGCGTAACATATGTAGCACTGATATTTTGTCCAACATAATAAATCTCTGTTTTGTCATTCATTTGGTTATGGAATGTATGTGACAGGGCATCGATTGCAGCTCTTGCACCAAGGTATGAACCACCAATACCGATTACAACTAAAGCATCTGAATTGCTACGAATTCTTTCAGCGGCTGCTTTGATTCTAGCAAATTCTTCTTTGTCGTAGTTATGCGGCAAGTCAACCCAACCAAGATAGTCAGAACCTGGTCCTCTTTTCTCATGAAGCATATCGTGTGCTACCTTAACAAATTCACTTAAATATTCAACCTCATGCCCCTGCATGAATGATAGCGCATTAGAATAATCAAAAGTAATAGACATATTAAATTTCTCCTATTCTTCCTAAATTATTTGTATAGAAGGACTATCATAATTGAAGTCCTTCTATTCTAGGTGTAATGTTGTTACTTCCTTTTTACAGTGCAGATTTCCAATCAGCAGCAAATTTTTCAAGCCCTTGATCTGTTAAAGGATGTTTTGTTAGTTGTTCAATTACATTGAACGGAATTGTTGCAATATGTGCCCCTGCTAGTGCAACACGAGTTACATGATCCGGGTGGCGAACAGATGCAGCAATGATTTGAGAATCTATATTTTGAACACGGAATAATTCAGCAATTTTTGCGACAAGCTGAACCCCATCCTCACTAATATCATCTAATCGACCTAAGAATGGTGAAACATAAGTAGCTCCTGCACGAGCAGCTAATAGTGCCTGGTTAACAGTAAAAATAAGGGTCACATTCGTTTTAACTCCCTTTTTCGTTAGATAGCGACAAGCTTCTAATCCATCCAGGGTCATTGGAAGTTTAACCGTAATATTCTTATTACCACCATTAATTTTGATAAGTTCGTTTGCTTCCGCAATCATTTGTTCAGCTGTTACAGCATTAGGTGTTACTTCTGCAGAAACAGATTCAACTTCAGGAACGGCATTTAAAATTTCTTCAATACGGTCTTCAAATTTAACGCCTTCTTTTGCAACTAACGAAGGGTTAGTTGTAACGCCTGACAAAACCCCGATCTTATACGCTTTTTTAATATCATCTAGGTTAGCAGTATCTATAAAGAATTTCATTTTTCATTTCCTCCAATTTTAATTATTTTTTTACGACAGCATGTCCACCAAATTCATTTCGTAGTGCAGCTACAACTTTACCGTTAAAGGTATCATTTTCTAATGAGCGATAGCGCATCAATAGCGACATCGCAATAACCGGAGTAGCTGTTTGTAGATCTAAAGCCGTTTCAACGGTCCATTTTCCTTCTCCTGAGGAGTGCATGATACCTTGAATTTCATCCAATTTGGCATCCTTTGAAAATGCGTTTTCTGTTAATTCCATGAGCCATGAACGAATAACTGAACCATTATTCCACACTCTTGCTACTTTTTCATAATCATAATCAAACTCGCTCTTTTCAAGTACTTCAAAGCCTTCTCCTATCGCAGCCATCATTGCGTATTCGATACCATTATGAACCATCTTTAAGAAGTGCCCGCTTCCTGCTTCCCCTGCATATAAGAAACCATTTTCCACGGCTGTATCTTTGAAAATTGGTGCAACTTGTTCCCACGCCTCAGGATCGCCACCAATCATGTAGCAAGCACCATTTCGTGCCCCTTCCATTCCGCCTGAAGTACCAGCATCCATGAATCGTACCCCAATATTCTTTAAATCATTATAGCGTTGGATAGATTCCTTATAGTGAGAATTTCCAGCCTCAATCACAATATCATCTTTATCTAAGAATGGTGCAACTTCATCAATTACAGAATCCACAACAGAATGGGGGACCATAATCCAGATAATTCTTGGCTTCTCTAAAGACTCAACTAGTTCTTTATAGCTTGATACCCCTGATGCTCCGTATGTCTTCATTTCATCAACAGCACTTGGGTTCACATCGTATGCAACTACTTCGTGATTGTTATCGATAAGATTTTGTCCTAAGTTTAAACCCATTTTTCCTAAACCTATTAATCCAACCTTCATGTTGTATTCCTCCAATAATGTTGTATTTTTTAAGAGTGTAATAGACTTTTAGTTATTTGAACTACTTTTTCAGTTGTAAATCCAAACTGTTCCATAACTGCAGGACCTGATCCCGAAGCACCAAATGATTCAATCGATACTATTTTTCCTTCCGTACCAACAAATCGATCCCACCCCATCGAGATCCCAGATTCAATTGCAATCCGTTTTGAAATCGATGATGGTAAAATAGCTTCTTTATAATCAGATGATTGTTTATTAAACAGTTCCCAGCTTGGCATTGCTACTACTCGAACAG
The DNA here is from genome assembly GCF_036962705.1 of Bacillus sp. JJ1562. Classification (NCBI taxonomy): domain Bacteria; kingdom Bacillati; phylum Bacillota; class Bacilli; order Caryophanales; family Bacillaceae; genus Bacillus; species Bacillus sp. JJ1562. The sequence goes on from NZ_JBALOQ010000039.1 coordinate 3,982, forward strand.
ATCTGTTTTCTTTTTCAAGTTCTTCTTTTGCACTTACGGCTAATGACACTTCAGAGCCTGTCGCAATTAGAATGACCTCTGGTGCTGAATTAGTTTCAGCTAGAATATAAGCCCCTTTTGAAACATTTTCGATATTTGCTTTTGTTTCGTTATATACCGGTAAGTTTTGACGACTTAAAATTAATGCAACTGGGCCTTCTGTTTGTTGTAGTGCGTATGCCCAAGCACTTGCTGTTTCATTTGCATCAGTTGGTCTTATTACCGTTAGCCCAGGTATTGAACGAAGTGCTGCTAAATGTTCAACTGGCTCATGTGTAGGGCCATCTTCACCCACAGCAATTGAGTCATGTGTAAATACATAGGTGACCGGAAGTTTCGATAGTGCTGCCAGACGGATAGACGGACGAAGATAATCATTAAATACAAAGAATGTACTTACGAAAGGTTTCACACCACCGTGATATGCCATACCGTTTGCAGCCGCACCCATCGCATGCTCTCTTACACCAAAGTACACATTTCGAGCACCATAGGATTCTACCGCAAAAATTTGTTCTCCCTTTATGTCTGTCATCGTAGACCCAGATAAGTCTGCGCTTCCTCCAAAAATGGCAGGAACTGATTTTACATAATGGTTAATCGCTTCGCCGCTTGCGACACGGGTTGAAACGTCCTTCCCTGTGTCAAAAGTTAAAATGTCGTTTGTGTCAATTAGAACTTTTCCTTGTATCGCATTGGTTAGTTGATTTGCTAATTCTGGGTAGTCTCGTTGATAAGATAGGAATAAACTATTCCATTGTTCTTCAACATCCATTCCCTTACTCTTTAATTCCTTGAAGTGAGCCTTCACGTCCTCTGGAACAAAGAAATCTTCTTCATAATCCCAGCCATAAGCTTGCTTCGTTGCCTTTCCTTCCTCAAGTCCTAGTGGAGCGCCATGTGCTTTATTTGTACCCGCTACTTTCGGACTTCCATACCCAATAATCGTTCTGACCTCAATAAGGCTTGGTTGATCTGGATTCTGTTTTGCTAGGTCGATTGCTTTTGAAATCGCTTCTAGATCATTTCCATCTTCCACTCTTACATAGTGCCAATTAGCAGATTCTGTTCTTTTCTCAATATCTTCTGAAAAAGAAACGTTCAAGTCACCATCAAGAGAAATATCATTTGAATCATACAGGACGATTAATTTACCTAGTTTCATATGTCCAGCCATTGACATCGCCTCATAGGATATGCCCTCCATGAGGTCACCGTCTCCTACTAAAGCATATGTGTAATGATCAATAACAGGGTAGTCCTTCTTGTTAAATCTCGCTGCTAGATGGGCTTCTGCCATTGCCATTCCAACAGCATTGGCAATCCCTTGTCCTAATGGCCCTGTTGTCGCCTCTACACCGGAGGTATGGCCAAATTCAGGATGTCCAGGCGTTTTACTGTTTAATTTTCTGAAGTTTTTTAAGTCCTCTATAGTGACGTTATATCCCGCTAGATGAAGCAAGCTGTATAATAAGCTAGATCCGTGTCCAGCTGATAAAACAAATCGGTCGCGATTAAACCATTTTGGATTTCCAGGATTATGGTTCATATGTTTTGACCATAATGCGTATGTCATTGGTGCTGCGCCCATTGGCAATCCTGGATGACCGGAATTTGCTGCATTAATGGCATCAATCGATAAAGTTCGTATTGTTGTAACGGCTAAGTTCTCAATATTTTGTGTCATGATTTTCCCCCTGGATGTTCTTATTTCGTTCCAACTAATTCTTTCGTTTCTTGATTTTGGGTTCTCTTATCTAACCACCATGTAAATCCATTCTCTTCTAACAATAAATCAGAGCCTATCGGACCATTTGAACCTGACTGATATTCATGTAACGGAACAAGGTCTTCTACAAATGCATCAAGAATTGGTTGAACCCACTCCCATGACAGCTCAACTTCCTTCCAATGTGCAAAGAATGTTGAATCACCAATGAAAGCATCATGAATGATTCTTTCGTAAGCTTCCGGCACTCCAATTCCTGTAGCTTCACACGAAAAATTAATTCTAACAGGCTCAATATTCCCATTGTTTATTGGGTTTTTACTATTCAATTGGAGAGAGACATTTTCATTTGGGCTAATTTCTACTATTAATAGATTGGGCTCTATTTCTTGATTCGTATTTTCATAATGTGCATTCAATGTATTTTTAAATTCAATGACGATACGAGTTGATTTTTCCTTCATTCTCTTTCCAGTTCGCAGATAGAAAGGTACGCCTTTCCAGAATGGATTATCGATCCATATACGAGCTGCGATAAATGTGTCTGTATTAGAAGAAGGATTTACTCCTGGTTCGTCTTTATAGGCTAGCACTTGGTTACCATTACTCTCTCCTGATCCATATTGCCCACGAATGATATTCAAATGAACATCTTCTTTAGTCAGTGGACGAACAGCCTCCATTACCTTACGCTTCTCATTACGGATTTCCGATGCATTCATCTTTTTAGGTAAAGACATCGCCGTCATCATCAACAGTTGGAGCATATGATTTTGAACCATATCACGTATGGCTCCAGCATGATCGTAATAGCCTGCTCTTGTCTCTACACCAACTGTTTCACTCGCTGTAATTTGAACATTTGCAATGTGATCCTTGTTCCAAATGGATTGTAAGATTGGATTTGCAAACTCAAGAGCTTCAAGGTTCTGTACCATTGATTTCCCTAAGTAATGATCAATCCGATAGATTTCTTCTTCCTCAAATGCACCACTTAGTTTTTCATTTAATTCACGAGCTGACTCAAGATCATGCCCGAATGGTTTTTCAATCATCAATCGTTTCCAACCAGTAGTAGTTCCAAGCCCGCTATCTTTGATATTTAAAGCAATAACATCGAAAAATTCAGGAGCGACGGAAAGATAAAATACTCGATTTTCCTTTATTTTCAGTTCTGCTTCTCGTTGCTTAACCATCTCGAGTAATGGTTTATACCCCTCTTTATTGGTAACATCAAGGGCCATATACCGAAATGAATCTAGAAAATCCTCCATTTCAGTAACATCATGTTCAAGACGGCGTGAGAAAGAAAAGATAGATTCTTTCACTCTTTCTTGAAAGTCTTTTTGAGAAAGTTCAGCTCGTCCAAGACCAATTATTGATATAGGTTGTGGTAATTTTTTATCAATAAACAGGTTGTACAGAGCAGGGAAAATCTTTCTTTTTGCTAAATCACCTGTTGAGCCAAATAATACAAAAGTCATTGATTCCAATTTAAGTCCTCCTAATCAAATGCGCCTTGGCGTATTTGCGCCCGATTTTTTTGAGCTTGCTCGAAAAGCTACATTTGAAAAATCGAGGCATCCGCCGGAGGCTTTAACTTTATTCAGTCGAGGTTTGAACACCCACTGAATTCTTTACTCAATTTGCAGTTAACCCCCACATAAAAGGTTAAGCGACTACTGCTGAATAAAGTTAAATGTAAGTGAAGGTAATAAGATTCATTCTATTGTTGTAAATCATTTACACATGTTATCTATGTCTAACTACAATAGAGTTATCCTTGTTACGATCCAAGGTAATGTATTTATCAGCCATTCCGAGAAATAACCCATTCTCAATAACGCCAGGGATTAGGTTAAGCTCTCTTTCTATTTCTATAAGATTCGTCATATCCGGTAATCGACAGTCAAGAATATAGTTACCATTATCCGTTTGAAATGGGCTTCCCTGAACTTGTCTTAAATCGGGTACGAGCCCGAGTTCTTGTATCTTTTTCTTTGTCAGTTCAATGCCAAAAGGTAACACTTCAACTGGCAATGGGAAAGATCCTAATTTTGCAACGTTTTTAGCTGAGTCAGCAACTACGATAAAAGTTTTAGCTGCATTTGCGATGATTTTTTCCCGTAATAGAGCACCACCGCCCCCTTTTATGAGATTTAATTCAGGATCTACCTCATCAGCGCCATCAATCGCCACATCGATTTGTTGAACCTCGTTAAACGAGATAAGTGGTATCCCTACTTCCTTAGCTAGGTTTTCAGTTTGTTTCGAGGTAGGAATTCCCTTAATAGAAAGTCCATTTTGAACAAGTTCTCCAAGTTTAGAAATGGTATAAAACACTGTCGATCCAGTCCCTAGGCCCACTATCATTCCATCTTTTATATAATCTAAAGCTTTTTCTCCAACCTCTTTTTTCTCATTCAAAGGATTCTTTCTCCTTTCATAGTTAAACTGGAGATTCCACTTTTTTTTAGCTTTGCCATTGTTTCTTAATTTGCTCCTCCGCAATACGGAATATTTGACTTTGAGGTGTGCCTTTTTCAACAATAACGTTTGTTAAATATTTTTTGCCTTTATATTCAAGATTCAAGGTTACCTCAACCATATGATTCACTCCTATCAGAAAAATATTTATCTAGTATATCTTTTTATAATTAGTCACTATTAGTAACCAAAGTCACTTTATGTAACCAATAATAACCCTCAAATTATTTATAGTCAAGGAAAATATCTCGAATTCAAGATATCCCCTCCAAAAAAAACTCTCACCGTTTAAACAGTGAGAGTTTTACCAGTTTCATTGGACATTGGATTTTCAATATTTATAATATATATTTATCAATTTCTTTCACAAGGTTTACTAAATTTGGTTTACTTACCTGAGAGGTTGCACCAACATTTTCTCCTTTATGAAACAGATCATCTGTAATCAGAGAGGAGAAAATGATGACTGGGATTTCTTTTAATCGAGTATCGGTTTTCACACGATACGTTAAATGGTGCCCATCCATTTGTGGCATTTCAATATCTGTTAAAAGGAGCTGTACACTTTCTTTCGGATCAACGGATTCATCCGCTGAAAGGGCTTCTAGATAATCCCAAGCTTCTTTCCCGTTTTGAAAAAATGTTACGTTCTCGTATCCCGCTTCACTTAACGTGTCCTTCAGTAAAGCACGTAAAACTGCAGAATCTTCTGCGGCTATTATATTTTTCGCAGACCTTTCACGTGGTCCTAAGGTTTTAATGCTATCAACACTTCCACCTAATTTAGGATTAATTTCGACAACAATTTTTTCAATGTCTAATAATATAGATATTGTATTATTATCGAGTTTAATAATTCCAGTAGCAAAGGGCTGATTTCCTGTTGTAATTTCATTTGGCTTTTCAATTTGCTCCCAAGAAATACGGTCAATACGACTAACATCGTGGACACGGAACGCAATCTTAATCTGATTTAACTCAGCAATAATGAATTTATCATTTTGAGGTTGTTCTGATGGAGCAACGTTTATAATGCTAGCCAAATTAACGACAGGGATTGTCTCCCCGCGCAAACTAATAATTCCTTCTACCCATTGGTGGGAATTTGGAATTTTCGTTATAGGCATAGGTGTAATAATTTCCCGCGTCTTTAAGACATTTATGGCGAAACATCCATCCCCTAGTTCGAACAAAATAATTTCAAGTTCATTTGTTCCACTTTTTAATAAAATACCTTTGTTGTCCCCAACCATTATGAATTCCTCCGTGATTGTACTTCTAGTACATTTATGACTCCAATTCCCTTAATCTAATTGTTTGATAAGTGACAACAATCTACCTGACATACCATGGATATTCTCTGTTGTATGGTTAATTTCTTCAGTAACAGCAGCCTGTGATTGAATTTTTCCACTCATATTAGTAATACTGTTGACAATGCTTTCTACCGAAGAATTTATATCGTCTATTATTTTCTCAATTTGCTCCACCGCCTCTGAAGTACTAGAAGAGAGTTTTTGTACTTCTGCAGCAACCACACTGAAGCCTTTTCCATGTTCACCTGCACGAGCTGCTTCAATGGAAGCATTTAATCCAAGTAAGCGAGTTTGGCTTGAGATTTTTTTAATTAACTCCGTAATAGATTTTGTTAATGCAATGCATTCCTTCGCTTGGTCTGCAGCATCTGATGTCACTTCATGCTCATGAGCGATTTCTGTGGCTTGGTTCGTAATATCATTAATATTTCCTGCTAATTCCTTTAGAGAATGTGTAAATTCATTCATCTCGTTTCCGATTTTCTCATCAAATGCTTTTCGTTCAATCTCATGATTAATATCCCGTAATACACCTGAAACAAGAACTGGATTTCCGTTATCATTCCGTACAGTTTTGACTAACATGTTAAACCATCTATCTTCTCCATTTTTTGTCTTCATCTGGAATTTCATATCAAATTCCGCTTGATTCATATTATAAAGATAAGAATTAAAGCTACTTCTTACGTGTTCCCTATTTTCTTTCGATACCAGTAGCAACCATGTTTCCAATTCAGGATTAAATTCATTCTCTTCATATCCAAGTAATTGTCTAAATTGAGGGGAATACCATACTTCTTGGGTATTATTTTGAAAATCCATTCCCCATGCCCCTTCTATTGTTGTTACACTGTATCCAAGTGATTTTTCAATTAGTTCTAGGCGGGTTAATAAATTTTGGATTTTTAATGTATTTAATTTGTTTTCATGAATATTTACGATTGTACCGACATTTCGATAGGGAATTCCTTGTTTGTTTCGTAACGTTTCTGATTTTGCATGGTACCACTCAATTGAACCGTCTTTCTTAATACTCTTAAACTCAATATCATAAGGTCTTCTTGTCTCGCTAGAATAATGTTCTTCAAAAGCCGTTGTAACACTTTCCACTTCATCTGGTGCGATCGTGTTTAACCAGCTTTCAAATACATTTGGGAAATCATTTTCATCCTGATACCCCAGTGAAGTTCTGAAGTTTTGATCATAAACATTTCCTGCTGGAATACCATCATTTATTTCCAAATCCCAAGTTCCAATTCCATTTAGTTCTGTGACGATTTGATGTTTCACAGATAGATTTTCATATTTTGTTTGTAAAACATCTAGATACTCATTCATCGAATCTACCAAACTTTGAAGCTCTTTATCTTCTGTTTGTAATGAAATCTGATAGGAAGAAAAGCTATCTTCCTGAAGAGCTGCCTTCATTCTCTCTATTTCATTTATTACGTTTTGGATATTACTCTTTCTTTTTTGCTTGAACATTTCACTCAAGCCTCCTAATGGTAGAATTCACCTCGTAAAAAAGTGGAAATTATAGGTGCAAAAGATGCCTATTACCAAAAATGTCACCCTTTGATAATTATCTCGAATACTTTTATCTTTAATTTGAGATAATAATAATGCAAAAAAAAACAATGGTCAATAAAAACCGAACATAAAAAATTACAAAATTTCCCCTTTTTAAATGATGAATCTTAAAAAAGGTCTGATGAATAAATCACACCAGACCTTCAGTATATTTAAATTCTTTATTACTGTACGATATAGCTTATATAAAGGTATTTCACCTTCTATTTATTTAAGTATCCAATTATTCTCTTCCAGTACAACAAGTGTCGTGGCAAAGGAAGCAACGTCATTCTTCATGTCGAAATTGCTTAGGTTATGTTTCCGATTATCCTTCGTAATTATCTGTTTACTATTTTTCTTTTTATTCTTTAATAAATTCCTTTGTACTTCTTACTGTATCAATTGGACGAACTAATTTTTCTATTTCTGCACGTTTAGGCTCTAAGAATGGAGGTAAAGATAATTTTTCCCCAAGTGTTTCATAAGGTTCATCTCCCATGAAACCAGGACCATCCGTAGCAAATTCAAATAAAATTTGTGGTGCAACTCTTGCGTATAAAGACTCAAAAAAGTGACGATTTACATAACCAGATGTAGAGAATCCAAAACTACTCAATCGCTCTATCCATTCATCTAAAACTGAGCGATCCTCTACTCGGAATGCAGCATGGTGTACTGTGCCATAACCTTGTCGGGCCTGAGGTAGAATCGTATTATATTCTACAATGACTGAGGCACCATTGCCACCTTCCCCTACTTCAAATAAATGCAATGAGCCTTCTTTTGCAGTCTCTTTAAATAATAGGACTTTTTCCAGCATTTCTTTAAAATAATCAAAGTTTGCAATACGAACAAAGACAGGTCCTAAACCAGTAATTGCATATTCCAGTGGAATTGGACCTTTTTGCCAAGGTGTACCTGATTCCACCCCTTTATTTAATTCATCTGAAATCAATTGATAGTGTTGATCATCAAAATCAACGAAAGAAAGAGTTTTCTTGCCAAATTGCTCTTTAATTCCTGTGTGCTTGACTTCAAGACGATCAAAACGTTTTACCCAATACTCTAATGCTGCATCACTTGGTACACGGAAAGAGGTCTTTGAAATCTCATTTGTACCATGTACTCCTTTCGGAACGCCAGGGAAGTCAAAGAACGTCATGTCTGTGCCTGCACTGCCTTTATCATCAGCAAAGAATAAATGATAGGTTTGAATATCATCTTGATTAACTGTCTTTTTAACTAAACGCATACCTAAAACATAAGTGAAAAATTCATAGTTCTTTTCTGCACTACTTGTAATTGCTGTTACATGGTGTATTCCTTTTAGATTGTTCATTATATATTCCTCCAATATTCATAGTCGATTCTATTAGTATTAAAAACCGTATTCTTCTTCTTTTGCTTTTCTAATCACATCAACGGCGTTAAATGTTTGGACGGTGTCATCCACTAACCGATCTAAGCGGAAAAGAATATCATCGTTAATGATTTCTTTACGCAAGAAATCTTTTTCTTCGATAAATACATACGTCGGAACAATGTGAGCCTTCATATATGCTAAAATCGGTTTTAATTGTTGCTCGACCATTAAAAAGTGCTTAGCTGTGCCAGCTGTGACGACAACACTTACGACCTTATCACGGAAAGCATTAACTGGCAGTAGGTCGAAGATGTTTTTTAATGTTGCAGGTATCGATGCTTGGAAGGTTGGTGTCCCAATAATAATGGCATCTGCTGACATAATCATCTCTGTCACATATTTTGTATCTCCTTCATATTCAAAGTAATTACGTCCATCACTAAATTCCAATTTATAGTCGGCTAAATCAAGAAGTGTGACTTCATGTTCCGGGAATTTTTGCTCAAGTATTTCCACAGTTTTAAGCATCGCAGTTTTTGTTTTCGAACCGACAATTGAGCCTGCTAGCGCTACGATTTTCATAGGTTACTCTCTCCTTATTATTTGGCTGTATATTTTTTGATCGCAGGAATGATGTCGTTCCCAATGATTTCAATGTTTTTCATGATTTTTTCGTAATGTACGCCACCAAAGTCGATTTCTGCCATAAAGCGTTGCATTCCGTAAAGCTCATATTGGTAAAGCATTTTCTCGATAATCTGCTGTTTGCTACCGACCATTAATGCATCACGGGTATCTGGTGCTTGAGCAAATTGTTGCTTTGGATAGCCGCTACCACGAATCGCTTGGAAGCCTCCATTAATATGCGGGTACATTCCTTGTAACGCTTCTTGTGTTGTATCTGCTACGTAAAATAAGCTAGATGTTGCAATTGGTAAAGCTTTGGGATCAAAGCCACTGCGTTGTGCCGCTTCACGATATGCATCAACTGAAGGCTTAAAGTTGATGGCTGGTCCACCTAATGTTGTCAGCACCATCGGAATTCCCATGTAACCCGCTTTAATAGCACTTGCAGGTGGACCACCTACAGCACGCCAAATTGGCAGAGAACCATCTTTTGGCTGCGGCAGAATTTCTGCATTTTGTAGTGGCGGACGGTATTCACCTTGCCATGTAATCCGCTGTTCTTCATTGATTTTTTTCAGCAGTTCTAATTTTTCTTCAAAAATTTCCTCATAATCCTGTAATTCAACGCCAAGTAGGTGATAGGCACCTACACGTGACCCGCGACCAGCAACGATTTCTGCACGACCATTTGAAATTAAATCAATTGTGGCGAAATCCTCATACACACGCACAGGGTCGGAAACACTTAGGACAGTAGCTGAGCTTGCAATTTTAATCTTTTTTGTCGCTTGAGCAATGGCACCCAAAACAACGGTATGTGCTTGTGTGGTGAAATACGTTTGGTGACTTTCACCAACGCCAAATACGTCAATACCTGCTTGTTCTGCTAATTGACTAGCTTCGATAAGCTCATTGATTCGTTGCTGGGCAGAAATTCGCTCACCTGTTAGTGGGTTAGGAATGTGATCCCCCAAAGAATATAGTCCAAATTCCATGCCCTTTGTTGGATCGATGCGGTATTTTTCCATTGTTAATTCTCCTCAATTGGTTTTAGATTTTCTTCAATTTCAGTACGACGATCCTCTAAAAATGGTGGAAGATCTAATGCTTCACCTAGTGTTTCAATATCACCGTCAATTGTGAAACCAGGTCCGTCTGTTGCAATTTCAAATAAAATACCGTTTGATTCGCGGAAGTATAAGCTCTTAAAGTAGAAGCGGTCTACAATGCCAGACGAACGGAATCCACGTGCCCGAACCTGTTCATCCCAGTGGGTAAGCTCTGCCTCATCTTTCACACGAATCGCTAAATGGTGAATACTTCCTCGTCCAGGTCTTTCAGTAGGACCGTCCAAAAACTTCACGACGATTTCTCCAAATACCTCGCCTTGAACGGATTGGAAAATTGCTTCATCTTCTGTACGTGAAACCTCTCTATAGCCAAACATCTCTGTTAGTGTTCTTGCTAATTTATCAAGTCTACGAACTGTGATTTCCACTGAGCCCATGCCTTGAATTTGATGTTCTACGGGCACGTTTGACTTTTCCCAAGTTTCCCAGTGCTCTACCTTTTCACCGTTTGAGACTAGTAAAACCATACGTAAACCTTCTGCATCTTCAAAGTGTAAGGCAGGCTTGTTGGCGTATGATGTGATTTCACTGTGTTGTACACCATATTCTTCAAAACGCGCTTTCCAATAAGTTAAGCTACTTTCAGTTGGTACAAGTAATCCAATACGGGTAATGGCATTTGTACCTCGGTGTGTCCTTCCCGCTGAAGGGATTTCAAAAAATGATAGCTCTGTACCGGGACTTCCAGTTTTATCTCCATAAAATAAGTGATACATCGATGGATCATCCTGGTTCACTGTCATTTTCACGCGTCTTAGTCCGAGTACTTCACGATAAAAATGATTATTTTGTTTTGCATCCTTTGTGATCATTGAAATATGATGATGCCCTGGAATTGTATACATAGGTTAATCTCTCCTTTTATCATTTTACTAGTCAAGTGATAAGGTAAAAAAATTATTTATTTGGCATTTTCTTTTTTTCGCTATTCTTTTGCACACGCGACATGAGCGTATATAGGATTTTTTGTTCTTCTTTAGATAAACATTCATCAAAGAAAGAGGATTGAAACGCCAGCTGTGCTTCAAATGCGTGATTTAGTTTTTCACGGCCCTTCTTAGTTAACGAAATTGTTTTCGTTTTCCAGTCTTGCTTTCGTACAATGAGTCCTTCTTTTTCAAGGCGAGTTAGCATGCGCGAAATACCGCCTTGTGTCACTGTAACTTTCTCGGCAAGCTCACTTTGAGTTAATGGCTCGTATGTTGAAATTTGCATTAATACGTCAAATTGTGCAGTTGTTAGATCAAATTGCTTTAAAAAATCATTTGAAAGCAAGTTACTTTGATGTGTGAATCGAGTAAGTCGCAACCAGATTAATGAACCACGAGTATTCTTTTGCATAACGTTTTATCACTCCCTTTCGTCATTATCACTTTACCACTCAATTGATAACAATGCAATAAAATTATCTTGGATTCGAGATATTATTTTTATACGAATGACAAAACGATAAAAAGCTTTAGGCTGCCCAAGAAAATTTTAATGTGAATATAAAAAAAGGGCTGATGAAAAAATCTCACCAGACCTTAATACCTTGTTACTTACGATATAGCTTATATAAGGTATATCACCTTCTATTAATTTGAGTATCCGATTATTCTCCGCCGGTAACACCTAGTGCTTCGCCAGTAATCGCGGCTGCACCATCTGAAGCTAAGAATAAAGCTGTAGCCGCAATTTCTGAAGGTTCGAGTAAACGTCCTAACCATTGGTTACCAATGATATGTGTTTTCAACGCTTCTTCTACTGAAGTTCCATCTTTTTCTGCAAGTTTTGGTAATTGTTTTTCGATTAATTCTGTACGAGTTGGTCCAGGCAAGATTGAATTAGCTGTAATACCATATTCTGCATTTTCCATTGCTACTACATTTGTAAAACCGATTTGTCCGTATTTTGCAGCAACATATGCAGATTTATACTTATCTGGTCTTCTGCCATGTCCTGAAGAAATCGTAATAATGCGACCATATTTTTGTTCTTTCATAGCAGGAAGAACGTGTTTTGTTGCTAGGAATGTCCCTTTTAGGATAACATCTACTACTAGATCCCATTTTTCTTCTGGGAATTCTTCAACAGGAGAAATAAACTGAAGTCCTGCATTATTTACTAGTACGTCTACTGTTCCACGATCTGCGATAACCTGTTCAACTGCTGTTTTCACACTTTCTTCATTTGCAACGTTTGCTTTGTAGCCTTTTGCATTTCCTAATTTTTCAGCTGCACTTTTTGCTGCTTCTTCATTTAAATCAAAGATAGCAACAAAATCACTGTTTTTTACGAATGTCTCTGCAATGGCATAGCCAATTCCTTGTGCTGCACCTGTTACGATTACTGTACGTTCTTTTTGAGTTGTCATTTTTAATTCCCCCTAAATATTTAAATGTTTTATTAAAAGAAATAATGTAGTAAAAAAGAATAAGTAACTATTTTAGTTTGTATGAGCGCTTCTCTATTGATGCACCTCCCTTAAATGGAAGTTTTACAGATATTAATAAATAATAATAGCTGCGATTATTACTGCGATTAAAGCAAGTAAATTAGCACCCGTTACTGCGACAAATTGATACTTAAAGCCGTTTTGATGAGTAAGTCCTGTTAACGCCAAGAATGTTAATACTGCACCATTATGCGGCATTAGTGTAATTACTGATGATGCAACTGCCGATACCCTATGGATGACATCAGGACTAAGTCCCATCGCAAGGTAACTTTGGCCAAAAGCTTCCATAACGATTCCTAATGCCCCTGAAGCCGACCCTGTAATTCCGCCAAAAAGTGCCGAAGCAACAGATAAACTGATAAGCGGATTACCAGGAATATTTAAAATAAAGTCAGAAATATACTTAAATCCAGGTGCAATGGTGATAACCACACCAAAAGCTACAGCTGATGAAGTGAAAAATACCGGCATAATAGATCCGCTTGCACCTTCATTAATCACTGCTTTTTGGCTAGGAATATATTTTTTAAATAAAATAGCTGAGACAATAACAGCAGCGGCTAATCCGATTACAATAATATTAGGTACTTTTAAAGCACTACCAACGATAATTACAACAATCAAAAGTACAATAGGAATGATACTTAATAAAAAGGAAGGGATTTCCTTTTTTAATTCTTCATTCGAATCTTTCACATTAAAATCAGCAAATGTTTCTCCGTTTGCTAAACTTTTATTTAACGTGAATCTCATATACCATAGACCAAAAGCAATTGCTACAACCGCGCCAATAATCCCTAAAATCGGTGCCGCCGTAAGGGTTGTACCAAGATATGCCGTTGGGACAACATTTTGAATAGATGGTGTAGCAGGTAACATTGTCATCGTAAACGTACCTAAACCGACCTGAATTGGAATCGTTACTAAGTTCCATGCAATATTTAATTGTTTAAATAATGGTTTTGCAAGCGGAATAAGTACAAATATAACTACAAATAAACTAACCCCTCCATACGTTAATATGGCTGTAATCATCAATAGTGCCACTAGTACTGGAAACGGTTTTTCGGTTCCTGTTTTTTCCAAAATCTTTTGCGCAATCGATTGAGCAGCCCCACTCTTATCGATATACTGCGCTAAAATCGCTCCTAATAGAAATACAGCAAAGAAATTAATGATAAATCCTGTAAGACCTGTCATGTAGGAATTCTCTTTACCTATTAAGGAAGAAAAAAGCTCCATTTGATTTGTTACAATTACTATAATGGAAGCAATTGGAGCAACAACTAGAATATTAAAGCCTTTCATTGCTCCATAAATGATTAATATAATTGCGATTACTATACCTATAACTTGAATGATCTCCATAATTATCTTCCCCTTATTTTTCTTACAAGTTAGTGTTTCCTCAACCCTTAACCTGCATTTATCTCTAATTCATATATCTTTAATTCGAGATATATAGTTTAAAAAATAAACTCTGATTAAATTTATCCCTCCAAGAATTCTTTTCTTAAACTAGTCCACTACAGTATGTCACAAATTATTCACATTTAGAAATACTATTTAGGTTATGGTTTTTATACTAGTTTGGTTATAAATTGATAAGAATTGCCTTCATATTTATAATGAAATAACATATCACAATTCATACTATAAAATACGAGTGTGACAATTAGGTTATTTAAGGAGGCAAGAGAAAGATGAAAGATCTTTCTGGAAAGTATTTAAAGTTAATTGCCGAACACGGGAATTTCTCACATGCCGCCAAGGCTTTATATATATCACAGCCATACCTTAGCAAATATATTAAGAATTTGGAGGATGAACTAGGAATTGAGTTAGTAAACCGGAGAGTAAATCCATTGTCGTTAACATATGCAGGGGAACGCTATTTATCTTATATGAATGAAATAGAACAGACGTATATCAAATTGCATCATGAAATTGAGTCTATCTCTAATATGGAAAAAGGTCAGCTAAAGCTAGGCATAAACCCAATATTAGGTTCACATACCCTCTATAATATCTTGCCTGAATTCATTATGAATTACCCTGGGATTGAAATTGAGCTGGTTGAGGAATCTGCAAATGATATGGAATCTCTGCTTTTAGAGGGGAAAATTGATATATGCTTAAATATGCTTCCAATATTTAATCAAGAAATTGTCTATGAAATTCTTTATGAAGAAAAACTATATCTTGTTATTCCCCCTATCCATAAGCATTATAATCCTGATAAGGAACCGGTGGCACACATTCCATTTAATCCTCATCTTCTAGACGGGGAAAAATTCATTTTACTTAAAAAAGGGCTTGGATTAAGACGACTCACAGATGAAATATTCAAAGATTACTCCATTAATCCTAATATAGTAATCGAAACGCAGAATATCGAAAGTGCATTCCGTCTAGCAAATAGAGGCGTTGGTTTAACAATTATTCCAGAGAGTGTGGTCACCCGGGATAATATGATTACGGATTCTAATTTCTACACTTTAGGGAACCCGGTTTATAAAAATCATGTAGTGGTCAGTTATAAAAAAGGGGAATCCTTATCTGCTCCCGCTCTCACATTCCTGAATATTGCAAAAGAAAAGTATATGCAATTTTAATGTATTGGGCCCCTTGGTTTGCAGTACAGAAACCTAAAGGGGCCTTCGTGTTTACTTGATTAGCAAAAAAAATTAAAGGGATTGAGTTTAATTACTCCACCCATTTAAGTCATTTACTCGATTACTATCCTGAATGACGCACAATATGATCCGCTACCCGAATGGCTAAAGCCGTGTTAGAAAGTACTGGTCCTGCTGCGGTTAAGCTTGGAAGTGCGCTATTATCTGCAACATATAGACCTTGAACTCCGTGTATTTGGCCATTCCGATTTGTCGCAGAAGTATTAGGATTACTCCCCATTCTACATGTGCATGCTTCATGCATATCCGCCCCTGGCGGACGTAGGACTAAGCTAGACTCGTCAAGAGTGACTCCCATCGCTTTCGCTGCATCTCTTATTCCTTGTTCTACTTTTCTAGCTGTTTGACGGTCTTTTTCACTTAAAGAGTATTGAACCTGTTGTAATGGAACTCCGTACTCATCCACTTTAGAATCAAGGTATACACGATTTTCGGGTCTGGATTCCACTCTTCCAAAAGATGCATAAACAACCATCAACTGATTTTTCAACTCCTTATCTTCAAATTGCTGGTAAGACCAATATTGGTCTGGACCAAGAATCTGAATTTGATATGGATCATCTTCTGTTTCAAATTTTAAAATCGATAAATTTCCAAGTCGATCAGAAAACTGTCCTCGACTGACTGTTCCAATTCCAATCATTGATACGTGCCCTGTTAAATAACGTCCAATCGCTGGTCCCTGAACACCAGAATTCAATAATATACGTGGAGTTTCTAACGTACTTGCTGATAATACAACATTTTTTGCCCGGATCGTATAATTTGATTTCGTCTTCGTATCGATTACCTGAACACTAGCTGTTCTTTTTCCATTCGGAGTAGTATTCACTTTATGAACAAAAGCATCTACAGCTAGATCATATGGCCGGTCTAACTGACCCATTGCCAATGAATTAATCGAACTATACCACGGATTTGAATGGACCTCCCCTTGTCTCGAGGGTGACAAATCAATGGCAAGTGGCATATTTTGGGCTTCCAAAATACCCGCAGCATGAAGCCTCCTTAACATCCGATCCTGCATTGATGAACCTTTTGCCCAATCTGTTGTGACATGTAATAGTTCTTCAGCCATTCGATAGTAAACATCTAGTTCTCTACGATTAATCGGCCATTGTTTCAGTTCTTCTTCAATCGGTCTCGGTGTTGCCGCATTCCAAAACAACGATCTTCCCCCAAGAGCATAGATCATCGTGGCTCCAGAAAATTGAGGTAAGCGTTGACCGATAGGAGTGGAATTATTAGGAAGAAGTACATCGCGTGATGTGTTTACATTTTGTGTAGCTATATTTTGTGCATGGGAATGGAATAATTTATCTCCCTTTTCAAGAATAGCAATTTTTTTTGCCCCTTGCTGTTTCCACAACTGACAAAGTCTTTGTAAAACAGCACCTCCTCCTGGACCACTTCCAACAATAACCACATCGTATTCTGTTTTTGCTAATTCAGAAATTGGTTTCGTATTAATCCAATTATTCTTGTATCTTATAACCATAGAGACGCCTGCCTTCCCTATAAATTGATTATCATTTTAGGGTATGCTCGACAGCGTGTCTATTATGTTAGGGTATGTAACTGAAACTTAGTGGTATATAACTAAGGAAAACACCCTTATTGGACAGAGGATTTTAGAAATTGTACTAAAAGAATATGGGGAAAAATTGAATTGGTTCAGTTAAATACAATGCAGAGGTATGAAGTGGCAAAAAGTTGTCCAAGACAACAATTCCCCTGCGAATCCGTCTGAAATTGGATCTTCTTCTATGTGAAGGTTACAACCACAGCTATTGCACCAAATCGGATTTGCTCCAACATCCCCTTCAATTTTCAGATCGTCTGTTTCTCCATTTTCACAGCAGCGATTCAACCATTTTCACCTTTACCAATTTAAAAACTTTATAGTTTCCTCGTTTTTTCTCCTGATTTAATGATGATATTGATGTATGATGACCATCCCTGTTCAATGTGGCTTTCCATCTTTGAAACATCTATATTCGATTCTATTTTCACCATTTTTCTCTCATTCCCTTTTAACTCTACCTTATAAGGGGCATTATTGTTCATGAGTGAAACCATTTGTATATCCTCTTCGAAACCGTCTATTTCATAAAATTCAATCGTGTATTGGACATCATCTCTACTGTAATTTTCAAAAGGTAATTCACATTCACCATGTAATATTGTTTCATCAATCATCTCAAATTGACAATTACTCATTTCCCGCTCATAAGAAACAGCATAAACACCTTTAGCAAATGTTTTTTGAAAAGCACTGGCCATCATTGGCGGTGCAAACAAAGCGATAATAATAGCAAGCCAGACAACACGTCTATTATATTTTTTTACCGATTTGCTAAGAAGATATAAGCTTGCAAATAATAGAACTAATGAAGCAATTCCTACATACTCTAATCCATTGACAGATTGAACAGGTATATTCAATACTGATGCGACTGTCTTACTATAAGGTCTCTCGTGTGGAAAAGGGAAATTTAAGACGAGAGATGCGATGAAAAGAATAAGAGCAAGGTATAATATTTTTTTGTTTTTTATCATAACGAACACACCCCTTTATGTAGTATTAGTTAATTTATATCTCACTATCTATCTACGAAACTTAAAGGGGTTTGGTCTCATATTTTTTTCCAATTATTTCGATTATTTTAATTAAGTTACTGACTTAAAAACTGAGGCTCCTTTAAAACAAAAACCTAACGGTAGCCATACTTACTATGCCTACTATAACGGTTATAGACAAACTCTTAGTCCATAAGGCTATGATAAGCGTTGGTATAATAGCGGTAAGAACACTCCAATCAATTGATAGTAATGATTCATCTTGGATGATAAAGCTATCAACGATAAGTGCAGCAAAAATACAAATAGGGATGAATGAAAGCCATTTGATCACAATTTTTGGTAGATTTATATTTCTTATCACTATAAATGGAATGATTCTCGGAATAAAGGTTACAAGTGCACACCCTAAAATGATTAATAAGATGGATAAATTAATACTCATTTGTCTTTTATCACTCCAATAGTAGCCACAATTATTGTTGATAATAGAATCGCAATATAAGAAGGAACAAACATACAGAGAACCAGCATCAAAACAACTACATAAACAATTAGTGATAGATAAAACTTCAATTTACTATGATCCATGCTATGTAATTGTAAAACAAGCAATGCCAAAAACATAGCTGTTAAAGAAAAATCCAATCCAAATACTTCTGGATTTGAAATCCACTTACCAAAGACAGCCCCCAACATACTCGATAAAATCCAAAATAGATAAGCCGTTACGTTCAACCCATTCATCCATTGGGCATTAATCATTTCTCTCTTAGCAATTTTGTTACTGGCAACACCAAACGATTCATCCGTTACAAGTGCACCAATCCCAATATTTTTCATTAAAGAATAGTTTGTAAAGTTGGGAGCTAATGTCATGCTTAATAAAAAATTTCGTAAATTTACAATGAAAGTTGTAAATACAATGACTGAAATAGGACTTCCTGATACCAACAATGCACAAATAATAAATTGAGATGCACCAGCGTAAACTAAGGCCGACATAAGACCAATTTCTAATATACTTAGATTGGATGCAGCTCCAACAATCCCCAAGGCAATTCCAATACTGATGTAGCCAATTAAAGTTGGAACGCAATCTTTTACTCCTTGAGTAAATGTAGGGAGAGTAGTTTCTTCGAAATTTATTTTGTTCGCTAATTCATTCATGGTTGCACCACCTTTTGTATGTTATGTTAAACGAATGTCTGTTATAATATTTATATGTATGTTATTATGAATACAAAAAAGAGTCAAGGAGATTTTTTATGGAATTCATTCAAGAGGCTATAGCGAATAATCTTGCCAAAATTAGAAAGCAGCGAGGATTGAGCTTAGATAACGTGTCAGAACTAACCGGAGTTAGTAAAGCAATGTTAGCCCAAATTGAAAATGGAAAATCAAATCCCACTGTCACTACTCTTTGGAAAATTGCAAATGGACTACAAGTATCTTTTTCAGGATTTTTAAAGGAAAATGATAAGCCACAAATTGAAAAAATAAATATGAATGAACTTAATCCAGTAATAGATGATGATGGAAATTATCTTGTGTATTCGATCTTCCCATTTCATCCTGAAAAAAAGTTTGAAATTTTCACTGTAGACTTAAAGCCTGGTTTTCGTCATATATCCGAAAAGCACACAGGTGAGGAATATGTACTAATTCAACGCGGTACACTGACTCTCGATATTCAAGGGGAGAAATTTGAATTAAATCCTGACGAAACGATTAAATTTAATGCTAAGACGGAACACATTTATATAAACTCTTCAGATGAACTGGTTAGATTCTACACTATTATTTTTTACCCTGATTAATTTCTTTGCTATTTGATATTAAATGCTTAACGATATACGTCTTTTATTCTACTAATAATAGAAAGAACGATTGAATTCTTTTTAGAAAGAGCTTTGATTGTTTGAATGACAAAATCAAAAAAGGACCTCAGTTAGTCCTTTTTTCTTTGACGGATTAAACCAGCCTTTGGTTTAAAAGTGACAGCCATCAATAATAGATAATGAATTAATGTTACTCTCCTGTTTCGGCAAATCGTTTAATTCTTTCACCAATTTCATCACGAACACGCTGGAAAACTGCCCATTTTTCTTCTTCCGTTCCCTCTGCTTTTGCAGGATCATCAAATCCCCAGTGTTCTCGTTTGACTTTAGGAGGGGTAACAGGACATTTATCTTTTGCATCTCCACAAAGAGTAACAGCTAATTCAGCGTTGCTTAGTATTTCTGATTGGATAATATCAGAAGTTTGATTTGATATGTCAATTCCCACCTCTTTCATCGCTTTAACTGCATTAGGATTCAGTCCGTGTGCTTCAATTCCAGCACTTTTAACTTCCCATTCATCATGATTTAAGTGTTTTTTTGCCCATCCTTCTGCCATTTGACTTCGACAAGAATTCCCTGTACATAGGAAGTAGATTGTTTTTTTTGCCATAACTCATTCTCCTTTAGAAAAATAGTAACGAAATATAGAGCCCAATTAACGAAATAAATAGGATAGGTACCGTTAAGACAATACCAGTTTTAAAGTATGTTCCCCACGATATCTTCACCCCTTTTTGTGATAAAACGTGAAGCCATACTAATGTGGCAAGTGAACCAATTGGAGTGATTTTGGGACCTAAATCCGATCCAATGACATTTGCATAAACAAGTCCTTCTCGTATTATTCCTGACGTGTTCGTTTCTGCAATTGCTAAGGCATCAATCATTACTGTTGGCATATTATTCATAACCGCAGATAATATAGCTGCGATAAAGCCCATTGAAACGGTGGCAATAAATAATCCTTCATCAGCTACATTTTGAATCACACTTGCCAAGACAGAAGTGAGTCCCGCATTCCCCAATCCATAAACAACCACATACATTCCAATCGAGAAAAATACAATATTCCAAGGAGCCCCTTTTATCGCTGCTTTCGTATCAACTGCTTCACTCCTTCTAGCCATTAGAATAAAGAGGACCGCTATTATTCCTGCTACAATGGATACAGGAATATTAATGAATTCGCTAATAAAATAACCTATTAGTAATATCGCTAGAACAAACCAAGAAAGGTGGAACAATTTTTGATCTTGAATAGCTTCTTCTGGTCTCCTTAATTTCGATAGATCATATGTTTTAGGTATACTTTTTCTGAAATAAATTAGAAGAACTGCAATTGTTGAAAATAGTGAAAAAATGTTTGGAATTATCATCCTGGAGGCATATTCAAGAAATCCGATTCCAAAGAAATCAGCAGATACAATATTAACCAGGTTGCTTACGATAAATGGTAGTGAAGTTGTATCGGCAATAAAGCCACTAGCCATAATAAACGGAAATATCATTTTATCTTTGAAATTCAAGTTTCGAACCATAGCGAGTACAATTGGTGTTAATATTAATGCAGCTCCATCATTAGCGAATAAAGCAGCAACAATAGCACCTAAAATACTTACATAGATAAACATTTTAATTCCATTTCCCTTTGCAATTCTTGCCATATGTAGTGCAGCCCACTCAAACAAACCAATTTGATCTAATATTAATGAAATAAGGATGATTGCAACAAACGATAATGTTGCGTTCCAAGTAATGTCTATTACTTCTAAGACATCATTAAAACCGACAACTCCTACTAAAAGGGCGATGGTTGCTCCAACACAAGCAGACCAACCGATATTTAAGCCTTTAGGCTGCCAAATCACTAAAATTAATGTTGCAATAAAAATAATAAGTGCAAATACCAATGTTGTAGACAAAAGTTGAACCTCCAATTAACAGCATTCCTTCGATGTAAATTAGTGAACTTGTTTACTTTCACATTATCCTAACGTTTAATGTAAAATTTCTCTGTTCCAT
Organism: Bacillus sp. JJ1562; assembly: GCF_036962705.1. Classification (NCBI taxonomy): domain Bacteria; kingdom Bacillati; phylum Bacillota; class Bacilli; order Caryophanales; family Bacillaceae; genus Bacillus; species Bacillus sp. JJ1562. The sequence continues at coordinate 25,827 of NZ_JBALOQ010000039.1, forward strand.
TATTGTGTTAAATCAAAAAAAATTGATTTATAAGTTAAAAAAATTAGCAACAGCTGTTATTTGCTGCTTTATTTCCCGTTTTCCTAAAGATACAACAAAGTTCTTCGGAGAGTAAGCTATTTACTTCTGTCTCATTAATATTGTAATAACTCCATGTTCCCTTTGTTTGTTTAACAATTAAATCTGCATCAAGTAATATTTTAAGATGGTAAGATAGTTTTGACTGTGATATACCAAAGGATTCTGTTAAATCACATACACAAGTTTGCCCCCTTTGACATAGCTCATACATGATCTCTAACCTCTTTTGATCAGCAAGGGCTTTAAATTTTTTCCCATATTGTTGAAATGTTGGCTTTAATGCCTCCATTAATATCCTCCTTTCATCAAATTTTTTTGATGTTTAAATCATAATTAAATTTCTAATAAAGCGCAACTATTTAATCAAAAAAAGTTGATTTACTTGAAATCTATTTGTTCGATACGGAAGCCGGGTAGTTCCTGAAAAATTCCCGTAATTTTTAAGCCTATAATCTACCTTTTGAAATAGACACAAGGTCATTTTGTGGCCCTATATAATTTATATTCATTTTCAAGTTCACTCAAAGTCAATTCATAAAGATGCTGATTATTTTTTTTATAAACTCCTTGTTTAATTAGCCTATTAATTAGATCTTTCTTTTTTAACTGAACAGCGTATCGTAGAATATCTCCCATTTTAATTTTTGCTCCTTTCTCATTGACTCTAGTCATTATAGACAAGCCATCCTTTAAAATTTGTCGAGTTATGTGGAATTTATAACTCTTAAACTAATTGTTATCTTTCTTTAATACAAAGAAAAACTTGTAATTTATCCTTAAACCTACATTGTAAAAGAAAAAGGCATTAATTTAATTATTGCCCCGCCCCTATGGATTTAAGGATTTGAAAGAAAATCGAAATCCTTATTGGACAAGGATAAAAACTGCATTGAACAAATGAAAAAAGACTGGATCACAATTGGATCCAGCCCAAATTTGTATTTATTTTACGATTAAAAAAACGTTTGAAATAGATTCCGTCGTTAACCGCTACAAGGTAAAAGAATCAAATGATTTCCTCTCTTAATTTGACCATGTTATACCAGCTTACTCCACCATGTTTTGATTCAGACATGCCATGGTTAACAAACCCCAATTTTTCATAAAACGAAACTAATTCCTGTTTACATGTTAATGTGATGCCTTCTCTTTCAGTTTCTTTTACAAGCTCTTCCATTTTCTTAATTAAAATCTTTGCAATCCCTTGATTTCTTGCCTGTTCGGACACTGCTAATCCTAAAACACTTTGATATCCCCCTGTTTTTGGATTCTCTTTGATTTCAGTAAAAAGAGTATCGGTTATATAAAGTTGATTAATAACAGGTCCATTAATATAACCAAGTATCTCCCCATCCTTTTCTGCCACCATAAAGGTATCAGCTATCAACTGAATCCTCCCTACAAATGCTTCTTTTGTGGCAGCCTCTTCTATCGGAAAGCCTTCATTCTCAATAAGTAATAGCTGTTCTAAATCTGTAGCTTGAACATTTCTTAAAGAAATCATCTTGACTAAAACCCCATTTCTAGCTGGATTTACCTAAATTCATTAGTTTTTTATCTTTAAACACAACAACTCTAATATCTACTTTAGGTGTTGCATAAATTTTCATTGGCAAACAGATCTTTTATTACTTTCATACTAACATCCGTATGTTGTCTTATGCCAAAAATGAATAGAATAATTAACTTATTACTAGAGTGAAATTATATTGATATTTTTTTAATTTTGTATGACCAATAATAAGATTTGGTTACATGATTTGTAATAACCTATAATTCGACATTTATTTTGTAAATGTTTCTTTAATATATTGTCAGAAGGTTTTAAGGGAAAAAGGATTTTTAAAAACCTTTATCGGGAGGATATATATTATGGATTTTTATGAAAAGTTACCGACTGATTTATTCGTTTATTATTATTGTGAAATAATGAAAAACATCAAAAAAGGAATATTAACAAAAAATATGTACTATGAACTAGGCTTAATGATTTCGGTTGCGCATCAAAGAAGGATAACGTTAATCGAACCAGATGATTTTATTCAAACTGCGTAAATCCTCTGTTAATTTAGGTGAATTCATAAATAACAAGGACGCGGAAGGTAATAACCGAGAAAGGAGGAAATTAGTGAATAATTATTTTTGGAATACTTTCATAAAAACCGGAAGTATATACATGTACTTGCTTCTAAAGGAATTTGAGAGAATGGATTCTACATGATTTTCCTGTACTATGTTCAACAAGTAACAATGAAATGAGAATAATGGTAAGGAAAAGCATTCAACTTGTTTCAGTTGAATGCCTTTTGTCTACAATCTGAGACGGACACTATAAGATACCCGTACAAAAAGGAATTAGGGTCATATTTCTATAGGTTTCCGTGTAAAGATTCATTATTAGTATGAAAGTAATACCATTATTTCACATCATAAAGGAGCGATGTCAATGAAAGCAGTTGCCTTTACTTCATTCGGCAAGCCAGAGGTGTTACGGATCATGGAGTTGGATGAACCTCAAGCAGGTCCAACCGAAGTGCGTGTACGAGTCAAGACAGCAGGCGTGATGCCTTACGATTGTGGTGTTAGAAACGGAGAAATCTTATTAAGAAAGACCATTACTTTTCCGTTGATTCCGGGGAACGAATTTGCAGGGATTATCGATCAAATCGGTGAAGGAATAGATGGATTCGCTATTGGCGATGAGGTACTTGGCTTTTCGTTACTGAATAGTTACGCAGAATATGTGGTTGTCAGCTCCGACCAGATTGTAAAAAAGCCTCAAAATATGCCATGGGAAGTAGCCGGCGGATTTTCAGGGAACGGGCAGGGAGCACACATGGCTTTGAAGGAACTGGATATTAAACATGGAGACACTGTTCTCATTCATGCCGCTGCTGGAGGACTTGGTACATTCGCTGTACAACTGGCGAAAGCATGGGGTGCCGAGACCATAATCGGGACAGCAAGTGAGGCGAATCACGATTATCTCCGTTCGCTTGGAGCAATCCCTGTAGCTTATGGAGAAGGACTTGTCGAAAGCTTGCGAACCCTATCTCCGGGTGGAATAGACGCAGCATTAGATGGAGCAGGTCCGGAGGCTCTAAGAGCTTCAATTGAAGTTGTGAAGGACAGAAGCCGGATTCGGACCATGCTGGCTGATGATGTGGCACGTGAACTTGGGATCCCCATACTATCTGGAACCCGTACTAACGAGCGACTGTCTGAGCTTGTAGATTTGTATGCCACTGGAAATATACAAATCCATTTCCGCAAAATTCTTCCATTGGACTTTGCCGCTGAAGCCCACCGATTAGTAGGAAGCGGACATGGACGAGGAAAGGTTGTTCTAACGGTCAACTCATAGAGCAAGATTTATAAATATTCTATCGATTATTCTAACAATACCAAAAAGTTCTTCTCATAATGGAAAAAAGGGTCAGGAGAAAAGCGATGAGCCCGCGGACCTCGGCTTGATTCGCCGAGCCCGCGGGCTCACCATCTTCGGGATGCCTGACGCCCCCTACCGGGTCGCCGACATCATTCCATGAACAAGTGCCTACTTATAAGTGTTACCCTTTACCTTTACCCTTGCCTTTCCCCTTACCCTTGCTGAGTTTGAAGTTCAACGGGACGTCCTTTTCTAAAGGAGTGTTTGCCGAGGAACCACCGACATGCACGCGGTACTTTCCGTCAGCGGTAGCCCACTCGCCATCAGCCCAGTTCACCAGGTTGTCCGGTTCTTTCGGAATAAAATAGGAGAACGGGTGGTTAGAGTCAGCCTGGTTACTCCGTAGAGTCACTCGCTTGCTCTCACCAGGCTTAAGATCAACCTTCTCGAAGTTGACGAGTCGCTTAGCCGGCTGCCCCGCCTCGGCTGGCAGGGTCAGATAGACCTGTGCCGCTTCTTTACCGGCAACTTTACCGGTATTTGTGACGGTGAAGGATACGTCAATACCAGACAACGAGCCTTTGTCGCCGCGGACCCTCTTCACCTTGAGGTCGCCATACGTAAAGGTCGTGTACGACAGGCCGTACCCGAATGGGAAGACAGGCTTCACTTTGTTGGCCTCGTACCAGCGGTAGCCCATCTCAAGGCCCTCTGTGTACTGGGCAATTAGCTGGTCGGAACCGTCACCGTACGGGCCAGGGCCTCCTGGCTTGCCGGTGTCTTGACGGGTTCCAGGGAACTGTTTTTCGGTCGCGAAGGCGGCCTCACGCTCAGTGGCACCGAACGTCATAGGCAGCTTGCCGGACGGATTGACCTTACCGTAAAGCAGATTGGCGACGGCATTGCCATCCTCCATGCCCGGATACCATGCTTCGAGGACTGCAGGGACCTTATCCAGCCACGGCATGAGCACCGTACCAGAAGTTTTCAGTACCACAACCGTGTTCTTTGCATTGGCTTTCAGAACCGCGTCGATCACCGGCTCCTGCTCCACCCAGTCCACTCGATCCGGGTTCTTGTCGAGGTCGATACGCGGGAAGCCGAGTGTCTCGCGGTCCTTTGTCTCATGCGGGTTGTCGCCGATCATGAGAAGCACGACATCGGACTCAGCAGCAAGCTTTGCAGCAGCCTTCGGGTCACGGCCATCATTGTACGTCACTTTTGTACCATAGCCCAGCTCCTTGATGACATTCTCTAGACCCTGTTTTGGTGTGACCGTATAAGAGGTCACGACGTTCTCGTTAGTGTCCCGAACGGAGCGCGGGGACATCTTGGCAATACCGGCGAACCACTCGACACCGATCAGCGCGATTGACTTCGGCTTGCCGTCCAGTGGAAGGAAGCCGTCATTGTTCTTCAATAGCACGGAACCTTCCTCGGCCATCTTCCGTGCGCTAGCGCCATTGGCCTTCAGATCAACAATCTCCGGTAGAAACTTGTCGAAAGGTTTGTCCATTTGGCCGTACTCAATCATTTTGATATACCGCGGACGGAGTAGATTGTCAATGTCGCCCTCGGTCACCTGACCCGAGTCGATAGCCTTCTTGATCTTATCTTGAGTGTAGTACTGTGGCGCCCAGTCGAGCTCAACATCCGTGCCCGCCTTGATGGCAGCGACCGTGTTGTGAATCGCGCGACGGTCACTCATGACCCAACCGTCGAAGCCCCAGTTGCGCCGCAGGGCATCCTGGAGTAGTTCAGAGCTGTCACAGGCATAGGTGCCGTTGACATCCGGGAACGAGCACATCACAGAGGCTGGGTCAGCATTCTTGACTGCCATCTCGAAAGGCAGCATGTACAGCTCGTTCATGGCTCGAGAGGGAACCTGAACACCCATCGTCCACCGCTCGGTTTCCTGCTCGTTGCCGGCAAGGTGCTTGAGCTGGGACTGGATGCTCTGGTCCTGGATGCCCTTGACCTGCTCGGTCGCTAGGATACCCGTCAGGTACGGGTCCTCACTGAAGTACTCATAGTTCCTGCCACCGTAAGGGTGTCGCACGAGGTTCATACCCGGTCCGAGCATCACTTGATGCGCGAAGGCACGTGTCTCCACTCCGAGGATTCGACCGGCCTCATAGTTCATCCCACGGTCGAAGGTTGCTGCCATAGCCACGGTGGACGGCAGGCCCGTTGCCACTGGATCATTGCCACACGACCCGCCCTTCACACCCGTACCACCGTTGGTCATACGGACTGTGGGGATACCTAGTTCCTCGATTCCACGGATCTGACGGCCGGTGTCCTGCCATTCACACCCGGGCAGGGTACCCTGAGGCGGGAATACGCCACTCTGGTACTTGCTAGTACCGCTCCTATTGATGACTACCGTCTCACCTTTGTCGTTCTCATTGAAGCGCGAGATGGCGATTTGCTGGATCTTCTGTTCCAACGTCATCGCACCGATAAGCAGCTCGGTACGCTCCTCAGCAGAGAGCTTGGTGTTCATCCAGGGTTTGGTCCCTTCTGTTCCACCTTTCTCCGCATTAGCAGGAATTACTAACGTAGACATGAAGATTATTGCTGTCAAAAAAATTGCAGTCATTCTTTTCATCTTAAAATCTCCCTTATATCTAGTTGTCTATTCGAATTGAAATAATTCAGTTCATCGTTAATATCTCCCTTTCATCTAGTTCTTTATTCGTATTGAAATAGGTCTTTTTTTATATAAATCTCTACTTTACTATCTAGTAAGTCTATTATTTTTAGAGATATACTATTACGCTAGGATGACCGGTTAATTACAGAACACTAACAAAAGTTGTGACATATAATAGAAAAAAGAATAAAGAAATAAGTAAATTCTCTATATAAATATAAAAAGAAAAGCATTCAACTTATTTCAGTTGAATGCCTTTTGTTTACAATCTGAGACGGACACTATAAGATGTCCAAGAATCTTTTTCAGATTTTGAACTTTCCAGCTTATTTATTAATTCTTTCTATCAATTCGACCTATTCTCACGATCGATTGTTTACTTTATATTTTTTATAGGCTAATGGTGTCATGTTAGCCTCTACCTATACAATTTTTGTATAGCGATAAAAAAATTACATACTAGCTACTTCTTTAGCAAAGTCTTTTTCAACTACTGGGCCGACTGGCTCACCTCGATCCCGTCGGCCACCCTCAATTCGGCTCCGTCAATGCGGTCGATGGCGTTTTCGACCATGCTAAGGTCCTTCCCGGCATCGATCCTGATGCCGTTAGCGGCCTGTCGAATAATGTTGCTCTCGATCTTGATGCCTGAAGGGATTCCTTTGCCCCTTCCGTCAGTACCTTTGTCCTCACTGAGCCGGATAGCCCAGAACCCGTCAGTCCCTCCAGTGATGTGGTTACCGTGCAACTCCGTGCCCGGCGCATTGCGAACCTCAATGCCGGCCTTCGAATCCTCCCCGGCTGTGATCCTGTTGTCCTCGATGAGGGTATCAGGAGTTCCCAGAATGACGAGTATTCCCTGACGGTTTCCAATCAAGTCGTTGGAGTGTACCCAGTTTCCAAGTCCTGAGGCGTCATGCTTATTCTTGGACCCGCCGGGATTGCCCAGCGCGATGCCCGCCCGTTTCCCGTCGATGACCGTGTTGTCCCGGACCTCGTTCAAGTATTCACCCTCGCCGTGCAGGTCGATGGCGTCGAGGAGGCTGCCGACGATGGTGTTCTCCGCCACGAGATTGTTGTGCGTAGGGAACTGCAGCAGAATGGCGTGCCGCAAATGCCTACCATCGAAGGTATTGCCGGTGACGACGTTGTGCCGGGAATCGTTGGTGGCATCCGGATCGTGCTGATCCCTTAATCCCTCGATAGCAATGCCGTAGCCCTGTCCTCCTGGGCCGACGGCAGTTGCCCCACTAATGTAGTTCCCAGAGAGGGTCACCTCACGGCTAGCCTTGATGGAGATCCCGTGGCGCTCGAATCTACTGATGCCCAGGTTCTCCACTAGGACACGGGAGCTAGCTTGACCTTCGTGGGTACCGATGTGGATTCCATACATCGGGCCTCCACTCGCATCACCGTCGTCGGGATCATCGCCGAGTGGACCCTCATGACGGGAGGTGATGGTGAAGTCAGCGACGATGACGTCGTGGATGCCGGAGCCGCGGATCACCCGGCTATCATCCTCGCCGTCGAAGGAGGTCAGTAGCACGGTGCGCTCCTGGCCCTCGCCGCGCAGGTCCACGCCGCTACGCAACACGATGTTCGCCGACTCGTCGTCCGGGTCAGTGGAGCGCAGGTCATACGTGCCGGCTGGCAGCATGACCTCGTCGCCCGGTTCAGCTGCGTCTAGGGCTTTCCTAATCGCTGCTGCGTCGTCGTGTGAGTCTGGATTAGGATCTGCCCCGAAGTCCGTGACGTCCAGGGTCCTGCCCGTGACCGGACCCGGCGTAGGCACCTCGATCGGCGCGCCAGATCGGTCCACCAAGCCAGGCACCCGCCAGTCGCCGTGCCCAGACGGGGCGGATCCAACGGCGTCATCGCTTCCGACCGGCCCGCCGGGTTCCTCGACGGTACATGCAGTCAAGAGAACCACCAGGACAAGGGTCACCCACCACAAAAGCGCAGGACTTCGCTGGCTGTTCCGAATATATTCCTTCATCAGACTTCTCACGTCCTTCCTTGACTCTTTCCGTCTCCTCTAATCGCCCATGGAGGCGACGAGAGAAGCGGAAAGCCCGCGTGCATCGGCTTGATTCTCCGAGTACGCGGGCTCTACCTTCGGATGCCTGACGACCCCTACTGGGTCGCCGACGTCATCCCATGGCTAGGGCCTCCTAATTTTAGAGTTCCCCATGCCATTGCTGTTTATCATTGGCTGTTGCCATCATTGTTGCCTTGGCCATTGCCTTTGTTGCCATTGTTGTTACCTTTGTTACCATTGTTGTTGCCTTGGCCATTGCCTTTGTTACCATTGTTGTTGTCTTTGTTGTTGCCTTTGCCGTTGTCCTTGTCAAGTTTGAAGTTCAACGGAATATCCTTTTCTAACGGAGTGTCTGCAGAGGAACCACCGACATGCACGCGGTATTTTCCGTCAACAGTAGCCCACTTTCCGTCAGCCCAGTTCGCCAAGTTATCCGGTTCTTCTGGGATAAAGTAAGAGAACGGGTGGTTAGAGTCTGCATGGTTAATACGTACTGTCACACGCTCGCTCTCACCAGGCTCAAGGTCAACCTTCTCGAAGTTAACAAGTCGCTTAGTCGGCTGCCCTGCCTCGTCTGGTAGAGTCAGATAGACTTGTGCAGCTTCTTTACCGGCAACGTCACCTGTGTTCGTGATCGTGAAGGACACGTCAATACCAGACACTGAGCCTTTATCTTGGACCTTCTTCACTTTAAGTTTGTCATATTCGAAAGTCGTGTACGACAAGCCAAACCCGAATGGGAAGACTGGCTTCACGTTGTTTGCTTCGTACCAGCGGTAACCCATCTCAAGACCTTCAGTGTATTGAGCGATTAGCTGATCGGACTTACCATCACCGTAAGGGCCTGGGCCACCTACCTTACCTGTATCTTGACGAGTTCCAGGGTACTGTTCTTCAGTTGCGAATGCTGCTTCACGCTCAGCAGCTCCAAACGTCATTGGCAGCTTACCAGATGGATTAACCTTACCGTAGAGTAGGTTAGCAACGGCATTGCCATCCTCCATACCTGGGTACCATGCTTGAAGAACTGCAGGTACCTTATCCAACCACGGCATAATTGACGTACCGGAAGTCTTCAATACCACCACTGTGTTCTCAGGGTTAGCTTCCATAACTGCCTCGATCACCGGCTCCTGCTCAGCCACGCCCGTTTCGAGGTTCAAGGCTGGGAAGCCGAGTGTTTCTCGGTCCACTGTCTCATGTGGGTTGTCGCCGACCATGAGAAGCACGACATCAGATTCAGCAGCTAACTTAGCAGCAGCTTTTGGGTCACTGCCATTGTTGTACGTCACTTTCGTGTTGTAGCCCAACTCTTTAATAACATTCTCTAAGCCTTCTTGTGGTGTGACCGTATATGGAGTCACTACATAATCATTGTCGTCACGAACAGAACGTGGGGACATCTTTGCCGCACCAGCGAACGTCTCAATGCCGATCAACGCGATCGACTTTGGCTCACCGTCTAATGGCAGGAAGCCGTTGTCGTTCTTCAACAGCACGGAGCCTTCCTCGGCCATCTTCCGTGCGGTAGCGCCGTTAGCCATCGGATCGACGATTTCCGGCATAAATTTGTCAAAAGGCTCATCCATATGGCCAAACTCGATCATCTTGATGTAACGTGGACGAAGTAGATTGTCGATGTCGTCCTCAGTTACCGCTCCTGAGTCGAGAGCCTCTTGGATCTTCTCTTGTGTGTAATACTGTGGTGCCCAGTCAAGCTCGACATTCATACCCGCTTTGATAGCAGCCACTGTGTCGTGAATCGCACGACGGTCACTCATGACGTATCCGTCAAAGCCCCAGTTTTTCCGTAGGGCATCTTGTAGAAGTTCAGAACTGTCACATGCATAAGTACCGTTAACATCCGGGAATGAACACATCACGGAAGCTGGGTCAGCATCTCTGACGGTCATTTCGAATGGCAACATGTACAATTCGTTCATAGCTTGTGAAGGAACTTGGACACCCATTGTCCAACGCTCAGTTTCCTGTTCGTTTCCAGCCATGTGCTTGAGTTGTACCTGGACTCCCTGATCCTGGATACCCTTTGTTTGCTCGATTGCAAGGGTACCTGTCAAATAAGGGTCCTCACTAAAGTATTCATAGTTACGGCCACCGTACGGGTGACGGATGAGGTTCATACCTGGTCCGAGGAACACGTGATGCGCGAAAGCTCGTGTCTCCTCACCAAGGATTCGGCCAGCCTCATAGTTTAGCTCGCGGTCGAATGTCGCAGCCAAACCTGGGGTAGACGGAAGGCCAGTCGCCAATGGGTCATTGTGACACGATCCGCCCTTAACGCCCGTACCACCGTTGGTCATACGTACTGTAGGGATACCGAGTTCCTCGATCCCTTTGATTTGCCGGCCTGTGTCTTGAAACTCACACCCAGGAAGGGTACCTTGTGGTGCGAATTCGCCATTCTGGTACTTGCTAGTACCGCCCTTGTTGATGACGACCGTCTCACCGGTGTCATTCTCATTGAAACGTGAGATAGCAATCTGCTGCATCTTCTGTTCCATCGTCATCGCATCGAGAAGTAGCTCGGTGCGCTCCTCAGCAGAGATCTCTGTATTCATCCAGGGTTTGGTCCCGTTTGTTCCAGCGTTCTCCGCATTAGCAGGAATGACTAAAGAAGACATGTAGACCATTGCTGTCATAAAAACTAATGTAATGCGTTTTATCATCTTTTTTCTCCCTTACTATTTATTTTTCTATTAGTAGTTAAATAATTCGTTCTATCATTTTTTCTTTCCCTTACTAACCACTAGGTATATTAGTATAGTGAAAAACTATTACGCTAGTGTGTATGGTAAATTACAATTCAGCTACAAAAACTACGATATTGGTAATGCTCCTAAAGTCCTGCTTACGCTTTAAAGCACTGTAAAATCAAGGTTTCTCCATACAAACGATCAAAACAAATAAAATTAATTGAGTATTTTACTTCATTATTCTAAATATACCGAAACAGGATGGAAGAACATTTATTTATTAAATAAACTATTTTACTATAATATTTAGAAGTCGATTGGAAGGTGGCTTGTAATGAAATAAATAAGTATTGATCCCTATTTTCATTTTCGTAAGATAGAAGGCTCTTTATTCCCCTACCAAAAATTTCTTCCATAACAGAGAGAAAAAATTGGAGAACGGACAGGAATTTGATTAGAAAACCCACGAATCTTAATTGAAAATCTATGGATTTAAACAGTGAAGAAAACAACATAATAGAAGAAAAAAAGAATGCGAAAAGGTAATTGCCTTATTGAACAAAGAATTGGAGGATTATTTAACAAAAAGAAAAAGGACGTAATCCGATAGAATCCGCCCCGAATTGATATTTATTTTTGATTTAAGGTTTAATAAAACTTCTCTTTTCTTCCCCATTATAAAAAATTGGCTTATCGAGACTTGATATACCATTTGTTAGACAACCTGCGTGGTTCAATAAAAACTTTTTAAGCTAATCCTTCTTCTACTTAGCAGCTGACGATCAGATCGATTTAATAAGAAGAAGAAAGTAAAATCCCTGATTAAAGCAAACGGCTGGATACAAGATATTGTCTGATACACCTCAATGTTATTTCCTGTTGTCTGTTTATAAATGTGCCATCTAATAAATTGATTGAATAAAAGACATGAGTAGTTCATTAAATTCCTCATAGTTATCATAATTTGCGTTATGAGAGGCACTAGAAATAATGATCAATGGATATCCAGTCTTTTTTGCCCAACTATTACTATATTTTTTCACATAACCTGTATTGTCATATTCTCCATAGGTAATTAAAACTGGACAATTAAATTGAACTTCATCTTCTATCTTCAAAAACTCACCATAAACCGCACTAGCTGCCTTCAACATGTCTTTTTTACCCAAACTAACTAATGATTTATACATACTTTCCCTTGCTTCATCAGTTACCGTAATAGCTTTTGCAACTGCTTTACAGTAGTAATTAAAAGGGTACAGTTTAGCAATGGTAGAAAAATGTTTAATCCAAAATAATTCCGACTTTTTATAATAACTTTTACCAAAAGGAGTTGTGCCTATTCCTACAAACCCTATCACTTTGTCCCCATATTCTTGAATAAAGGACTGAGCAATATAACCTCCTGCCGACTGTCCCACTAAGACTATTTTTTCTATATTCTCCTGTTCGAGTATAGTTAACAGCTCTTGATTGACATTTGCGAAAGAGAAATCTTCATAAGGCCTTGATTTTCCATGCAAAGGAAAATCCCAAGTTATCAACTTATATTCAGCAGATAGATGCTCAACTTGTTTATCGAAAAGGGCGTGGTCTGCTGTTAATCCATGACAAAAAACAATAGCAAAGTCCTGTGGAGAAGCTATTTCATTCGTCCAGTAATAGACGTTTCCTTTTGATGATTGTATCTTTTTTTCAATCATTTGCTGTCCCCCCTATAATTTGTATTATAAATTTTCCAAATAAAAGTTTAAACTGGATTTATAATATTAAATCAAAAGGATTTCCCACTGAAATTAATCATTAAGGGATTTATGAATCTTAAACTTGTAAACAATCAAAATAACAACATGTAACATAGCCAATACAAGGAAAATGTTACTGTAAATAGTACCAATCGATGACTGAAAAAATGGATTCCATGGACTAATTGCTACCATATCAACGGATTTCCCGTATATTCCGATTGCAATAGAGCCTGAAATAAAATTTTGCATCATTAGCATGCCCATTCCAACACCTGCATGCTCCTTAGGTAATGTTGTTGAGATCGATTTAGACATGACAATCATCATAAATGATTGGCCAACATTGCCCAAGATTAGAAATAGCGAAATGACCAAAGCATTCGAATTGAGTAATGTGGAAAGCAGGATGAAACATACTATTAATAAACTTGATGCAAGAAAGAATAAATAGGATGTTCCCTTCGAATCTGAAAGCTTTCCACCATGTCTATTCAATATGGCCGATGCAGCAGCAGCGGGTACCATCGCAAATCCAATCATGCTTGCAGGGAGTTTTTGTACATCTGCTAGAAATAAAGGAGTGAGAAAAAATAGTGAATAACCAATTCCTGTTATTAAAAACGCGAGCACTAAATTAGATGAATATTTTTTGTTCTTAAATAGCTCGGGCTGTATAAAAGGATGTTTCGCAGAATGAATACGAATGATGAATAAAATTGAAGCAACAATCCCACCGATAAACCAAACTGTGTCGTTTGTAACTCCTAATAAAACTTGGGCAACCGTTAAGGCCAATAATCCTCCACCTAACCAATCAAGATCGATATCGGTTCCGTGCTCATCTCCTAAATATTTCAAGTAATATGGCAACGTCAAAAGAAGGAATAGAGGGATACAAAAAAGCCAACGCCAATCCACAACACTGACTACTAATGCAGAAATAACAGGTCCGAGTGCACCACCTAAAGCTGTTCCTATAAACACCGTTCCCATCGCTGTACCTCTTCTTTCAATAGGAAAGTATCGTATCGGAATTAGAATCGCTGTTGCAGGAATCGTCGCCGCACCAGCTGCTTGTAAACACCTCGCAACGAGCAAAAGCCAATAGGATGTAGAAAAGAAACCGAGTAATGACGCGAAACTAAAAAGAATTAAACCAAAGGTTAATAAATTTTTCAATTTATACCGATCTGCTAATTTCCCATAAATCGCTGTTCCAATCCCATATATAAGGGTATAGGACGAAGTAACCCAGCTTACTTGAGAATTTGTGAGTTGAAATTCTTCGCTTATGAGGGGAAGAACAAAGTTGAAGAGTAATATACTCATAGACGAAAAAGTGACCGTAAGCATCATAATAATTAATAACTTTTCACTCGCTTGCTTTTTTATCATGTTTTCCATGATTTATTCCTCCTTTTCGAAATAAAAGAAAGTCTGTACTGACTGACATTTCAAAGTAAAAAACATACTAGGGAGTTAATCCCCTAGTAAATAATGCAACACTTTCTTCTATTAATTTCGCGAACCTTTCATCAGTAAAAGCAGGGTCTTCGTTCATTCTTCCATGTGCTAATCCATAATTCATATAAAGAAAGGTAATCGCAATTCTCTCCGCATCATAGAGAACTATTTTTTCCCTATTTTTCATTTCTGCAAAATAGTTCGTTAAAAATTCTTTTAATGCCTGAGGGTGTCTGTGTGAATACTGGTGCAAGCCAGGAACATTTTCCCCTACTTTCATAATGATTCGGAGCATTTTTCGGTTCCGATGCATGATTCTATGGTAATTCTGGCTAATTAACAGTAAATCTTCCTCAAGATTCCAGGTGAGCTTACTATCAAAAATTGCACGCATTTCCTCAGCATAATGATATCGATCAATTGCTTGCTCTAATAAGTTTTGCTTACTTTGAAAATGTCTAAATAGCGTCTTTTCACTAAAGCCAGCTTCCTTTGCAATTTCCTCCGTTGTAACCCCGTTATATCCATTTTTAGAAAAAAGGTCGATTGCGGCAGTAATGATTTTTTCTGTTGTATTCTGTTTTCGAGTTAAAGTCATGACTCCTAGTTCAATCCCTTCCGAGAATGTCAGTACTGACTAACATTAGTATATTCAACACACCAAAATATGTCAAACGTTAATTTCTTATATTATTTTCTTTCTCCATTTTAGTATGGATTAAAGACTAGGGAGCACACAAGGATTTGACGAAACTAGATATTAATTATGTAGACACCGTTCTCATACATGCCGCTGAGGTGGAACAAAAAAGACTGGATCACATTGGACCCAGCCTCGAATTTTGATTGATTTTACAATTGAATAAACGTTAGATACATATCATAACTTTTCGCTAGTCTTCCCGCTTCCTTTACCGTTTGGATACCAACTATTTAACAGTAGGTACCGACTTTTTAGCATGGGGAAGAGGAAAGTAACAGCTATATACATTTTATTCTAATCCGATATTTCCTTACTCAACCGTCACACTCTTCGCTAAATTCCGCGGCTTATCAACGTCACAGTCACGGTGAAGTGCTGCATAATAAGAGATAAGCTGTAATGGGATAACGGAGATCAGCGGTGTTAACATTTCGTTAACAGCCGGGAGCACATAACGGTCTTCGTCTGTTTCTAAGCCCTTCATTGAAATGATACATGGATGTGCACCACGTGCAACAACCTCTTTTACATTTCCACGAATGCTTAGGTTAACATGCTCTTGCGTTGCTAGAGCGATAACCGGTGTTCCTTCTTCGATTAAGGCAATTGTTCCGTGCTTTAATTCTCCTCCAGCAAATCCTTCTGCCTGGATATAGGAGATTTCTTTTAGCTTTAAGGCACCCTCTAAGCCAACAAAGAAGTCCATCGCACGACCGATGAAGAAGCAGTTGCGAGTGGTTGTGAAATACTCCCAAGCGATAGCTTCCATCACTTCTTTATCATCACAAAGAGCTTCCATGCTGTTCGCAATGATACCAAGCTCTTTTACAAGGTCCATCCCAACCTTTATACCTTTCGATTCAGCTGTTACATAGGCAAGAATTGCAAGTACTGCTAACTGGGCTGTGTAAGCCTTTGTTGATGCCACTGCAATTTCAGGACCTGCATGTAGCAGCAATGTGTAATCAGCTTCACGAGAAAGTGTTGAACCAGGTACATTTGTAATCGTAATGGACTTGTGGTCCATTTCTCTTACATGTACTAACACAGCGCGACTATCTGCTGTTTCTCCACTTTGTGAAATAAAGATGAATAATGGTTTCTCCGATAATAACGGCATATTGTATGAGAATTCACTAGAAATATGGACCTCTACAGGAATGTGCGCCATTTTTTCAATGAATTGTTTCCCGACAAGACCAGCATGATAACTAGTACCAGCAGCGATGATGTAGATGCGGTCAGATTCCTTCATTGCTTCCAGAATGCAAGGATCAATAGCTAATTTTCCGCTTTCCGCTTGATATTCTTGAATGATTTTTCTCATCACTAAAGGCTGCTCGTCAATTTCCTTAAGCATATAGTGTGGGTAGGTTCCCTTTTCAATATCACTAGCATCTAGCTCTGCTGTATATGGGTCACGGTTGATTGTTTCACCCGCTAAATTTTTAATTGTGACAGACTCTTTTTTAACAATGACAATTTCTTTATCCATTAACTCGATGTATTGATCGGTTACTTGAAGCATGGCCATTGCATCACTTGCTACAACATTAAAGTCGTTGCCAAGACCAACAAGTAGTGGACTTTTGTTTTTCGCAACATAGATTGTTTCGTTGTTAAGTTCATCAAGCATTGCAATTGCATAGGATCCTTTTAGAAGGCTTAACGTCTTACGAAATGCCTCTTCTACTTCAAGTCCCTGTACTACGAATTGCTCAAGTACTTGAACAACAACCTCTGTATCTGTATCACTTTTTAATTCAACGTTTTGTAAATACTCATCCTTAAGCTGAGTGTAGTTTTCAATTACACCATTATGAACAAGAGTGAATCGTCCAGTTGTTGCCTGATGGGGGTGTGCATTGACTTTACTTGGCACTCCATGTGTTGCCCAACGCGTATGGCCAATCCCTGCTGTAGCAAATAAACTTTGGTCTACAGCTTCCCGAAGAATTGCAATACGACCTTTTTCTTTAAAAACATGAACACCTTCATCATTCATCACTGCAATTCCAGCTGAATCATATCCACGATACTCGAGCTTTTCTAGTCCCTTTAACAAAATTTCCTTAGAGTCTTGCTGTCCAATAAAACCTACAATTCCGCACATAAATAAAGTTTCCTCCCTAAAAAGGGAACAAGAAAGCACGGGGCTAACTTGCCCCTTTTTTTTCGAATTTATCTAGTTTTTCTCAATCATATCCTTTCGTTTGTGCAGAGAGTCACCCCTCTGTTTTACCTAAAAAGATTTGCGGTCGTGATTGATAACAACCGGGAGGCATCCGCCGAAATTTCGATAAACCTCCTCCTCGTCAACTAAACCTGTAACAACAGCCTATTGCTTTGTCACTTTTTCCGTTCATGGTTTAGTTCTGGCGCTTTAAAAATGATATTGAATGACCTGTCCTAACCCCCTCTCTCAAAATAAAAAAGAACAAAAATAATAATACAACAGAAAATCCAACCTCGTCAATCAAAACATGGAATAAATCTTCCATGTATACTAAAAAAATATGCAAACTTGGAACAAGGTGTGCCAAGTTTGCATATTTTTAATCAAAATGTATAATTACTCCGCACCCATTTCTGTTTTTACAACAGCTACGATACGGTCTACATATTCCTTACATTGTTCTTCTGTTGGAGCTTCTGCCATTACCCTTACTAAAGGCTCGGTTCCGGATGGACGTACTAAAATACGACCATTTCCATTCATTTCAGTTTCAACCGTTTCGATAACCTCTTTAATCACTGGGTTATCTGTAACATGGTATTTATCGGTAACCTTCACGTTCACTAATAGCTGCGGGAATTTTATCATTTCGTTAGCAAGCTGTGATAAAGGTTTCTTCGTACTCTTCATGATATTCACTAATTGTAAACCTGTTAAGAGTCCGTCGCCAGTTGTATTGTAATCAAGGAAAATGATATGACCAGATTGTTCTCCACCAAGGATATATCCGCTCTTCTTCATTTCCTCTACCACATAGCGGTCGCCAACAGCGGTCTGCACACTCGCAATGTCGTTTGCTTCTAATGCCTTATAGAAACCTAAATTACTCATTACCGTAGAAACAATCGTTTGTTGCTTTAATCGACCTTGTTCCTTCATATACTTTGCACAAATGTACATAATTTGGTCACCATCAACGATATCCCCATTTTCATCGATCGCAATTAGACGGTCGCCATCGCCATCAAAGGCTAGTCCAACATCTGCACCCTTTTCCTTTAAAAAGGCAGCAAGTGCCTCAGGATGTGTAGAACCTACGCCTTCATTAATATTAAGACCATTTGGAGAAGTTCCCATTGTTGAAATATCTGCATCAAGGTCAGCGAACAAATGCGTAGCTAGAGAAGATGTTGCTCCGTGAGCGCAATCTAATGCTACATGGATATCCGTGAAATCCTCGTCCACTGTTTGCTTTAGGAATTGGAGGTATTTTTGACCACCCTCGAAATAGTCGTTTACCTGTCCTAAATTAGCTCCAATTGGACGTGGAAGCTGATCCTCAGGTAGGTCTAAAAGTCCTTCGATTTCATTTTCCTGTTCATCTGAAAGCTTAAAGCCATCTGGACCAAAGAACTTAATTCCATTATCTTGGACTGGGTTATGTGAAGCAGAAATCATCACTCCCGCTTCAGCTCCTAGAGCCTTTGTTAAATAAGCTACACCTGGAGTGGAGATAACACCTAAACGCATAACCTCTGCTCCAATGGATAATAGCCCTGCTACAAGTGCCCCTTCTAGCATATGACCTGAAACACGAGTATCGCGGCCAATAATAACCTTTGGTCTTTCTTTATCCTTTGTTAACACATAACCTCCAAATCTTCCAACCTTGAACGCAAGCTCTGGAGTTAATTCGCTATTTGCAACACCACGTACACCATCTGTACCAAAATATTTTCCCATTTTAAATGATCTCTCCTTTTGCAGATACTTCCTTTACCCTTCAATTGCGGTGATTCGTATCTTTGCCTTTTCTTGAGGTAATACCCATCTCACATTATCTGGGCCGTTCACTTCTATATCCACATCGTGTTCACCAATCCCTAGATCGGTCACATCAATAAATACATCAAGATTAGTAGAACTTGTCCCTTGTAATACACTTGTTGCACCTTGAACTTCTAAATCAAGGGTCCCTGCTTCAGGGTTTACAAAGGTAAGTGCTAATTGGGCTCCTAATCCTAGATTTCTAATCGATAAATCCGAGAAGGTTTCCGATATCTCTTCTTCGACATCGACTTTTACTTCAATCTCCTGTGGGGATACCTGGATAACCCCTTTGGGTATCGGAACCTTCACCTTAATCGTAGAATCTTCCTTTATTTTATCAAGGTCAATTTCACCCTCAATAGAAGAAATTGCATCAATGACCTCTTTTGGACCAAATATTGTAACCTGATTTGGCGTTGGCGTGATATTAACTAAACTTAACCCATCCGCTAGCTTTCCTTTTTGCTTAAGCGTAAATGATACGGATTTATTCGGACTAACAATTGGAACCGTAATTCCAACAACATTTGGCTCAACGGATACCGACAATACATTTTGATTTTTATCATACACAGCTACTCGTGATTCCTGTGTAAAAGTTTCTGTAACCCCCTTAAGGTCGACAACTGCTTTTACTAACGCAATTCTTTCGATTTCCTCTAAGGCTCCGGTTATTTTGACAACACGCGGTTCTACTACTGGCTGTTCGATTGTATATCCTTCTGCTACCTGATCACGGTTAACAAAGTCAACTTCAACTGGGAATTCCTTTGTCACCTTTTCCTGAATGACGACGGTAATTTCAGCAGGATCAATATTTACTTTTATTTTATCAGATATATTTCGAAACTGTAGCTTTACCTTATGAGTGCCTACTGATAACTGAGTGAGGTCTGCATACACTTCAATTTCCTTTTGTAGACCTTCTCTTTTTGTAACGCCAGATGGACCTTCTATCGTGACGTTTACATATTGAGGAACTCCCGATACCACTAGATTTTGATCATCATAGTATGTATTTACCGGAATCTCCGTTAATGTTTCCGAGTAATTTGAAAATAACGGCAGCCCTGCAGGACTCTTGGACGTAGGTTGATTTTCAAAGCTGACTGTTGCAAATAAAAGCATAGCAATTAACAATGCAATAATTCGTGTAACCCAACGGTTATCGATAAATTTATCCATTCTTTTTCCCCCTCCATTGCCAGAGTGGATGAGAGGTAATGCTTTCGTTCGTGATTAGTTCTTGTTTTAGTAATTCTCGAAATGCATCAGGTTTCAAATCACGGTGTAATTCCCCGTTCTTTGTCAATGACACAGCCCCGGTTTCCTCTGATACAATAATGGTTATGCTGTCGGTTACCTCACTAATCCCAAGAGCAGCTCGGTGCCGAGTTCCTAATTCCTTTGAAATAAATGGACTCTCCGAAAGTGGTAAATAACAAGCGGCCGCAGCTACTTGATTCCTTTGAATAATGACAGCTCCATCATGAAGAGGAGTATTTGGAATAAAGATGTTGATTAGCAACTCAGATGAGATAGTTGAATTTAGTGGAATCCCTGTTTCCACATAATCCCCCATTCCAGTCTGCCGTTCAACCGAGATAAGTGCACCTATGCGGCGCTTTGCCATATAATCTGTAGCTTTTGTTATGGCTTCAATTAATTTTACCTGCTGATCATCTTCTTCAGAACCACTTCTGGAGAAGATTTTCCCACGACCAAGCTGTTCCAATGCCCTTCGCAATTCAGGCTGAAAAATAACGATAATCGCCAAGAATCCCCAATCCATCACCTGATCCACTAACCAAAACAATGTATGTAATTCTAACAGGCTACTTAATAAGCGGATAAAAACGATCACAATAATACCCTTCAATAACTGAACAGCTTTTGTTCCGCGTATGAGGGAGAGTATTTTATATATCACATACCAGACAAGGAGAACATCTAAAAAAATGCCGAGGTAACCTAGTAATGGGAGTTCATTAAATGACATTCTCACACTTCCTCTATGAAATAATCCAAAAAACATAGTTAGCTATAATATTATATCATATAACTTTCGTGTACCAATTACAAATTGGTAGGGGGATGAGCACAAATTCGAACCGAAAAAAAGACCATCGTGTCCGATGGCCTATTCTTCATGATCAAAAATATGGATTGCATCTGTTCCTACCTTTTTTATATGGTACCAAAGCCACTCGAACATCTGGTTGACTTCTTTAATTTCACCAGTAACATTCCCAGCTGCGGCCATATAATTCTCCCCATTAATCACAGTGACGTCTCCCTCAACGTCTCCCTCAATTACGATCTTTCCGTTCTTAACAACGACATCGCCTTTTACTGTTTCACCTTCAGGAACAATCACAGTATTGTTTTCAACAACTAAATTGGGTTGCTTTGAAACAGAAAATTGCTCATTTTCATTCCAGACTGAAAAAAGACTCCCTGCCATTAATAATAGAAAAAGTGAGGCAGCTGTGAGCATTGGATGCTCTCTAAACCAGCGTCTAAAACTCACGGTACGTTTTTCCTTCGGTAGATTTTGCATGATCTTTAATGTGAAATCGTTAGGTGCGGAAATGTGAGAAGTACTTTGTACCAGCGCAATGGTTTTCTTTAGCTCATGAAAATGTTGATGGCATGATTCGCATGCATGCAAATGCTCACGTAGTAGCTTCTCTTCCTCTTCAGAAATGTCTTCATCTAGGTAATTGTGCATTAGTTCAAACATGTTGTTTTCTGAACAGTTCATTTTTTTCTCACCCCTATACATGTCGAAGCTGTTTACGTAAAGCTTCTCGGCCTCTGTGAATTCTTGTTTTTACCGTGCCCACCGGCAGGTCAAGAATTTCACTAATTTCCTTTAATGAAAACTCCTCGATGTATTTTAATACAATGACCGAACGATACTTATCCGGAAGCTTCAGTATTTCCGCTTGGATTAATTCTTGAAGCTCCATCGTTTCTAGCTCGTCCTCCGGTAGTGCAGCATCTGCGGCAATCTGAGAATACATAGTTAGTCCATCTGAGCCTGCAATCTCAGCATCTAAATAGTAGTCAGGCTTTTTCTTACGAATGCGGTCAATTGACAGGTTCGTTGCTATACGATATAGCCATGTTGAAAACTTTTTATTCAAGTCATAGCTGTGAATATTCACATATGCCCGAATAAAGGCTTCCTGTGCAATATCCTCTGCCTCATGTCGGTTTCCAAGCATACGATAGCATATTTGAAAAACCTTGTCTTTGTAAAATTCTACTATCTCCGCAAATGCATTCTGATCTCCATTTTTTATCTGTCTAATTCTGTTTTTGATTATTGTCTCCATTTTGGTATACCTCCGCCACTGCGGGTATCATTATTTACGATTGACCTTAAAAAAGGTTTCATTTTCTCCATAAGTTTCATTTTAACAAATTTTGGCTAGTTTATGTGGCTGGAAATCAAATCTTTAAAATAAAAAAACACAGTACCTCTTTTTACCCGAGATACTGCGACATCCTTATAACAGTTTTTCACCAAATAATGAACCCATTAATGCAACAGCCACAGAAGCTGTTTTATTTTTATCATCTAAAATTGGATTAACTTCTACGAATTCAGCTGAAGAAATTAATTTGGATTCCTCTAACATCTCCATCGCTAAATGGCTTTCACGGTAACTAATACCACCAAGTACAGGTGTTCCCACACCTGGTGCATCATGTGGATCAAGACCATCTAAATCTAACGATAAGTGTACACCATCTGTTCTTTCTCTTAGATAGTCAATCGTATCTTCCATAACCTTTGTCATACCTAAACGATCAATTTCATGCATGGTATACACTTTTACCCCAAGCTGTTTAATTAACTTTTTCTCACCTTCATCAAGTGACCTCGCACCGATGATGACAACATTTTCAGGTCTGACCTTAGGACTATAGCCAGCGATATCTGTAAGACGCTTATGACCAAGGCCAAGGCTTGCGGCAAGTGGCATTCCGTGAATATTGCCAGATGGCGAAGTATCTGCAGTGTTTAGATCACCGTGGGCATCATACCAAATGACGCCTAAATTATTATAATGTTTGGAAACACCTGCAAGTGTTCCGATTGCAATACTGTGATCACCTCCTAATACAAGAGGAAATCTTCCATTTAGTATGACCTCATCCACCTTAGCAGCAAGCTTCTCATTTGCTTCAGATACTTTCTCAAGATTTTTCAAATTTTCATCGTTACTAACTTCCCCACGAGTTGGACGTGAAATTTCAATATCACCTAAATCATCTATTTCATAATCGAGTCTTTCTAATCGTTCAACAACACCAGCATAACGAATGGCACTTGGCCCCATATCAACCCCTCTTCGCATCTGGCCAAGGTCCATTGGTACCCCAATGATCGAAATATCCTTCTTCATGATAGAAAGCCCCCCTTTCCCCATATACTCTATTGTAACTGCTTACATCAAAATGACTCAACTGGACAAAATCGTGTATATCTATACACTACACAAGAGAGGAGAGAAGGGATATTTCTGGATTTATGCAAAAAAAAATAAACCTCATAGGTTTAGTGGGTGTACATCATGAAATTGGTGGAGCCTAGCGGGATCGAACCGCTGACCTCCTGCGTGCAAAGCAGGCGCTCTCCCAGCTGAGCTAAGGCCCCAAATATGAAAAAGGAAGTAGTTCATGAAGTAGAAGACAGGATCGACACCCGATACCCCCACCTTGGCGGGGTACTTCTCTACCGCAAACTACTTCCAAAAGAGATGAGCCATGAAGGACTCGAACCTTCGACCCTCTGATTAAAAGTCAGATGCTCTACCAACTGAGCTAATGGCTCGTACAACTATAAAATAAAAATGGCTGGGCTAGCAGGATTCGAACCTACGAATGACGGAGTCAAAGTCCGTTGCCTTACCGCTTGGCTATAGCCCAATGAATAATCTTCGTGAATCTCCTTCTTCGAATACGCTTCCTGAAGCTTCTCCGCAAGAGGATATTTTGGGATATTTCAGCAGGAAATATCACGAAATGTCGTCGACATTACCAAGTATTATTAAAATCTCAGTAATAATGTCATCAAGTTTCAAGTGTTTTTCGGAAATTTGTTATATTCAATTACCTTATTATCTTGCACAACTGACCGCAAAATATGAGTAATTTTACTAATATAATGTACAATTTCCATAAAAATAGCCTACTTCATCCTTTTGAACTTGTCCAAAGAAAGAATAAAGGCTTTTCGAAAATGATAAATGGTGGAGGGGGACGGATTCGAACCGCCGAACCCGGAGGGAGCGGATTTACAGTCCGCCGCGTTTAGCCACTTCGCTACCCCTCCACTATTAAAATAAAAAATGGTGCCGGCGATAGGAGTCGAACCCACGACCTACTGATTACAAGTCAGTTGCTCTACCAACTGAGCTACACCGGCATTATTAAAACCTCAAAACTAAAATGGTGGAGGATGACGGGATCGAACCGCCGACCCCCTGCTTGTAAGGCAGGTGCTCTCCCAGCTGAGCTAATCCTCCAATGGTGACCCGTACGGGATTCGAACCCGTGTTACCGCCGTGAAAGGGCGGTGTCTTAACCGCTTGACCAACGGGCCAATTTTACTTTTTTCTTAAGCTTCCAAGCGGGCTCGAACCGCTGACCTCTTCCTTACCATGGAAGTGCTCTACCAGCTGAGCTATGGAAGCATTGGCTCCGCAGGTAGGATTCGAACCTACGACCGATCGGTTAACAGCCGATAGCTCTACCACTGAGCTACTGCGGAATAATTGCCTAGCGACGTCCTAC
>NZ_JBALOQ010000040.1:0-205 GCF_036962705.1 Bacillus sp. JJ1562
ATGACAAGGAGGGGATTTAGGATGAAAAAAATTATCCTACTAGTTGTTTTGTTATCGATAGTAGCTTTTATACTTTATCTTTATGTTTCTTTCTATGGGCTTCCATGGAAAAAAACACAAGTTTCGAACGAATTAAAACAGTATGTTGAAGAAAAATACGACATTAAGGTCGACATTGAAGAATCTTATTTTAATTTTAAATTTG
>NZ_JBALOQ010000040.1:245-21616 GCF_036962705.1 Bacillus sp. JJ1562
AGATGATAAAGAATTTTCATTTAGCGCTGAAAAACGACGCTTTAATACATTACATGATTACTATCCAGAAGCAGTTTGGGAGAAAGAAGTAAAAGGGGACCTAGCCCCATTAATAGATAGTTCTTTTGATTCACTTTCCGTTGATCGTTATGGTGTATATCCTGTGTACGGCATAGGAAGCCTAGAAGATATAAAAAAAGACGTGCCGAGTTACAAAGATGTTCAAACAGGCATCAATAGTGTTATTCATTTCAAAGAGGAACGTTCTAGCAAAACTGAAGAAGCACTGATTAAAGAAGTTGTTTCTTTCATTCAAAAAATAAACGAGAAAGGGATTAAAAATATCGAATTAACGTTTTCATTAAAAGAACAAGAACAAGAAGAAGAAAAACCCGAAACATTTTACATTACAATTCCAAGTGATAAATTAAACTCCATTAAGACGGAAGATGATGTAAAAAAATATATTCAAGTATTTTAAAAAAGAAAGTAACAATAACGAAGAAGAACTTAGTATGTTCATTCAAAAAAGTTTAGAAGATGAAATTAGAGTTATTCAGTTTTTTAACTTACTGATGCTTTAGTTCAATTAGGTTGGTAAAATATTACGCTAAAAACGCTCAGAAAAATATGAGCGTTTTTACTTACCTTATATATTGCTAATTTACTTTTAAAATGTATGCTAATTAGTTTATACATTGTTTTTAGCATTTTTCTCCCCATTTTCCGAACCCGTTAATTTAATAAGCCTGTCTTTTCCGGGAAAAATAACATTTTTTCTTCATCTCTAAGTGTCTTAACCATATAAATATAGGGATGTTCATTAATTTGTATTACTTTCTCTTCCTTATATCCCATTCGTGTGTATAGTTTCTTTGCGTTCGGATTATCTTTGGCAACATTTAAAGAGACCTTCGGATACCCCTTTTGCAATGCCGTTTTTTCTGCTTCTTTTAGGAGCATCGTTCCGATTCCATAGCCCCGGAACCGATCATCAACACATATGGTGTCTACGTAATAATCCCCTTCATCAGCTTCTTTATCTAAGAAAATCTCATCATCCCTTCTTTTCTTTCTTAATCGTTTCAAGATAGGCTCGTCCAAACGAGAAGCATCTTCTCCTGGATAGGTTATGATAATCCCCGCTACTTCCCCCAAAATATCGGCAACAATTATATTCTGAAAGCTAAGACGATTATTCTCTTCGCGAAAGAAATGTGCCAGCGTTTCACGGATATTTTCTTTCTTCGTTTGTCCTGTCAGTTGCTCGGCAATATCGGTTATGGCGATATGAATAAGCTCAACAGCTTTCTTAGCATCCTTTTTCACAGCACTCCTAAACTTCAATTCATCAGCAATAATTTCCTCCCAAGTAACCCCATAAGGTGCACCACCATCCGTGTAACCCGCAATATAATAAAAAACATCATCTGATTCATTCTCAAAAAAATCAATTTGGTTACGGCTTTTTGTTTTACTTCTTTTTTTCAATTGAATTCCCTCGGTTCGTTTTCATTGTTGTGAGTACACGTTTTAACACTTCATATATTAAACTTTAAAATAGCATAACATACGAGATTCCCAAGTGAATAGGCATTGATATTATGTTGACGTAGTAGAAATGGCGATAAAGAAGTCTACCCACAAATTGTAGAAAAGCGTTCGAATCGTTGATAAATCTATTTTAGATAGATAGTTAATTGATACTGGTGGTCGGGGTCGAAATGGCAGTCAAAGTATTGATTTAATAAGATTTTGTAGTTGCAATGCGTAAATACTTCTATTGGTAGAAAAAGTCTTGAATACATTCATAAAGAATGAATAGTCATGACAATTAACGAATGCTCTCTCGTTTAATAAGCTTTTTGCACATTAGGCGAGAAGTAAAATTCCGAATATTTTTGTGTCTGTGCAAGTATTACAAATAAAAACGACGACTCCGAAGAATCGCCGTTAACCATATTCTAGACCTTTGCTTTTGGCAGTGGCTTCTTTAGCCACTCGTTATAGAACGTATCGATATCTGGTTCAAAATCAAGTATGATTGGGTACCAAGGAGGGACTGCTTCAACTTCCAGCTGTGTTGCACATCCTGGGCAGTAATATTCGCGAATGACTTGCCACTCTGGATCTGGGGACATTAGTTTAGGATAAATTTCGTTCATTTTCTCCACTGTGTCCCGAACAAAAACCCTAGCATGCAGCTTCCAATTTTCTTTATAATCACAGAATTCATGACCGCAATCGCATTTGACGATACGATTTCCATCTGCTTTTTGCACAATATATAAATGTAATCCGTATGGAAGCAGGATTGGATCATCCCAGCTCACACGGTCTTGTAAAACTTCTCGATAAATTTCGAAGCGCTCTGGGTCTTTATGGCTCGACATCATTTCTTTGAGTTGATAAAATTCTAATGTCCCGTCAATCAACTCGCCAATTCTTTTTTTATCGTATTTTGCCACGTTATTCACCTCATTGTCTCATTTTTTATTTTTTTGCTTGAATCGGTTGATATGAGCTCCCATTGTTGGCACCCCTAACTCATCTTCATAAATCATCCATTCTTCAGGAATGTTCCAGAAGCTCTTGAATTCATCGGTGAACTTTTCGCTTAAAGCAAAGCTTTGGGCATACATATGTCTTACTTGAATCGCAGCATCTTCGTTCATAATTTTGGTTCTTTCGCCTTCCATCCATTCTTTCGTTGGCGCACTACGCTCTAAACGTTCTTTACGGATTGCTTGGCGTTTTTGTTCAGTAGCATCTAAATCAACTGTGTAGGTCCCGTTTTCTTCTGTAAAGACACATCCATACACTTTTTCTGCGTAGCGAAGTAAGATATACTTTTCATTTAAATCATTCTCTACCTGCTTAGGATTTCTTTCAAGCGGATCGCCAAATCCTGGGCCCCCACGAAGATAGTTCATAATCACATCGTAATCGCCAAATTGTTCTTGTGTAGACACCGCTTGCCTGTCACGGTGGATAACCTCGGCTTCCATATTTTCTTCATATGTTGGGTTATCTGGATCCACATCTCCGCCTAATGGGATTGGTAGCCCTTTTTCAATTCTTTCTTTTATGTTTGTCTTGTTTGCCTGGAACCTGTATCCTGCAGATGCTGGATATCCGCCCATTAATCCACAGTCTGTTGCCATAACGCCTGCACCTGCGACGAACATAACCCATTCTTGAGCTCCCCAGCCTAAGCGAAGTGACTGCCAGCCGTTCCCGCCGCGGTATTTACCAGACCCGCCAGATCCTGGCAAAATTTGCCTTCCTAAGAAAATGAGTGGTTCCAGCAGTTCCCAAATTTCCATATCCCCCATGTCACCCTCTGGATTCCAGAGTGCGGCGGAATGACTGATTCCATCTTGAACAGCACTTGCCCCAACCCCGCAAGAGGAGGTTTCAAAGCTATTCATGGCGGATAATTGACCGTATTGATCATATCCTCCACCCATCAACCAGTTAGATGTATGTGCATTACCAGCGTTTACTTCCTCTAAATAACCTCGACCAAAATAAGATCGACTCAGTCCGCGCCAAAGTGGAGACCATGCCGCCACAAGCGCATGCCATGTATTTGAATGGGCAGTACGTATGTCATCTGGGTTAAACCATGACCCGTACGGAATTCCAAACTTACTTGCATAATAGGCACCATCATTAATTCGGTCATTTGGTACAAGGGTTTGTGACAGCATGACCCATATTCCGCTCGTGATCGAAACTGGTGTGGCATTGAACGGGTGCCAGCCCCAGCGGTTTGCTCCTTCAAAATCAATTTCAAGCTTGGCATCTTTATGAACAGTGATTTCAGAAGGTGTATGAATAATCGTATTTAACTTTGCAAACGAAGGGAGATCCAAATCCTTAAAAGGCACATCTACAAATGAAGCTTGACGATATTTTCCTGGGATTAATGTTGTCTTTACCTGATTCACGAAGCCACGACGTCCATCTTCAATAATTTCACGGATAAATTGTTTATAAGCGTCGACTCCCTCTTCCTTGATTACATCTAAGACAAGGTCACGGATCATATGACATCCAGCGATTCGTGTTTTTTCATCAAGCGTCCAGTATTTAACCGCACGGACTGATCTTGTGCTTTCTAGTAGCCAGTCTTTCGATAACTTGTCATTTTGCCCGATTTTTCGACATGTGACTTGATAACCATCATCATACCGTTGGACTGGTCCCATCGGCATACTTCCTGGAGCAGATGCTCCTGTATCAATTACGTGAGTCACACCACCTACCCAGCCTAGAACTTCCCCTTCCCAGAAGATCGGTACGAGTGTGTGAACATCACATGTATGAACATTTCCTACATGGTTATCGTTATTACAGAAAATATCTTTATCGGCAATTCCAGGGTTTTCCTCATATTCGTTTTCAATCATAAATTTAATCGCAGCACCCATTGTCCCTACGTGGATAATAATCCCAGTTGATGTAACAATCGAATCGGCTTCAGGTGTGTATAAACTAAAGCACAATTCACCTTCCTGTTCAACAATTGGCGATGCAGCAACCTTTTTTGCTGTTTCCCTTGCATGAACCACTCCACCACGAAGCTTGGAATAAATTTTTTCAAAACGAATCGGATCGGTTTCTTTAAATGGAAGCGTCCTTAAACCGGCATAATACCCAGTTTCTTTACTAATTTCATCCATTTCTTTTCGCATTTGCTTTAGCGTTTTTCCATCCCAGCCAATCGGCTTTTGCTGTTGTTGAACATCCGTAACTGTTTTCACCAAATTCGATACCCCCTTAAGATTTGTTAAAAGATAAATCTTTTACTTGATCTCCTTTAGATGGAAGATCCGGTTTTCATCAAGATAGGCCTCAAACCCTAGCGGAACGACCAATGTGGTTGCTGTTGATTCAAGAATGGAAAATGCTTGAATCCGGTTACCGGGTAGTAATTTTTCCATTTCATAAATATTGGCTTGTATTGTTTCACCATTCCAATAAACATCGCGATGTCCTAGAAACGCTTCTGCAAGCGGCGTTTCACCAGCTAATGGTTCCTGTGGAATATGCGGTTTTGCCACCTCAACAACACCACGAACAATCGCGCCTGTGATCGAATAACCAAGTTCAGGAGAAAGCGCTGATTTTGCATAAACACGCGAGTATGTCTCTTCGAATGATTGAATAAGTGTTTCCCAATCATCGACCGACTTAAATGCCGAAATTGGCGCCTCAATTTCGAGATCATTCAATTGACCTTGGTATTGCATCCGGTAAAGCAGTCGGAAATCAACTTCTTCCGGTGAATAATCATTTTTCTTGAATTCCTCTGTCACTTTTGTCTTTAATTCATCCCATGCTGCCTGCAATTCTTGACCAGCTAGGATAATATCGGAGTCCTCTGCCTTTTCAGCAACATTTAGATCTAATGTTTTGTCATACCGGTATTCGAAATCTGCTGCACCACAACCAAATGCTGAAAACCCGGCTGCCCAAGCAGGGATAAGAACATCTTCAAAGCCCAACCCTTTCGTATAGCCTGCCGTGTGCAACGGCCCTCCGCCGCCGTACGAGAAGCAAACGTATTGAGCAGGTGAATACCCTTTTCCAAGAATCATTGATTCAAGGTAGTTACGCAACTGGGATTCTAATAATTCAATCACTCCGAATGCTGCATCTTCAACCGTTAACCCTAGTGGATCTGCAATTTGAGTTTTAACTGCTTCATAGGCTTTTTCCTTTGATAGCTTAATTACTCCACCGATGAAATTATCTGGATTTATGAGACCAAGAACGACGTGACAGTCAGAAACCGTTACTGTATCAACCCCTCCCTGAGGGTTACAAACACCAACACGGGATCCTGCACTATCTGGTCCTAATGTAATATTTCCATAGTTTGGATCGATTCGAACAAAGCTACCTGTACCTGCACCGGTTGTATCCATAGAAACAAGTGGCAATGACAGGACAAGGCGAGCCATGTCAGGACTTGCATTAATAGCTAAATCTCCTTGTGTGATTAAACCAATATCGAAGCTTGTTCCCCCAATATCGGAACAGGCAACATTTTTTAAACCAAGTTGTTCTGCTAGATATTTAGCTCCGACCATTCCCCCAATCGGGCCAGAAACGCAGGTTCTTGCTAATTCATTTGCTTTTATACTGATCGTACCGCCATGACTTGCCATAATCCTTAGGTCAAAGTCAGTACCTACTTCTTTCAATGCTTTATCAATATTCTCTAATGTTTTACGGGACGGTTCTGCGGCATAGGCCTCGACAATCGTCGTATTTGTTCGATGTGATTCCTTTCTTACGGGATAATAATCGACCGTTGCGAAGACTTGTATATCTTTATTTGCCTTTTTTACAATTTCCTCAGCGATATCTCGAATTTTTCGTTCATGAGCAGGATATTTATAGGAGTGCAGCAAACTAATAACGATCGCTTCTACGTCCTCATCAATCAGTCGTTGAATCGCTGGTTCAACTTCATGCTCATAAAGCGGAATGACAACGTTGCCAAAAAGGTCCACCCGCTCGGTTACCCCAACAGTCCATTTACGTGGAACAAGTGGAGGATCAAAATGATGTGTATTCACATGGATTCTATCGGAATAGGAGTAGCCAAGGAAAGACTGAAGCCCACGACCCATTCGATGGTTATCCTCCATTCCTTTATTAACCACTAATCCCACACGACGCCCTACCCGTGAAACGAGACGGTTAAGCATCGCAGTCCCAGAATAAACCCCAGCAAGTAAGTTCGGAAACTCCTCTTCAATTTTCGCATCCCATTGACCCAAAGCGTCTTTAGCAGAGTTAAATAGTCCAATATGTTCATCTAGCGGGGTTGTTTGTGCCTTCCCTACGACAAAATCCCCTTTTTCATCAATAATGAACGTGTCTGTCATTGTACCGCCGGCATCAATGGCAAGAATTTGAGATTTGGCCAAATAAAACTCTCTCCTTTCAAGTGGTTGTATTTTAAATTAACAGCAGGTCATGTTTTCATATGTATGGCTTATTTTGCTGTTGCCTTTAATAGTGCAAGTTGTGTGCCAACAATAAAATTTCTACAAACCTTCTATTAAATAATCCTATAAGGAAGTTTTTAAATTCAACTGTAGCATTTTGCAACATCTGTAGCGATACAGATTGTTTTCTTGATACAGACTAATAGACTATTGAATTACATGTAGGATTGGTTTAATATTTTCAATATACTGACATTTTAATAATAAGGATAATCTATTTTTCTGTTGTCGGTTTCAATCCTCTTAGTCGAACAATTATAGTGAAAATGTTCCAAATATATGTTGAGGAGGTTAATGAAGTTGTTAAACCCTTTTCTCTCTATTTTTTCTACAGAGGATTTGCACAGTAAGGTAGGTGAATTAAAACAGAATTGGGAACTATTTATGACTAATCCTTCAGACAGTATTCATCTAGACACTGTCGTCCGCCGTGAAATCCTTAACTCATGGAGTCGATGTCAAACAATTGGGTTAAATCCAGAACAAAAACAAGCCAGAACAGCGCTTACCTCATTAGAATTAGAACAACTCCTTTCAGAATCCGACCTTTATCGTGCGGCCAAACCTATTATTGATACTATTTTTGATAAGTTAATTGGGACAGGGTATTTAATTACACTCAATGATGAAAATGGAAAAATGATTTATTTAAAAGGGGAACCAGATATTATTAGGAAAACGGAAAAAGTAAATTTTTCACCAGGAATGGATTGGAGTGAAGACGCAGCAGGAACCAATGCAATCGGAACTAGCATTGTTTCCAAGAAGCCGATTCAGGTTTTTTCTGCGGAACATTTTTGTGAAGGTTTCCATCAAATGACCTGTTCTTCCTCACCTATTTTTCATCCATACACAAAAAATGTCATAGGAGCAATCGATTTTACTGGACTTTGGCCAAGCACACAACCACACACCCTTGGATTAGCAGTATCCTTAGCACAGATGATTGAACACCAGCTTCTTTCCATTTATAAAGAGAAATATTATCAATTGGAGGAATATTATCGTCAATGTGCCTTCAAATGGAGCGATAATCCTGTTCTTGTCTTTAGTGACGACTACGTTATTGTTGATGGCGACGAACAATTACTAAATGCCTTTAATTTTAAAAAAGGCATGGTACTCGAAAACAAGCAACAAGTTAAAAAATTTTTACAAACCCCAGTTCATTTCATGGATAAAACTGAAAACTATCATTTCATCAACTTGAAATCGATTATTTTTCATAATAAAGAAATTGGTTATGTTTCCATTTTCAAAACTAAAAGCATCCCGTCAACAAGTGTGCCCACAAGTTCAGTAAATCACAATTTAGTCGGTGAATCCCCTGAAATAAAAACGATTTTACATAAATGCCGGCAGATTGCATCCATCAACACCCCTGTCTTGTTAACCGGTGAAACAGGTACGGGTAAAGAGGTGATCGCAAGGTATATTCATGAGGTAAGTTCAAGAAAGGATAAGCCTTTTATTGCCATTAATTGTGGTGCGTTGCAGAAAGAACTCATCGGCAGTGAACTTTTCGGTTATGAAAGCGGTACGTTTACTGGTGGAAAAAAGGACGGGAAAAAAGGGAAATTTGAAGAAGCGTACGGTGGGACAATCTTTTTAGATGAAATCGGAGAAATGCCACTTGATTTGCAAGTGCATTTACTAAGGGTACTTCAGGAAAAAGAGTTTACAAGATTAGGTTCATCAAAGACGATTAAAATTGATGTAAAAGTAATCGCCGCCACAAACCAAAACTTGGAGACAATGGTTAAAGAAGGTCAATTCAGAAAAGACTTGTATTTTAGGTTGAATGTGATTTCGCTAAAAGTACCCCCGTTACGTGAAAGGAAGGAAGATATCATACCGATCAGCAATTATTATTTAAATCTATTTGCAAAGAAATATCACAAAGAGTTTTCCTACCGTTTAACCGAGAAAACAAAAAGATTCTTTTTGAACTACGAATGGTTAGGTAATATAAGGGAATTAAGAAACGCAATTGAACATGCAGTGATTTTTAGCGACTCTATTGAAATTGAGAAAAAACACCTGCCAGAGTATTTAGCCGTCCTAAAAACCAAACTATTTCTTAACGAACATGAGAATTCAAGCCTTTCTGTTATCGAACAAGCAGAAAGGCAGCAAATTAAAACCCTTTTAGTTCAAACAGGCTGGAATATTTCAGCTGTTTCAAAAGAAATCAAAATGGCAAGATCCACCTTATATCGTAAACTTAAAAAATATAATCTAACGGATCAACGGATAATAAAATCTTAAGAATAAGGCACCCAAATTGTGAACTTACTCGGGTGCCTTTAGTCTTATGGGCAGGCTATAGATACATTTTTATTTGGATACTCCATACCAAAAATACAGTCCAAGCTTTTTCAAAACGATTTAAAAAAGCATCATAAATAAATGCTTTCAGTAAATAATCCATCTATCAAGAAGAAAAAAGCTGAATGAATCGTTTTTTCAGGTATATCCCGTCCCCAATTACTCCTCTAACACTCGTATCATATCTTCCTGATGCTCCTTTGCCAATGCATCATTCCATCTCTCATTCTCATAAATCAAACTCATCTTCAATGAATCTAACTTCACTCGATTATTGTTAATAAAACGTTGACGTTACTGGATGTATATATTTTTTACATATTCAGTAAAGAGCAAAAAACACTCACGAACATTGTTTTATCAACATTTGAGAGTGTTTTACCGTTTCTTAATTTAACTTGTTTGTCCCCATGATATTCTAATACAAATTCCAATACCAAAGAATCCAAATCAAATGCATAATCATAATACTTAATAGTGAATAATGCAAAAGGCTAATTATGCTCCAATATCTCTTCCACCAAAGAAGAACCGTGAAGATGAGCATTGCAAATCCCAAGATAGTTAAAAGATAGGGAATGACATTTAAAATTGGGCTCCATGCAGGTACAATGCCTAATGCTTCTTTTGGTAATTGGTAGACTGGATCGACTCCTCCAGACATGGCAATTCCGACCACTAAAAACAACAGGAGAAGCCCCGCTGCAATGGCCAATCCCTTCCCCAAATCCGCTATTTTATGTTGAGATGTTTTCCTTTTCCTTCGTATCAATGCTTTTATACCCCAATATAAAAGACTTCCAACAAATAATAAGATAACCAGGATCAGAGATAAAAAGGTAAAACCGCTCGACGCATACCATGGTGTTTTCGAATAAGACATCGGACCATCTGTTGTAAGCATTATTTCCCCATGGGGATCTGTTTGAAATACGATTGTTCGAAATTCACCATAAGCATCAATCGAATGTCCTTCTCTCATGTTTTTGTAAATACCAGGTTCTATTTCGACAAAGCGATTGGTTTCTCCGTTGTGGGTAACGACTAAATCTCCAGTGTCATCTAATTGGACATGGATCATTCCCATTATCAGACTGCCAATCCTATCCTCATTCGTAAAGCTTTTCCGATTTTGATGATATTCACCGACATATTGGCGTGAACCCTCTCCACTCATAGGCGTGACGATAACACTCTCGTCCGACGGAAAATAATGATCCATGAATGACTGGAAAAGCTCTGTATGAGTGAGAAAGTTGTTTCCACTATACGAGATAAATAGACCGATATTTTCATTAGGTAATAAGTAAAGTCCCGTATCAAACAATGCCGTACTTCCGCCATGATGAAGAATTCTTTTGCCATTCATTGTCTTTTCCATAATCCCTAAAGCCATCCCATCTAATTGGGCATAATGGGTAAACTGTTGTTGGAACATTTGCTGAACGGTATCCTCTTTTAGAATCCTTTCTCCATTGAAACTTCCACCCTCAAGATAGGCTTGCATAAACTTTGCCATATCAATTGCCGTGCTACTCATTCCCCCTGCAGCTCCAGGTACAAACTCAAAACTTCCTTCTTGAAATTCTCCATCAATATATCTATAAGCCTGTGCTAGATTAGTAGATAGTTCCTTTGGTAATGGTTGCCCGAACGTACTGTAGTTCATGTCAAGAGGCTTAAAAATATTCTCTTCAACATATTCGGAATAAGGCATACCCGAAACATGTTCTACAATATACCCAGCTAAGGCCGTACCATAATTCGAATAGGCGAGCACTTCACCGGCAGGAAATACACGTTCTGGCATATATTCACGCACATATTGATCAAGTGGAGGCATCTCTTCAGCGGTTAGCCTAAAGATGGAACTCGAATAATCCTCAAATCCAGGTGTATGGGTCATTAAATCTAAGAGAGTAATTGGCTTTGGTTGTTCTTTATTCGGGCCCACTGCAAGTTTAGCTGGAATTTCAAAATCTAAATATTGATTAATATCCGTGTTAAGATCAAGCTTTCCTTGCTCGACAAGCTGCATGATTGCCGTCCAAGTGAAGAGCTTGGATACGGACCCTATTCGAAACATTGTTGTTTCTGGATTTACCTTTACTTGCTCCTCCATATTGGCAAACCCATAGCCTTTTTCAAAAACGACTTCCCCATCAGCTACTAAGCTAACAACCATATTTGGAATGTGTTCTTCTTCCATTTTTTTCTGTAAGAACTCATCCATGAACGTTTCAATATCTGATAAGTCATTAACACTAGCAGCAAAAGACGAATGACTATCAATCATCATTAAAACAAAAAGCATACAAGCAATAATGGATGTTTTTATTAGTTCCAAGCCGGTATATCCTCCTTTTTTAGAATTATGTCTCTTTCTTCTGTAAATAAGCAGATCTAATCACATCAGTAGCCATACTATCTAATAGCTCAACTCCCATTTCTTCGTTAAACTCTTCTGGAAGCATTCCACTCGCTACCATGATTGAAAGTCCTGTTGTAAAGATTCGCATTTTTAATAAAATGGTCATTAGCTCTTCATCAGAAAAGGCTTCCAGATCTTCATCACCTTTCATTTGTTCTACCAACCCCTGCCCCATATCTTGATTATAGTTTTGGGTATAATTGTTTTGATTCATGACAAAGTCCCGAAAAAGAACTGGATATTCTTTTGCAAATCGGAGGCTAGCTACCCCAATATCATGGAAGGGTTTCCCAGAATTCTCTTCGGATAAAAGTTGATAACTTAATTCAAATACTTTTTGCATTACGGCTTCCGCTAGCTCATCAACATTATTGAAATTTACATAGATAGGCGCTATCGAGCTTCCCAAATGATCAGCCACTTTTCTAATCGTAATATTGGACATCCCCTCTTTCTTTGCTATTTCAAATGCAGCTTCAATTATTTGTTGTTTAGAAAATTTTTTTTTCGGTGCCATTGTTCTTTTCCTTTCCCAATATAAATCATATGATATAAAACAATAGTTATGTATCGTTGATTATATAATGATTATAAAAATAGTAAACCCCTTTTCTGAAAAATTCAGAAAAAGGGTTAGAATGACAGCGTATAATGGTAAATCAGTCAAGACGATAAAATGAGGTCAATTATAAATTCTGTTTAAACTGTTCCGCAGAAAATTGAATTATAGATGCCAACTTTATACTTGTAAATTTTTATAATGCTGGATCAGCAAATCTTGAAACGTACGAGCTGCTAAAGATAAATAACGCTTTTCTGACCATGACAAATAATAGGTTCGGTTGCAAACAGGTTCCTGAATGTATAAAGGATGAAATAGATTCTCTCTTTCTAATAAAGTTTCTAACCAAAAGGCCACTCCGAGACCTGAGTTAACTAATTCCTTTATTGTTTTTGACTCATCCGCTTCATATACAACATTCGGGGTAAAACCTACTTTTTCACATAACTCATCAGTAGTTTCCCGGAATGAATGTCCCTTCTTAAAATGGATGATAGGTTCATTGGCGATTTCACTCAACGTGATATTCTGTTGATTTGCAAGCCGATGTGAAAGGGGGACTGCGAGTAAAATTTCTTCAGTCTGTATTGGTAAGTTGCGAATCCCTTTTCGTTCAATGGGCTTGCAAGAAATACTGAAATCAATTTCACCATTTTCGAGTAATTGTTCCTTCTTTTCTAACGTGGAGACTTGTGAAATTCTAAAATGGACATCAGGATATGAGGATCGAAATGAGTTTATGGAATCAGAAAAATACGGTAAAAAAGTTGTGTCTATAGAAACAGTTCCTCGCTCTAATCCTGCCATATCCACAATTTCCCTTCGTCCTTCTTCCAATGCGTTCAGTGCAACTTCCACTTTATTTAAAAAAACTTTCCCATATTCATTAAGTGAAATCTGTCTCCCTTGGCGATCAAATAATGGTACACCAATATCTTTTTCTAACCTCGCGATGGTCTGACTAAGAGCAGGTTGAGTAATATATAGTTCTTGTGCTGCTTGTGACAAATGCTGTAACTTTGCAACCTTTTGAAAATACCTTAGTTGAAGTAAATCCATTTTGAACACTCCTCTTTCATAAGTTTAATCTTATGATTGTATAAACAAATATACATTATTAATTATATATACTGAACCGTAAAATGAAGTTATCACTAATCCGAAATAATGGAGGAAAGGTAAAGTGGAATTATCAATTGTACAAGAAACTCGAATCATTCGTTTGCTTTGCTTACTTGTTCCATTTGCAATAATCAATAGTTATATGTTGAATGTGGCTTTACCTGATATATCGGCTCAATTTGGAATAACAACTTCCACTACCAGTTGGGTTGTAACCGTGTCTGGTATCATTTCTGCTCTCGGTGCCCTTATTTATGGAAAGTTAGCAGATTATTTTGGGATAAGAAATCTGGCATCCTTTGGAGTGCTCATGTTTTCAGTCGGTTCCATCTTATGTTTTTTTACGCCAAATTTCCCAATTTTGATTGTTGGGCGAATTATCCAAGGAATCGGTGTTTCCTCTATCCCTTCTTTAGCTATGGTGATACCCGCTCGCTATATTAATACTGAACGTCGAGGCAAAGCATTAGGTATTATCGCGTCCACCATGGCATTTTCAGGGGTGATTGGTCCTATTTTGGGCGGGATTCTCACCGGATATTTTCACTGGAGATATTTATTTCTTTTCTCAACTTTCAGCTTACTAACATTACCTTTTATTCGTAAATGGTTACCTAATGAAGTCCATAAACAAAATGGAAGAATAGATATTTCAGGTGCAGGATTAATAATTGCTTTCATTATTTGTTTAATGGAAGCTATTACCCTATTGAATTTATGGTTGCTTTTAGGAGGTTTATGTTTCTTTATTTTATTTCTTATTCAACAAAAGAAAAAAGCAGATCCATTTATTCCATTACATCTATTTCGAAATGCTTCCTATCGTCAAGGAATAATAATGGGTGTAATAAATACCTCTACCAATTTTGGTGTTTTCCTAATTACCCCTATACTATTCAACCAAGTTTATGGATTAGAGGGACATTGGATTGGATTTCTATTAGTTCCTGGTGCAATCGTATCCGCCCTGTTAGGGAAATATGGTGGATCATTGGCTGACAAAAAAGGAAATCGCTATGTATTAACAATATCTATCATTGTACTTAGTATCGGCTTTCTGTCCCTCTCCACTTTCGCAGGATACACATCTTGGAGTATCTCCATTTTCTTGATTCTTACAGAAGTCGGATATATTTTTATGCAGCCTTCGCTAGCCAATTGGGTGTCCAAAAATCTATCACAAGAATCTTCAGGAATTGGGATGGGTGTATATAGTTTGTCGAATTTTTTATCAATTGCCCTGTGTGGCACTGTCATTACCAAAGTAGCGGAATTTGACAAGCTGCCTCCTATAAATCCACTATCCGCACTTGGACAATCTGGGATTTATAGTAATATATACTTCGTTTTTTTTGTACTCACATTGTTGAATTTGCTTTTATTGTACAAATTTGTATATCGGCCTGAACAAAGACTTTTTAATACATTCATACAAAAGTGAATTTCATTTAAGAAAGGATTTGATCCGTCATGTTACCTCAGTTAATGAAAGTAATTCGTGTCCACCAATACGGCGGTCCAGAAGTACTAAAACTAGAAAGGGTTCCTATCCCAAATCCTGAAGTTGGTCAGGTATTAATTCATGTTCATACAGCTGGAGTTCTTCCGTATGATTGGAAATATCGCCAAGGGTACTTTAATGAAAGTCGCCCTGCAAGTTTCCCTTATATTCCTGGGTCATCTTTCGCGGGAACCGTGGAGAAAATTGGTCCAGATGTACATGATTTATACAAAGGTCAGGAGGTATTTGGTCGAAGCCTGTTTGGAACATACGCTGAATATACAGTGGCATCCGCAGAAGGACTTATTCTAAAACCTGCTGCATTAACCTTTGATGAATCCGTTACAATACCAGGAAGCGCCGTGACCGCGTGGTTAACCTTATTTCGTGAAGGAGAATTAAAGAAAGGTGAAAAGGTACTAATTCATGGGGGAGCTGGTGGGTTCGGCATGATTGCTGTCCAATTGGCCAAATGGAAAGGTGCACATGTCATTTCAACCTGTTCAGCAGAAAATATTGACTTTCTGTACTCATTAGGAGTTGACACTGTCATTGATTATACTTCTGAATCATTTGACAAAATTGTCCGGGATGTGGATTTAGTTGTTGATACCGTGGGAGGAGATACGTTAGAGCGTTCTTGGGCCGTTGTAAAAAAGGGAGGAAAACTTCTGTCGTTGGTAGAAGACACATCAGTTGAAAAAGTGCATATGTTTGGGTTAAAACCAGTAAAACCGTTTTCCATACCTCTTCCAGAAGAAACTAAAAACATTTCTCAGACCATTTCTAAAATGATCGTTGAGAAACAGATTAGAATTATAATTTCAAAAAAATTTCCGTTAGAAAAGGCACATGAAGCACATAGACTCAGTCAACAAGGACATGGGCGTGGTCGGATTATACTCAAAGTTTAGTGAATAAATTCAGTCTAAAAATGACTTTTGAAGACAGCCCATCTAGGTAAGGATATACATTGCTCAGCCTTATTTACGACAATAGGATTCCGGCAAAACAAATAACACTCACAAACATTGATGTATCAATATTTGCGAGTGTTTTACTGTTTCTTAAATTAACTCGTTTTTACCTAAAGGTACCGGTGGACCGTTCTCAACATAATTCCCTACTCAATATGTAAGTCCAAAATTATATTGATACCTATTCCCTGCTTTATCCTGATATGTATAAGATGGATCCTCATCATATCCTGGTACATCACCTGCTTCTTTGTTTACTGCTTCTTGACTTGCAGGGATTGTGATAGGAAGTCTTCCAACAGGATTAAATTTTCCACGGATCATGTCTACCACTGCTTCTGCTTTTGTACCAAACGTTCCTATTACAGCAGCTGCATTTGGTTCAATTGTGTTAATAAGCCATGGATTGGAAAAATTAATTGCCGTAATAGTAGGAACGGTCTGTTGAATTTTTACGATTCGATCTACTTGCTCCACACCAGTTTCCGGACCAATCACAACAGTTGGCTTATTGGCAAATAAGTCTTGAAATGGTTGGACCCAAACAAAGGCTTGCGTCGCATCTTTTATATTATCCACGATTGTAATAGAACGATCGTGATTTCTTATTTTTTGTTTTAATTTCTCTGTTTCTTGCCCATTTTCTCCTCCTGGGAACATTTCAACATAAAGTCGAACACTGGAAATTATTTTATCTTGTAATGGCAGTAGATTACGATCATTTCGCATGAGAACAACCGACCTGCGATGTGCTTCATCTGCAACCTTTTGGGATTCTGGATTATTTGCAATAGTTAATGCCTTATCTGGATTCACATATGGATTTTCAAAAAGCCCTAATTTCATCATTTCCGTTAGGATATAAGTGGCTGAACGATTAATCTGTTCTTCTTTCACTAAGCCCTGATTTACAGCATTTATAATCGGTTTTGGATTTGGTACCCCAGAAAAAATATTAGTTCCTGCATTGATTGCTTTGGCAAACCGCTGTTCTAACGATAAATCCTGTGCACCCCACGCTCGATCAATCACCGCACTTGTATCTGAATTAACATAACCTAAGTACTTCAATTCATCTCGCAAATATCCATTAATAAATTGTTCATTTAGTGCAAAAGCAACCTCTTCAAACTGCTGATTTTCACTAAAATGTGGTAATCCTTGTTCAGCGCTTTTGTTACTTGGGTATGCATAATAAGGCATAATAGAAGTTGTCTCTGCTTCTATGGCTGCCTTGAACGGTGGAATATGATACTTTAACAAGCTACCAGGGGTTGGATATATATTATATTGTCCTTCTTTAAAATGAGGATCCCTTCCCTCTTCTCGCGCTCCCCCACCAGGGAAATGTCTCGTTGTTAATGACACACTGTTTTCATTTAATACATCACCTTGAAAACCTTTAATCACATTGTAGACCATGCCTGATACAAGTTCTGGATTCTCCCCGAATGTTTCTTGATTTCTTGCCCATAATGGGTCTGTTGCAACATCCGCAGAATAGCCGTACATCTTTTGGATTCCTGCAGCTCTCCATTCTTTCGCAGCTATCTCACCAAATCTTTTTACCATACCCGAATCACGTGTGGCCGCTAAACCTAAAGTATCTGGCCAATAAGAAAACTGTCCAGGCTCTTCAATAACAGGAATAGTTAAAGGATGATTTCTCGGATTAGAAATGACTACGGCAGGAATTCCTAGTCTTGAAGCCTCAGCTGCTGCTTGTAGTTGATTCGTATGGTTCGCAATCACATTGGCACTCGGCATTTCTCTATAAATAAAATAACGGGTATGCTGGTCAAGAAATTTGTTGGGTAACACTAACTTACCATCCTGAATTTTGGGAAATTCATTAATCGTAAGTATCCCAACCTTTTCTTCTAACGTCATTTGAGACAATACATCTTCCACCCGCTTTTCGGTAGACAACTCCCAATTTTCGTATGGGTCAAGTTTTCCATTATTATTTAAATCTCTAAATCGTTTTCCCCCAATTTTTAAGATAGCTTTTGTTTTTGTTTCAACATGCACATTTTTCTGTGCCTGAACCCCTAGTTGTCCAATTGGTAATACCAATACAAATGCCATTAAACATAGAACTATATTTCTTATGTATCGGGAATACATCTTCTTCACTCCATTTATGGTTGATATAATTCTTCATTAATATCCCTTTTTTGGAGAAGATTATCCAACTGCTAAGGAGGAATTTAGGAAAGTTGAAAGCCTTCATTTGCCTGTCAATTACAGAGTGTAATGGTACTACCAAGTTGGACTTTTACCAACTAGCAATTAATAGCTTTCTTGGCACGTACAAAAAAGACAGGCAATAACCTGTCTTATCTTTTTCGATCATAATATTTTATAGTTTCTGTGTGTTTTAAATGCTAAAAATCATTAATAATACATTTAAAAATTAGTTTGATTGGATACACCAAAAAGGACCTTAACTATCTGAATCAATAGGAAGCTTTTTGATTGGTACTACGATGTGATAGCTTGAATCAAGGTTGTGAATGTTCTCAAAAACTTGAATAAGTTCAATATCAGAATCCTCGATTTCTTGTCTTGTGATTTTTAAAAATCTTGCAAAGTCAGTAATCAAGACATCTCCAATATCAAGTAGATCACCAGAATATTTAAATTTAGCACAAAATAGTTGTTGGATATCCACTGTGAAATAATTTGGTTTATCGATTTTTATATATTGTGGAATCCCGACGAGAACCTTGAATTTGGTTGAGTTTGGTTGGCAGTTTGAATAGATGACATAACAGGAACTACTTATTGTTTCATCGATACTATCTACAAGCATTTTAGAATTAGACCGAATCTTTTCCTTGAAATCATTTGTTGATATATCAACTTCAAATACAAATCCACTTAATCGAATTGAATTGAAATGTGTTAAGGTAAAATCGGTAACAATATCTCCATTGATGTTTTTAATTGGTCTTTTTATTACTGGTGGAATATCAACAAGGGCTATAGTCTTTCCATTCTTCCTTAGAGAGTTTGGGGATATACCATATTGATTTTTAAAAGCACGGGAGAAGGACGATGGGGTTCCAAAGTTTAATTGAAACGCAATATCTGTTAATGATAGGTTTTTGATTTGAATTAATTTCAAAGATGTATTTAATCTTCTAGATAGTATGTATTGGTTCAAGGAACAGCCCATTATGGCAGAAAAAAGTCTATGAAAATAGTACTTCGACATATTAAAGGTATTTGAAACAGAATCCAATGATAAGGGCTGGTTCAAGTTGTTTTCAATATGTAGTAAAGCTTTTTCGATTACTTCATAATGTTCCATACAATCACCTTACTTTAAGAATTTTTAGATATTTTATACCCCAAATGTACTATATGCAGTTTGATTCGTAAATAGTTCAAATGAGGAATATCTAATCCTAACTCCAAATTCACCACTTTATTTA
The DNA here is from genome assembly GCF_036962705.1 of Bacillus sp. JJ1562. Taxonomy (NCBI): domain Bacteria; kingdom Bacillati; phylum Bacillota; class Bacilli; order Caryophanales; family Bacillaceae; genus Bacillus; species Bacillus sp. JJ1562. The sequence goes on from NZ_JBALOQ010000040.1 coordinate 19,635, forward strand.
GAGCAACAATTAAAGTTGGGAAAGTATAAGGCAGGAATGATTTCGACCAAGGCCATATTACAGCAAGATTTGGAAAGTAAAAGTAAGTATTAAGTGTTAAGTTGTTATTATCAAATATAAAAAGAAAGATTGGGTTATTAACCTAAGGTGGCTGAAGCTTTTGAAACTGGTCTATAAGGAACATATCAACTTATTATAATATGATTACGGAGGTAAACAAATGAGTGAAAAAAGGAATATAACAGCAGAGAATCTAATTCATTGGGCAGGCTTATTTGCAATATTGGCAGGGATTCTATATATCGGCATTCAATTTTTCCACCCGGTGGAAAATCTATCTTCTATCAACACAAATTTATGGGTAATAGTTGCATCCTTAACCATGGTTATGTCCATTTTTAATTTAGTTGGGATTCTAGGGATCTACCTAAAGCAAGTAGAAGAAACTAGATTGCTAGGGCTGATCGGATTTGTAACCTTTAGTCTGTTTTGGCTAATTTCCATTACTTTTAGTTTCATTGAAGCTTTTGTCTTACCGTTACTTACAAACGATGCTTCAAAGTTTGTGGCGGGTATATTAGGAATATTCGGTGGAACCAAAAGCGAGGTTGCACTTGGTATTTTTCCAACATTAGCACCAATAGCAGGGGTTCTGTACATGTTTGGTGGACTTTTACTTGGAATTGCAACCTTTCGCGCTAAGATCCTACCACCCATGGCAGGTATCCTACTTTCCTTTTCAGCTGTAGTAACCCTTGCTGCCGCAGTAATCCCTCATCCATTCGATAGGATTTTGGCAGTACCGATGGGAATAGCTTTAATATGGTTAGGATATGCACTTTGGTCGGGACGTAACAGAAGTAATGGAAAGTGATTTTAAGGTTTTCTCCATTATTCCGTTAAAGGAACTGTGATGAATCCGCATCACCAATCTGATAAAAAAATGAAATTTACACAATAGGCATTAATTCCACTATACTCAGGCTTGAGAAATCGTTCACAAAAATCGCTGTAAATAGACTAATAGGGACTAGTGAAACTTCATTAGTACAGTGTAAATTATTAAGTAACGAAACAACATTTTCTTGTGTGAAAGTGGTGTTAAATAAATTCAAATCCTACTTTTTTCAGCTTTTTTACCTACAAAACAAAAAACACCCACAAACATTGATGTATCAACATTTGTGGGTGTTTTGTCATTTAAAACGTTTTTGATTTGTTCTTAAGATACCTGAGGCCGGACTCGAACCGGCACGCCATCGCTGGCAGTGGATTTTGAGTCCACCGTGTCTGCCATTCCACCACTCAGGCATATATAGAAAGAAAAAAGACATCAGAAGATGCCGAGAACCGGAATCGAACCGGTACGGTAGTCACCTACCGCAGGATTTTAAGTCCTGTGCGTCTGCCAGTTCCGCCACCCCGGCAAGTCATAAAAAAGCACTTACATTCATTTTTAAATAATGGAGGCGGCAACCGGATTCGAACCGGTGGTAAAGGTTTTGCAGACCTCTGCCTTACCACTTGGCTATGCCGCCATTGGAGCGGAAGACGGGATTCGAACCCGCGACCCCCACCTTGGCAAGGTGGTGTTCTACCACTGAACTACTTCCGCGAATTATTTAATTAAATAATTAAAATGGCTGGGCTAGCAGGATTCGAACCTACGAATGACGGAGTCAAAGTCCGTTGCCTTACCGCTTGGCTATAGCCCATTGAAGCAGCTATATGAATCCTCATAGATGAAAATTCATTAACCCTTGAATATAACAAAAAGGGCGACTGATGGGAATCGAACCCACGAATGTCGGAACCACAATCCGATGCGTTAACCACTTCGCCACAATCGCCATAATTAAATTGGCAGGGGTAGTAGGAATCGAACCCACACCAAAGGTTTTGGAGACCTTCGTTCTACCTTTAAACTATACCCCTACACTAAGAAATGTTACAATTATTTTTAAAATGGTGGAGGGGGACGG
>NZ_JBALOQ010000041.1:0-18958 GCF_036962705.1 Bacillus sp. JJ1562
CTTGACAGGGGCATGTTCACCCGAATAAAGCGCAAATATCAAAAATAAAGCGCAATTCCTCATGTATAGCCCCCAAAAATAACAAAGAACCTGCCACCCGGCAGGTTCTCTCTACTTACTTTAAATTCTTAAACGCATATTCTACAGCTTTAAGTGTCTCGACAATATCCTCTTCCGTATGAGCAATAGTAAGGAACCATGCTTCATATTTTGATGGGGCAAGATTGATGCCTTGGCTGAGCATTAATTTGAAGAATCGGCCAAACATTTCTCCGTCCGTGTTCTCTGCCTGCTCATAGTTTTCAACCTTTTCATTCGTAAAGAAAATAGTCAATGCACCTTTTAATCGGTTAATCGTAATCGGAGCATTGTAGGTAGCTGCATGCTTTAGAATACCTTCTTCAAGCATTGCACCAAGTCGATCTAATTTTTCATATAGCCCTTCTTCTTGAAGCACTTCTAGGCAAGCAATTCCTGAAAGCATAGATGCTGGGTTTCCAGCCATTGTTCCAGCCTGGTAAGCAGGGCCAAGTGGTGCAACCTGCTCCATGATTTCTTTTTTTCCACCGTATGCACCGATTGGTAGTCCACCGCCGATGATTTTTCCAAGTGCGGTTAAGTCAGGTGTGATTCCTAGTAAATTTTGAGCGCCACCATACATAAAGCGGAAAGCCGTAATGACTTCATCGAAAATAACGAGTGCACCGGCTTCATGGGAAAGCTCAAGTACTTGCTCTAAAAAGCCTTCATTTGGTTCCACGATTCCGAAGTTGCCAACAATTGGTTCTACTAGAACGCCGGCGATTTCCGAACCCCATTTTGCAAGTGCCTCTTTAAAAGGTTCGATATCATTGAATGGAACTGTGATTACTTCTTGTGCAATGCTCTTTGGGACACCAGCAGAATCAGGAGTTCCAAGTGTTGACGGACCTGAACCTGCAGCAACAAGCACAAGATCAGAATGTCCGTGATAGCAGCCTGCAAATTTAATAATCTTCGTTCTATTAGTATAGGCACGCGCAACACGAATCGTCGTCATCACAGCTTCCGTTCCAGAGTTTACAAATCGTACTTTATCCATTCCTGGAATAGCTTCCTTAAGCATTTTCGCAAACTTCACTTCATGTTTTGTTGGAGTACCGTATAACACACCGGTCTCAGCAGCCTTTGTAATCGCCTCAGTAATATGGGGGTGAGCATGGCCGGTAATGATTGGGCCATATGCTGCTAGATAATCTATGTATTTATTTCCGTCAACATCCCAAAAATAAGCACCTTTTGCACGTTCCATCGCCACCGGTGCGCCACCGCCAACCGCTTTGTATGAACGAGATGGGCTATTTACACCTCCAACGATGTGCTCTAGAGCCTCACTATATAGTTCTTCTGATTTTGAATGATTCATTATTTTGTTCCTCCTAGCTTTGAACTCAACGATTCTATTTTAGCACAAATCAAGTCCAGTTTATTTGTATATCAATCTGAAATTATGTACCCTATTATTAATAGGAAAAAACAGGAGGTAAAAACGATGACAATTGAAGTTGGAAAAAAAGCACCTGAATTTACTGCAACAGCAAGCAACGGAGAAACAGTTTCATTAGCAGATTTTAATGGGAAGAATGTCGTGCTTTATTTTTATCCAAAGGATATGACACCAGGATGTACAACAGAGGCTTGTGATTTTAGAGATGCACATGAAAGCTTTAGCGGGCTTGACACTGTGATACTTGGTGTTAGCACAGATTCACTTGAACGCCACAAAAAATTCATCGATAAATATGATCTTCCGTTTTTATTACTAGTAGATGAAGAACACGAAGTAGCTGATAAATATGGAGTCTGGAAGCTAAAGAAAAACTTCGGCAAGGAATATATGGGAATCGAGCGATCAACCTTCATTATTGATAAAGAAGGAAATCTCGTAAAAGAAATGCGCAAAGTATCCGTTAAAGGACATGTTGAAGAAGCACTTTCTTACATAAAAGATAATTTGTGAAGAATTTGTGAAATAAAAAGGTAAGTGCCGTCCGAAACTTCACTGGGGTAACACATGAATACAAGTGAGGACAGCATTTCGAGAGGTTACGAGTGGTGTAATTGAAACCACTCGAAATCCTATTTGTAGGTTGATTTTACAATTTTCTTTACTTATAATGAAGTTATTAGTAATGATAATCGTTTTCATTTGTCATATACTAAGAAAATACATGTTATGAGGATTTACAGATGAGACTATGGATGTTAATAATCGCTGCCATTGTCCTCTCCTTTATTTCGCTATTTATTGGCGCTATTAATATCACACCGATGGATTTACTAAATTGGGAATCAGATGAGACACAGATTTTCCTGATTAGTCGGGTTCCTCGTTTAATGGCGATCATTTTAGCGGGTGCAGGGATGAGTATTGCAGGATTAATTATGCAAAGCTTAAGCAGAAATAAATTCGTATCTCCTACAACTGCTGGTACATTAGATGCAGCAAAGCTAGGGATCTTAATTTCAATGCTGCTCTTTGCAAATGTAACCTATACACAACAGATTATTTTTAGCTTTGTATTTGCATTAGTGGGTACACTCATTTTTATGCAAATTTTAGATAAGATTAAATTTAAGGATGTCATTTTCGTTCCGTTAATCGGGATTATGTACGGAAATATATTATCATCCATCGCGACATTTTTTGCATATGAAGCAGACCTCATTCAAAACATTTCATCTTGGTTAATGGGCAGCTTCACATTGGTGATTGCAGGACGCTATGAGCTTTTATATATTGCTATTCCGGCTGTAATTTTGGCTTATATTTTTGCTAATAAATTTACAGTTGCTGGAATGGGTGAAGATTTTGCAAAAAACCTTGGGTTAAGCTATAAAGTTGTTTTAAATATAGGTCTTGTGCTTGTCGCTATTATTTCCACAACTGTTGTACTAACAGTTGGAGTCATTCCATTTTTAGGATTAATTGTACCGAATATCGTATCGCTTTATTTAGGGGATAATTTACGAAAGACGATTCCACATACAGCAGCATTAGGGGTTGTGTTTCTATTAATCTGTGATATTTTGGGTAGAATTATTGTCCATCCGTATGAGATTCCAGTCAATGTAACTGTTGCAGTAATCGGCAGTGCGATCTTCTTAATTATGTTATTTAGGGGGAGAGCATATGCGAAATAGTACAAAACTGATTATCTTAGCCGCTATTGCAATCATTTGTGTTTTGTTATATGGATTTTATGATTTAAAAGGTGGATTTGATTACGCCTTCCCTAAACGGATGACTCGAGTTACGGCAATGGTTGTAACCGGAATTGCGATTGCATATTCGACCGTTGTGTTCCAAACGATTACGCAAAACCGTATCCTGACTCCGTCCATGATGGGACTTGACTCGATGTATGAGGTCGTTCAAACATTAATCTATTTCTTTGCTGGTTCCATGTCTATTTGGGTATTAAATAAATATTTAAACTTTGGTGCAGCTATTATCTCTATGGTATTATTTGCGCTCATTCTATACCGTTTCTTATTCCGGTCAGATAAACATCCAATCTATTTACTTCTATTAATAGGGTTGATTATCGGAACACTATTAGGAAGTCTCGTCACATTTTTACAGGTGATGATCGATCCAGTTGAGTATTTAAGTCTCCAAAGTCGATTATTTGCAACCTTTACAAACGTTAAGGCAGAGCTTTTATATATTGCAATTGGAATTTTACTCATTGCGTTTCTTTATGGCTACCTTATTATGGATAAGTTAGATGTCATGTCACTTGGCCGTGAGAATGCGATGAACCTAGGTGTTAATTATGATCGGATGGTCATGAATGTATTAATTTTATCATCGGTGTTAATTGCGACTTCAACTGCATTAGTTGGTCCGATTACATTTTTTGGTTTAATTGTAGCCAACCTAGCTTATCAATTTTTAGCCACATATAAACACTCGATTTTAATTTTAGGGGCAAGCTTAATGAGTGTCATTGCACTTGTTGGTGGGCAGTTTCTCGTTGAACATATTTTTGAATTACGTACCACATTAAGTGTCATCATTAACTTTGTCGGTGGTATTTATTTCATTTTCTTACTATTAAAAGAAAGTAGGTCAGCACGATGATTGAAATCAAAGGATTATCGAAGTATTTTGGGAAAAAACCTGTTGTTGAAGATGTGTCTATCAACATTGAGTCGGGCACAATTACATCGTTTATCGGACCGAATGGTGCAGGTAAATCCACGCTTCTGTCTATGGTAAGTCGATTATTAGATGCTGATACTGGGGAAGTTTTACTTGATAAAAACAATGTGAAAAAGTGGAAGTCGTCTGAGTTTGCAAAACGTGTTTCGATTCTTAAACAATCTAACTACTTAAACGTGCGTTTAACCATTCGTGAGCTTGTTGCATTTGGACGCTATCCTTATTCAAAGGGACGCCTTTCAGATGAAGATGAAAAATTCATTAACCAAGCGCTTGAATATATGAATTTAATTGATATCGAGGATAAGTTTTTAGATGAGCTATCAGGTGGACAAAAACAACGTGCTTTTATAGCGATGGTTATTGCACAGGATACAGACTATGTATTACTTGATGAGCCATTAAATAACCTGGATATGAAGCATTCCGTACAAATTATGAAGATTTTACGGAAGCTTGTGGATGAACTTGGCAAAACCGTTGTGATCGTCTTGCATGATATTAATTTTGCGTCAGTGTATTCAGATCGAATTGTTGCACTGAAGGACGGCAAGTTGATCAAAAATGGACCAACCCATGAAATTATCAATTCAGATGCTTTACGTGAGATCTATGATATGGATATTCCAATCCAAGAACAAAATGGTTGTCGGATTTGCGTCTACTTCAATTCACATGCATAAGACCTAGGGGATTTAGTCTCTAGGTCTTTTTTTTAGGCCAACAGGAAATGGGGTTCTTAGTCTTTGATCCATATAAAATAGTATTAAAAATATTTTTTCATTTTGTATTGACGGAAGTTCGTTATGAACCTATAATGAGAATAGTTATCAATGAAAATGATTCTCATTTTTAATTAGTGAAATACATAAATGTCTAAAAGGAGAGGACACACATGAAAAAATGGAAATTAGCAGGTGCAGTTTTAGCTCTATCGTTAGCGCTTACGGCATGTGGGAATGACGATGAGACTAAAACTGAAAAAGCAAAAGATAATGTAGCTGGTGAACAAGCAACAAATAAAGCAGCAGGTCAATATCCAATGACTGTTTCTCCAACTTTAACATCAACTGATAGTGAAGAAGCAGGAACTGTTAACTTTGAAGATGTAACATTTGACGCTATGCCAGAGAAAATCGTTGTTTTTGATTATGGTTTCTTAGATACATTAGATGCACTTGGCGTAGAAGGTATCGTTGGGGTTCCACAAGATTCCAGCCTACCAGCAAGCCTTGAAGAGTATGCGAGCGATGATTACGTAAATGTTGGAACTTTAAAAGAACCATTACTTGAAGATATTGCTGAAATTGGTCCAGATGCCATTTTCATTTCAGGTCGTCTAGCGCCATACTATGAGGAATTACAGGAAATCGCACCTGTTGTATTTGTTGGTACATCTCAGGATGATTACTGGAACACATTCTTAGCTTCTGTAGATGTAGCAGCGAAAATGTTTGGTAAAGAAGCTAAAGCTGATGAACACAAAGCAAAAATCGATTCAGCTCTAGAAGAAGTGAAGGCTTTATCTGGTAGCTATGAAAGTTCATTAGTTACAATGTACAACGAAGGAAAATTATCAGGATTCGCAACAAACTCTCGTTTCGGTTATATTTATGATATTTACGGCTTCAAGCCAGTAACTGAAGATATCGCAGCTTCATCTCACGGTTCTAACTTTGGATTTGAAGCAATTTTAGAATTTAATCCTGAAGTGTTATTTGTAATTGACCGTACAGCAGCTACTGGTGGTCAATCAAATATCGATAAAGACATGGAAAATAAAATCATCGAGAAAACAAAAGCTTATCAAAACAAAAGAATCGTGTATTTAGATGGCGTACTTTGGTACCTAAGCGGTGGCGGCTTACAATCTGAGCTTGCCAAAATTGAAGAAATCAAAGCTGAGTTAAAATAAAATGCGAACGAAGGCTGTTCAGAAAGTCAGTGAAAACTGATTCTCTGGGCGGCTTTTTTTCGTTTTGTAATGGAGGTGGTTTAAGATGTGGGATTTTCCGGTAATTTACAATAGTTATGACACATAGTGAGGTTAGGTTTAAGTTTTTCCTTTTTTTATCCAAAAGTCATAATAAATAGTGTTGTTATGGCATGGGTTTTTCCGTTTGTATCCAAAAGTTATTATAAATAGTGCTTTTATGGTATTGCCTTTTACAATAATAACCAATAGCCATGTCATATAGTGTATTAATGATATGGATTTTTCCGGAAATATCCAAATGTAATGTTATAAAACGGTCCAGCGGTCCACGCTAGGGCGAAAAAACTAAGAGCATGTCCTGTAAGAAGGGTTTCGCGGTACAAGCTGAATTAAAAAAAATGTTGAGTATGTATGGCGAGAGAGGTTTCGCGGTACAAGCTGGAGAAAAAAATGTTGAGTATGTATGGCGAGAGAGGTTTAACGATACATGCTAATGCAAAAACAAGTTGAGCATGTACGGTAAGAATAGTCTAGCGATACAAGCTAGAGCGGTAAAAGGAGGAGAATGTCCCGTATGATACCTCTAGAAATACAAGCTAGAGCATAAAAAGAAGAAACATGTCCCGTTACCTCAAGCTCATTAAAAAATTACACCGGGATGCGTTTGATTTTGTTATACTGAAAAGAAAATGGAATTGTATGGAAGGGGATACTTGGATGAGTCGTACTATTTTAATTGTGGATGATCAGCCTGAGATTGTCGAGCTGCTTAGTCTTTATTTGGAAAAAGAGAATTATAGAATTCTAGAAGCCTTTGACGGTCAAGAGGCACTACTAATCATTCAGAATGAAAACATCGATCTCATGCTTGTTGACCTTATGATGCCAAACATTAACGGCTATCAGCTCATTAAAAGAGTGAGACAGGATTTGCACATCCCCATCATTATCATTTCTGCTAAGAACGACGATAACGAAAAAATTTTAGGACTTGGGCTGGGAGCAGACGACTTCATTCCGAAGCCCTTTAACCCACTAGAAGTGATCGCGCGGGTTCAGGCGCAACTTAGAAGAAGCTATAGCTACAAGCAAGAGTCCCCAACCAAAAGTGAAAGCCTTCAGATTAAAGTGGGTGATATTGTCTTAGATGAAAGTTCCTTTTCAGTGATTAAGGGAGACGACATAATCACTCTCACAAAAATCGAATATCGCATTCTTGAATTATTAATGAGTTCACCTGGAAGGGTTTATACGAAACAACAAATCTTTGAAAGAGCGTGGAACGATTACTACATGGGTGGCGAAGAGGACAACACGATCAATGTCCATATCTCAAAGCTAAGAGAAAAGCTCGAGGAAAATCCGAAAAAACCAAACTACATAAAAACCATTAGAGGGTTAGGCTATAAATTTGAAAACCGTAAATAGAAACAGATGAATCAGTGGGGAAGAGAAAAATGAAAAAAATGTTCCATCGGTTTTTTCCAGAAAATGAAGGCGTAATTCCATATATATATATTGCTAACATTGCGATTCCGCTCTACTTTTTATTTCAAGAATCAGGGGGGAAATTGCTATTTGGCTTATTTTTAATGGCAGCACTTGTTATTGCATACCGACAGGCATACTGGAACTCAAAGTACACACTTGCGTTTGTTTTTGTCCAAATATCAATCATTCTACTATTTGGTTTTATGTATGATCCATTGTATATTTTTATGATTTTCATTGTTGTGTATCAGGTGACTCGTCTTTCATTGCAATGGATGTATGTCGTGTGTGGCCTGTTCACGTTTTTCAGCCTTATTCTTGTTTATCAAGTTGTCCTTTCCGGAGCATACTACACGATTCTAAATCTAGGACCTCCAATATTCGGTGGAAGCATCCTCCCCTTTATTATAAGGGGGTCGATCAAGTACAAGGAAATGAGCGAAGTCTTAAGGAGAACGGCAGATGAGTTAGAGTTTAAAAATCGTGAAATGACGAGACTAGAAGAAAGCAAAAAGCAAATGCTCGCTGATATCTCTCATGATTTAAAAACGCCGATTACGACGATTCAAGGATACTCTAGGGCGTTATATGAAGGTTTGGTTACAGACGAAGAACAAACGAAAAAATACTTAAAATACATTCATAACAAATCAATTCGGGTAACATCCTTAATAGATGAGCTCTTTATGTTTTCAAAATTAGATAGCCCTGATGTCCCTATTCAGAAGGAAAATATCGATATTTGTGAATTCTACCGTGGGGTCATTGCGGAGCATTTTGATTTATTTGAGGAAAAAGAAATGGAGCTTGATATCGATATTCCTGATACAAAAATGATGTTTCCGTTAGATCAAAAACTACTCAATCGAGCGATATCAAATCTGCTTCAAAATACAAATAAATATAATCCGAACGGAACGGAAATTTATCTTAAATTGACTAAATTGAAGGATAAAATAGTAATTGAAGTCGGTGACAATGGTGTTGGCATTCGCGAGGAAATTGCCCAAACTTTATTTGATCCGTTTGTAAGAGGGGACAAGAGCAGGGTAAATGACGGTGGTTCAGGACTTGGTCTCGCCATCACAAAGAAAATCGTTGAACTCCATAACGGAACTATCCATGTCGACACTGCACCAAAACGAGGGAAAACGAATTTTATAATCGAACTCCCGATTGATTAACAGCTATCCACGTGGTAAAACACCAATTAACAGGCCAAATCACATAGGTGATCTGGTCTTTTTTCCTTTTTACGCAATTCCCATTAATCTTTAAAATGAAGAAACTTCAAAAACTTTACACAACCTTAACACACAACCACTTTATCGTTAAATCTAGAATGCTACTATTTAATCAACAGACAGTCGGTCTATAGAAGGAGGAGTAATTATGAGGAAAGAAGCAATTGAACGTAGAAACGAAATACTTGATGCTGCAGACGAGCTGTTCAGTCAAAAGGGTTTTGATGGAACGAGTACAAACGATATTCTCAAAAAGGTCGGAATTGCACGGGGAACACTCTATTATCATTTCAAGTCAAAGGAAGATATTATGGACGCGTTGATTGATTGGTATAGTGTTCGACTTATAAGCACAGCACAGGAAATTGCAGCTGACAAGAGTATTCCTGTAGTCGAGCGGATGATACGCACTGTTTTATCAATGAATGTAAGTGGTGGAAGCAGTGAGGAAATGATGGATCATATTCATAAGCCACAGAACGCACTGATGCATCAGAAAATACAAAAAGTAATTATCAACGGCGTTACGCCCATTCTGTCCGGTATCATACAAGAAGGCATTGAACACGGACTTTTTAGCACGCCATATCCGTATGAATGTATGGAAATGCTTGTTACATATGCAAATATCGTTTTTGATGATGATTTGGTAGAGATGACTAATGAGGAACGTGCCTCACGGATACAAGCGTTTATATTCAATGGAGAGAGGCTACTCGGTGCGGAAAAAGGAAGTCTAATGAGCGTTATGCAAATGTTTGGCAGCAAGTGAATTTTATAAAATCTAGAGGAAACTGCTCAAGAAGTAAAAACAGAGGTGACATATGTATTTTAGACTAATCCGAAATGACATAGTAAAGAGCAAAATCATAACATTTACAACCATGATTTTTGTCGCTGCAGCATCAATGCTTGTTTCACTTGCAGCGATTCTCATTGTTAATCTTACAGGTGCGCTAGAATTGCTAATGACAAAAGCCGAAGCGCCACATTTTATGCAAATGCATTCGGGTGAAATTGATAGGGATCGACTTAAATCTTTTGCAGAAGAGAATGATAAAGTTGAAGAATATGAGATAGTAGAGTTCCTAGGTATTGACGGCTCACAAATTATTTTAGGAGATAATTCGCTTGCCAATAGTGTTCAGGATAACGGCTTAAGCATACAGAATGAAAAATTCGATTATCTTCTTGATCTTGACGGCAACATCATCAATGTATCCGATGGAGAGATTTACGTTCCAGTTGCCTATATGAAGGACAAAACTACAGAAGTCGGTGATAAGGCTGTAATTAGCGGGAAGGAATTTACTGTAGCGGGATATCTCCGTGATTCGACGATGAATTCCTCTCTCTCTGCATCAAAGAGATTTCTTGTAAGCGAGAATGATTTTGCAGAAATAAAGGATCTTGGAAGTATCGAATATCTGATCGAGTTTAGACTAAACGATTTTTCAAAAATAGGCGAATTTGAATCGGAATATGCTTCCGCAGGACTTGAAGCAAACGGACCAACAGTGACTTATACTCTATTCAAAATGATGAACGGCATTTCAGACGGGATGATGATTGCAGTTATCCTTCTAATAAGCGCACTGGTCGTTGCCATCGCATTTATGAGTATACGTTTTACCTTACTTGCTAAAATTGAAGACGACTACCGTGAAATTGGTGTAATGAAAGCAATCGGCCTTCGTCTTTCTGACATTAAAAAGATTTACGTTGCAAAATACGTAAGCATAGCTGCGACTGGTAGTATTCTTGGGTTTATTCTCTCACTATTGTTCCAAGGCAAACTTCTTGAAAATATTCGGCTTTATATGGGTAAAAGCGAAAATTCTTCTTTTGCCTTAGTTTTAGGAATCATTAGCATATTGCTTGTATTTCTTGCAATCGTTGGTTATGTAAACTTTGTTTTGAAGAAATTTCGAAAAATATCAGCTGCTCAAGCCATACGCTTTGGGACTTCTCAGGAAAAGAAAGCTGGTGCAAAGCGTTTTACCTTAAATGGAAACAAAATGTTTAGCACGAATATATTTCTAGGAATCAAGGATGTTCTTGCTCGAAAGGGACTTTACACAACAATGCTGATAGTCCTTGTGATTTCGTCATTTATTATCATTGTTCCGCAAAACCTGTATAACACGATATCTTCAAAGGGCTTCATTCAATATATGGGAATTGGCCACTATGATCTTCGTATTCAGACCAATATTTCTGACAAAACGGATGAAATCGTGAATACGGTAGAAAGCGATAGTTCGGTTTCAAAATATACTGTTTTGACAACAAAGACTTTTAAAGTAAAAACAAATAACGGGACTGAGGAAAATATAAAAGTTGAGCTCGGTGACCATTCGGCATTTCCTATCGAGTACTCTGAAGGTAGAGCACCTGTCAGTGATGACGAAATCGCACTTTCGACTTTAAATGCTGAAGAGTTGGGAAAAAAAGTGGGAGATTACATTACACTTGTAAGTGAAGGGAATGAAAAAGAACTTACGGTTACTGGAATGTATTCCGACGTTACGAATGGTGGTAAAACCGCAAAGGCTGTATTCTCCGACAATTCGGCAAATATTATGTGGACCATCATCTGTGTCAAACTCTCGGATATATCACTTGTAGACAGCAAGGTTTCGGCATACTCGGACAAATTCAATTTTGCGAAGACTTCAGACATCGATGAATTTGTTTCTCAGACTTTAGGCTCGACAATAAGTTCCGTGGAAGTGGCTTCATACTCCGCAATTGCTGTTGCGCTTGTTATTACAATACTGGTTACACTGTTGTTCATGAAAATGCTTGTTGCAAAGGACAGGAATTCCATTGCGGTATTGAAGGCCCTTGGTTTTACAAATTCGGACATTAAGGTGCAGTATTATTCACGTTCGTTTATTGTACTGATTATCGGAATTGTTCTCGGCACGCTTCTCGCGAACACACTCGGTGAGGTTTTTGCTGGCATGCTCATCGCTTCGTTTGGAGCATCAACGTTTGATTTTACGGTCAATCCGGTTCAAGCATATTTGCTTAGTCCGCTGATGATGGCAGTCATTGTACTTCTCGCAACAATGTTTGGTACATCTAGCGCGGGACAAATTAACATTTCCGAACATATTAAGGAATAGGGGGAGTAGGCAATTGAAGAAGATTCTAATAGGTGATCATATAATAAAAATGTTCGGTGAGGGAAATGAACAGCGCAATGTTCTTGATGGGGTATCTGTTGAAATAAACGAGGGTGAGTTCGTTACGATTATGGGACCCTCAGGTTCTGGAAAATCAACGCTACTATTTGCACTAAGCGGAACGGATGGAGTTGATGGGGGTAAGGTCCTTTTTGCCGGAAAGGATTTATCAACATGCACGGAGAACGAGCTTTCGGATATACGTCGTAATAACATGGGGTTTGTTTTTCAGCAGCCGACGATGCTTAAAAACTTAAACATTATCGACAATATTATCTTACCATCTATGCGTGATAACAGAAAAAACGTTACAAAAATTTCAGAGAAAGCAAGCTCACTTATGAAGAGAGTTGGTATTGCGGGACTTGAAAAGCGTGACATTACACAGGTTTCGGGAGGCCAGTTTCAGCGTGCTGGGATATGCCGTGCACTGATGAATGGCCCGGAAATTATTTTCGGTGACGAGCCAACTGGAGCGCTCAACTCAAAATCTGCGCAGGAGATTATGGACTTGTTTTCTGAAATCAACGCAGACGGCACGGCAGTTATGCTTGTCACTCACGATGCGAAGGTTGCAGCACGGTCGGAGCGTATTCTGTTTATGCGGGACGGGAGTATTGTGACTGAATTAAAGCTTCCGAAGTATGACAGAACGGATATCGATCGCAGAGTCGAAGAAGTTACAGCGAAAATGTTAGAAATAGGAATATGATTTGTTGTTTCACAATTTCATAGATTTTGTTTGGCGCTTGGATTGCATTCATAATCCAAGCGTTTTTGCTGTGTTAATTAATCTTAATAATGATATAAGACTCACTTAAGGTTTAGTTAAGGTTCGCTGTCTATGATAAGGATAACAAAGCAAATGAAACTAAGGAGGACCTTAACATGAATCAAACTGTGATCGAACTTACAAATATATCAAAAAGCTACGGAGACGTAAAAGCAGTTGATGGCATCACCCTACAAGTTAAAAAAGGAGAAGTACTCGGCATCATCGGTGCAAACGGTGCAGGAAAATCAACCACCCTCGAAATCATGATGGGCATTCGCAAACCAGATACAGGAACGGTAAAAGTACTTGGCATGAACGTAGAAGATGCATCAAACGAAATCAAGCAAAAAATTGGAATCCAGCTTCAACAAACAGCCCTTTACGACCGAATCAAAGTAAAGGAAGCTTTGAAACTATTCAGCTCTTATTACGATAAAAAACGAGACTTACAGGAAATCATTGATACACTCGGGCTTACACCTTATCTAAATAAATATGTTAAGAATCTATCAGGGGGCTGGCAGCAACGTACATCCTTAGCATTAGCGCTAGTAAACGATCCAGAGATCATTTTTCTCGATGAACCAACAACCGGCCTAGACCCACAGGCAAGACGCGACCTCTGGCTCTGCATCAATCGCTACCGTAACGAAGGAAAAACGATTCTTCTTTCTACACATTATATGGACGAAGCGCAAAAGCACTGTGACCGAATCGCAATTATTAAACAAGGAAAATTAGTAGCTTGTGACCAACCACAGAATCTAATCGATTCTTACCTGCAAGGTGCAGGAACAATGGAAGATGTTTATTTAAAATATGCGGTTTCACATTAAGGAGGAAAAACAAATGCAATCAATTCTTACACATACACAAATGGAATTAAAATTATTTTTTCGCGAGACATTAGCATTACTGTTTACATTTATCGTCCCAGCCGTCAGCTTTATCGTGTTTGGATTAATGTTTGAATCAAACACATACGAGGGACATAACTACTTCCAAGCCTATATTCCAAGCATGATCGCCATCATTATTTTCACCACAGCCTTTTTCTCAATGGGACTGCAAATTGTTATTGACCGTGAAAAAGGGGTTTACAAACGTTTAAAAGGTACACCTATCAATCAAAACGCTATTTTTATGGCAACTATTTTAAAAGGCTTTATTGCAATCTATGTTGGTGCAATTGAAATCTTATTAATTGCAAAGTTCGGATTTAATTCAGAGATAACCACACATCCTTTTGAGTTTTTTGTAGCCTTAACATTTAGTGCAATTACTTTTTTCTCGATAGGGTTTATTGTTTCAAGTGTGACAAAGCGTATGCAGACAGCATTAGGGGTTGCTATGATTGCGATGTACCCGATGATGTTTTTATCCGGGGCAACAATTCCATTAGAAACGTATCCTGAAGTTCTTCAAAAAATCGCTGCCATCGTCCCACTAACATATGTAGTGAATGTCCTAAGAGATGGCTGGAACGGAACACTTTTCACAACAGATGCACTTCTTGACATTGGAATCTTACTAGGTGTTTTAGTTGTATCTACAATCATCGGTTTAAAATACTTCAAATGGACGGATTAACTATATTAGCAGAAGACTCACTTCTGCTAATATAGTTAAAGCCTCCGGCGGATGCCACGATTTTTCAAAGGTATCTTTTCCCGCATTAACAGGTACTAAGCCCTCATGGAGGGCAACTATCAGTAAATGCCCGATAAAGTGAACAAAGACTAAAAACGCCACGTCCTGTGGCAACGTCTTCGTGACCCACATCGTGTGGGCCTCAACTAACAATCTGTGGCGTAAGGCATCCACAGATTGAAGTTTCACTGTATCTCGCAGTAAGATCAAAGACTAAGAACGCCAATTCCTGATGTCTTCGTCTTTATGACCCACTTCCTGTGGGCCTAAAAATCGGGCGCCAATACGCCACGGCATATTGGATCAGGGTGCCTATTTTTAACAGACAGTGTCAAACGTCTATACATTTTCGATATAGCAGACGTATCTTATTATTGTAGGGCATACCTCCTCAGATGTTAGCGTAAATTAGTGCGAGAGAAATCTCGCACCTTTTTTTGCTTAATCCAGTTCAAGTGCCTAGCAAGAAGGTCAAGGAGCAACCCTTCTCGCTGGCTCGCTTGTGATTGTCGGACTCTTACAGGACAAGGAAAGCTTCTGTAGCATAATCATCGCACGAAGAAAATGTATTGCATTTTCGAGGAAGTGCTGACATCGAGGTATGCCACAGGACGTGGCAGTAGTTAGTCGATGTTCCTCTTTCAAGGCACTTGCACTTTTTTCTCTTCCACCTTTTTAACAAACTTGATACTATAGTAGTTAAGGAGGCGTAATGATGCGAATCTTATCAACATTTATTCCAATCGAAGAAGTTACAGAAAAGATGAAAAAGGCGTTTCCGGATGAAGAATTTATCTATTGTGAGGATATTGAAGAAGCTTTACCCGAACTACATAACGCAGACATTTTACTTACATACGGGGAAGACTTGACCCCAGAACATATTGATATTGCCATAAATTTAAAATGGATCATGGTGATCTCGGCGGGGCTGGAGCTAATGCCTTTTAAAGCGATTAAGGAAAAAGGAATCCTCGTAACAAACGTAAGAGGTATTCACAAAATCCCGATGGCTGAATACACCCTTTCCATGATGCTGCATGTCACAAAGAAAAATATGAAAATTGTTGAGCAACAAAAGTTTAAAAGTTGGGACCGACTCACCCATTTCCCGGTTGGCGAGCTACATGGGAAAACAATCGGAATCTTAGGTGTCGGTGCAATAGGTGGCGAAATTGCAAGACTAGCGAAAGCCTTTAACATGAAGACCATCGGATTAAATCGTAGCGGTAAAAAGCATGAATTTATAGATGAAATGGTCCAATTTGATGGTCTCCATTATATTTGTGAAACCGCTGACTTTCTTGTTTCGGTCCTTCCGAGCACTGACGAAACAAAATATATCCTTAACGATACCCATTTTAATAGGATGAAAAAGGATGCCAATTTCATCAATATTGGTCGCGGTGATTTAGTAAAAGAAGAGGTCTTACTACAAGCAATAAAATCAAAGAAAATTTCACATGCAGTATTGGATGTATTTGAACAGGAACCACTTCCTAGCGACCATCCATACTGGATTCTTGAAAATGTGACGGTGACTCCGCATATCTCAAGTAAGTCAAAGTTTTATCAACCAAGATCCTTTGAAATCTTCGAACAAAATCTTCATATATTTAGGCAGGGTGGCAGTGATTTTATCAATAAAATTGACTTGAACCGGGGGTATTAAGATGAAAATCTACACTAAAACAGGTGATAAAGGGACGACCTCTTTAGTATATGGGCAGCGGGTTTCAAAAACAGATCTTCGTGTTGAAGCATACGGTACATGTGATGAAGCAAATTCCATGATTGGATTAGGATTAAGTCATCTACATGAATTTCAATTCGAAGGCAAAGGAGAGGTCGAACAGATTTTCAAAAAAGTTCAAACGACCTTGTTTCACGTCGGTGCAGAGTTAGCTACACCTGCAGGGAAGGAAGTTAAATGGAAGGTTTCCAAGGAGGACGTTGCCTTATTAGAAGAAACAATCGATAAATGGGATGCGGAGAACCCTCCACTTACAAACTTTGTTTTACCTGGTGGCAGCCAAGCAGGCGCATCCTTCCATGTTGCAAGAACAATTGTGAGAAGAGCTGAAAGAAACGCTGTAGCTGTTGGAGAGGATGTAAATCCACTGGTGAACTCATACTTAAACCGACTTTCAGATTTTCTTTTTGTAGCGGCTCGCTATGTCAATCATAAGCTTGGCCAAAGTGAACCAACACTTCATCAATGAAATTTCCAGCAAAATAAGCGTATTTTAATGGGAATAGTCATATAGTAATGGTAGATATGTTGACAAAAGTGGTGTGAGCAAGATACACTAATTATAAGGATTATAAAGTAATAATGTTTACTAGAAAAGAGGTGCATGGCGGTGTCAGAAAATCTTTTGAAAGAGGCGCTTGATACGTTGAAAGAAACCGGGGTTCGAATCACTCCGCAACGTCATGCGATATTAGAATATCTAATTAATTCAATGAGTCACCCGACTGCAGATGATATCTATAAAGCACTTGAAGGAAAGTTCCCAAACATGAGTGTCGCAACTGTGTACAACAATCTTCGTGTATTCCGTGAAGTTGGCTTAGTAAAGGAATTACCTTACGGAGATTCATCAAGTCGTTTTGATTTTATCACAACGCAGCACTATCATGTGATTTGTGAAGAGTGTGGTAAAATTGTGGACTTCCATTATCCAGGTTTAGATGAAGTGGAAGCATTGGCCGCACATGTAACTGGCTTTAGAGTCAGTCATCATAGAATGGAAATTTACGGCTCATGTCAAGATTGTCAAAAGAAAGCAGCACACTAAAAAAGCTGATCAGGTCATCCTGTCAGCTTTTTTCTACTTTACTGTATTTTTTACTATTGTATTTCTCATTAAACTCTTTTCCTTCAAGCTCTGGATCAAGAGTTAATGGTTCCTTACAATACATACACACATCCACTCGACCCAACATCTTAGTTGGCTTTTCGCAAGATGGACAGATTACCTGAATAGTTCGAGTCGATAGTAAGCCAATCCAAAAATATACTACTGTACTCGCTACAATAAAAAGGAGACCAAGAATCATAAAAATTGTCATTAAGATAATATTTTCTCTAAAGAAGATTCCCCCGTACATGACAATAAATCCAGCGAAAATCAAAGCAAGAGCAAAAGAACGGATTTTATTAATTTTACTTGAATATTTTACACCCATAATTAATACAACCTCCTCTATATAATATACAGTATAAAAAAGAAAGATAAAAATAAAAAATAGATTCTGTATAAAATGTGCAGGGTTTTATTTTTGTGCGTCGAAATATATTAGCAACGGATTTGAATGGAGGAAATCAAAATGGAGGATTTACTTCGACCTCTTTACCAAGAAAGAGCAAGCCAACCCAATACGTTAGGGGTTATTCTATTCGAAAAGGGGAAGGATGCTTTTACACATACGGATTACTTTGACTTAGCCTTACTCGTAATTGTAAAAGAAGCTGAGAAAAATGTGTTTATTAAACATTATGATTACAATAAAAACAAAGCAACTTTATATACAGTAAAAGAAGGCCAAATAAAAGACTGGCTTTTATTTGGTTCCAATCGGAAGATAGTAGACTGGATTGTCAACGGAAAAATCCTATTTGATCGAAATGAATACATCACTGACTTAAGAAACGAGCTGCATGAATTCCCAGCAGAGGAAAGACAAATTAAAATGGGGATTGAATTTGCAAAACTAATTCGTCGGTACCAGGACGGTAAAGCATTTTTTAATGCAGACCAACATCTAGATGCCTATAATTATGTCATTCATGCACTTCATCATTTAGCGCGCTTAGCCATAATCGAAAATGGCTTTCACCCCGAAATAACAGTATGGAACCAAGTAAAACAAATCGATCCACAAATTTATAAATTATATATTGAACTGTTAGAAAGCGAAGAATCCCTTGAAAAACGACTAGAGCTTCTCTTCCTTGCTAGTGAGTTTCTCATACATTCTAGAGCGAAAATTGGAGCCAACCATATCCTAAATGTTCTATCTCAAAGAAATGATTCTTGGACGTTCGGTGAGATTATGGAACTTCCTGAGCTAAAAGTATACTCAGTCGATCTAGAAGTATATCTAGAATTCCTTGTAGATAAACATTTTATAAATGTAGAAAAAATCGAAACAAAAGGAAAAGGTATTTATCATAGAACATACAGTGTAAATAAGTAATGTCCTTGAACTCCTTCTTAATTTAGTGAAGGGGTTTTTATTATTTTAATAAAATATTAAAATAGGTGTTGACGGATAATTGGATCCCATGTTATATTAGATTTCGCCGCTGAAAGACAGAAATCAGCCGGTAAAAACTTTTGAAAAATAATATTGACATTAATAAATCACCATGATATATTAATAAAGTCGCTTCTGAGAGGCGAGTCATAAAAGTCCTTTGAAAACTGAACACAATACAAGCGTCAACGTTAATTCTAA
>NZ_JBALOQ010000042.1:0-57590 GCF_036962705.1 Bacillus sp. JJ1562
GAAGGACTTTCCGATGAGGCTCCGACCGCGTTCGATCCTTCATCACCTCGATGAAGTGGTTTTTGGTGGAGCTCTCTACCCGTTTTCCCCCTCATAACCCCAATGAGGAGGATTTGGCCGAGATCCATAGCCCGTTTCCCCCCTCATAACTCCAATGAAGAGGATTTTGGCCGAGATTCATAGCTCGTTTTCCCCTTCATAACTCTAATGAAGAGGATTTGGCCGAGATTCATAGTCCATTTTCCCCTTCATAACTCCATTAGATATTTTTCATACATTCAAAAAAAAAGATACTAAAGACAATTTTAATAATTGCCCTAGCATCTTCTTCACAACTTCATTTTTCGATAAATCATGGGTGCTCGTTCCTCAACTCGCTTACTATTCGCTTCCTGCACTGCTTTTTCCACAATATGATGGTCTGGCGACAAATAACAGACCGGATCTGTTGCTTCCGCCTCTCCAGTCAGAGCAAACGCCTGGCATCTGCATCCGCCACCGTCTAGATGCAACATGTCACATGACCTGCAGGTTTCCGGCAGCCATTCATCCCCGCGAAAGCGATTAAACGAAACCGATTCATACCAAATTTGATGTAACGACTGCGTCCGTACATTTTCAAAAGAGATTCCTTCAATCATCCCTGCCGTGGGGCATGGAAGGACATCTCCATTCGGTGCCACTGTAAGAGCAATAGCTCCCCAACCGCCCATACACGGTTTAGGAGTTGATTCATAATAATCAGGAATAACCCAAATGATTTCCATTTCTTTGCCGAAGCGCTCTCTTTCTGACTCGAAAGTCTTACTTGCCCGCTCTATCTGCTCTTTACTCGGCAGGAGCCGATCACGATTTAATAAAGCCCAATTATAAAACTGTGTATTAGCTAATTCCAAACGTTCTGCTCCCAATTCATGAGCAAACGCAATAATCTCATCCAATGTATCAATATTTAAACGATGCAACACGACATTTAATGATAAGTGCATTCCCGTACGTTTTACCGCTTCAACAGCCATCCGTTTTTTTTCAAACGCCTTAAATCCACCAATTCGATTAGAAAGCTCTTCTTTCCCTGCTTGGAAGCTGATCTGAACATTTGCTAATCCAGATTCCTTTAGCCGCATAGCCTTTTCCTCTGTTAATCCAATCCCGCTCGTAATCAGATTTGTGTACATTTCTAATGAACTTGCATGTTCGATAAGCTCATCTAGATCTTTCCACAAAAGTGGCTCACCGCCAGAAAAATGAACCTCGACGACCCCAAGATCTGCTGCTTCCGATAAAACTCGACGCCAGTGTTTTGTTGATAATTCCATCTCTTTTAATGTCATTTCAATTGGATTTGAACAGTATGGACAACTTAATGGACAGCGATGTGTTAGCTCGGCAAGTAAAGAGAATGGTGGCTGTACCCTACGTTTCTTTGACTCTAGCATCTTCCATCACCACCCATCCTTCGTCCACCATTTTCAAAATAAACTTCGTGATATCCGCCTTCATCATTTCAAGATCGGGTTTATTCTCAGACTCTAGCGAACTTCTCATTTTTTCGGTGATGGTAAGAATGGATTCATTTCCGTCACAAAGAGCAAGAATCGATGCGGCAGTTTCGTTCAAAACCACCACCTTTTCTGGTAACAAAAGGAGATGCTTTTCTCTTACCTTATCAAATTTCAGTCGCCCCTTTTGTGCGAGTTTTGGAAAGCCACTTGTCAAAATCCCCACCACCAATCCATTACTAGTTAGGAAAAGCCTTTTCGATTGCATCCAGCTGTGCCCATAGAACATCACACTTAAACTGTAATGCCTCAACTGAAAGCTGTTGCTCCTTTAAAGTCTTGCAGGAATCTAGCACAACATTTAAAGCAAATTCTGTATCGCGTGGTGCTTGCGTTAAGCGATTTCTGAAATACCCAAGTCCGCAAACGTCAATCCACGGATACAACCGTTCAAGGATT
Source organism: Bacillus sp. JJ1562 (assembly GCF_036962705.1). Classification (NCBI taxonomy): domain Bacteria; kingdom Bacillati; phylum Bacillota; class Bacilli; order Caryophanales; family Bacillaceae; genus Bacillus; species Bacillus sp. JJ1562. The sequence goes on from NZ_JBALOQ010000042.1 coordinate 1,962, forward strand.
TTAATTCGCTCTGAAATTAAAATCGGTGAAAATAGTTCTGTTAATGAAGAAGCGACAGCCTCAAGCCACGGTTTTTCCTTCGCAAAATTCACGTAAGCATCAACAGAAAAACGGACAGCCGGTACCACATGTTCCTCACTCAATACTTCTTCGCGCGGTAGTCCCACAACTTCTCCAAGCCTTAACCATGCTTCGATTCCGCCCTCTTGCTCATGGTTACCGTCATGATCAATAATGCGCTGAATCCATTCTTGTCTGAACTCTCTTGTCGGAAGCTTCGATAAAATAACCGCATCCTTAATCGGGACAGACTTCTGATAATAATACCGGTTGGCTACCCAGCCTCTGATTTGTTCCCGACTTAATGTACCTTCGTGCATCGCCACATGAAAGGGGTGTTTGTCATGATAGGAAGAACGTCCGACTTCTATTAATCTTTCTTTGAATTCCTCCCGTGACCATGGCTTTCCCTCTTCATGAGACACCCTCTCTACCCCTTCTTGTTGTGGCATAATCAAACCTCCAATTCCATACCTTCATAGGCAATCTCAATACCGTGTTGTTTTAAGATCCCCGCTTCCTTTGAACCTTTTTTCAAAATAGGATTACTGTTGTTAATGTGGATCAATATTTTTCGCTCAGCAGAAAATGAAGCTAATTTTTCAATAATGCCAGACGGGCCACTAATTGGCAGGTGCCCCATATCTCTTGCATTTCGCTTTGTCGCACCTAACGAAACCAATTCATCCTCAGACCAAAACGTTCCATCTACCAACAAAATATCTGCTTTATGTAAAGCAGACTCAATTTCCAGGGTTATCGTATCTAATGTAGGAAAATAAGCCACACATTTTCCAGACCGTTCATTTTGTAAAAGTAAACCAACCTCCCATATATCCTCATGACCAATATCATTTGACTGAGCATAAAGTGGGGGCTTTCTTGAAACTGGAACAGTCTCGATCAGGATTGATTCCCCAATCCGTTCCCTTACATCTGGCGTAAGTGACTGCCATTCCCAAGAACAGTAGTTTTTTAGCATCGGGAATACTGGAAAAGAGGTGTGTAAACATTCCCTCACTGTTTCCGTACCATAAATCGTTAAGTGGGAACCTTCCCTTAACGACAATAAACCGATCGAGTGATCAAGCTCTGCATCGGTTAAAATCACACCAGCAAGTGGTGTTTCTCTAATTCCAGGGCCCGCATGAAGTGCAGCGAAGGTTTCAATCTGTCTACTTACATCTGGGCCCGCATTGACGAGATACCAGTCCTTTTCATTCGCAGTGATGGCAAGGGAAGATTGTAACATCGGTTTAAGCGCAACATCCCCATCGCGAAGACCGCGACAATTGGGACATGCACAATTCCATTGCGGAAAACCTCCTCCTGCCGCTACTCCTAATACCCTGATTAGAATATTGATTCCATCCCTTCGATCCGACTTAAATGAACTTCCACCTATATCTACTCACGGATGTAGGAATACATTGTTACCTCCGCAGCGGTATTAATCACTTCATACTCAGGAATGATCCACACGCTATTCACCCCCTTTAGTAGCAATGAACGTCCTTTCAAACTATTCTTATGTAGAAAGCCCGCGTAAAATAACCTCGAATTTCGACATAAAGTTGTCCAATTTGCCAAAATTAATAGGATACAAAAAAACATTGCCCCGAAGACTCGTGAGCATTGTTATTAAATAATTATTGTCTTATAGCTGTACCTGTATTGAATAACTCCTTCTTTTTCCATCCTCCCCATTTAAAATAAGAAAAGGAAAAGAGGCTGCTGATGATAAAACTAATTCCGATTCCTAGTGCAATTCCGTTCTGTCCTATTAAATTTGAGCAGAAATAGGTAATCGGATATCGAAGAAGCCAAAAGGACAGGATGTTCAGGATCAATACTTGATACATGGCCCCTGCTCCTCTTACTACTCCATTCAAGATAAAATTAATACCAATGAATGGATAAAAGAATGCGACAATTCTTAAATAGTCCGTACCAAAAGTGACCGCTTCTTTTTCCTGGATAAACAGCCTCGTGAGCCCTTCCGCAAACAAAAATACAACTAATGCAATGGACAACATGATGATTACATTGAATATTGTCCCATATAACGCAATCTGATGAACCCGATCCCATTGGTTGGCTCCAATATTTTGACCTGCCATACTATTTACAGCCGTGCCTATTGCCATCGCCGGAATGATAATTAAACTATCAATTCTTTGCGAAGCACCAAATCCTGCTACCACGGCCCCGTCGAATGAATTGACCACCGATAAAATCGCCGTCACTCCTGCAAAAATCACCATCATCTGGAGCCCAGCAGGAATTCCTAATTTTAATATTAACCAGATGTCCTCTTTACTTGGTAAATAGGGGATTGAATATGGAACAAGCTGGCGTCGTAACGTGTAAACCAATGCCAATAAGAATGCAATTCCTTGCGCAAGCACAGTTGCCCATGCGGCTCCATGCATTCCCCAATCAAAAATGAAAATGAATAATGGGTCCAAAATTGCATTCAACACAACTGCTACAAACACAAACCGCAATGGAGTTTTACTATCACCTAATGCCCTAAGCACAGTACCGATAAAGTTATATCCCATTAAAAACAAAACGCCGAGAAAATTTATTTCTAAATAGGTTTTTGCCTCATTCAACATCTCCGATGGAGTATTCAAAAAGAGTAATAGTGGTTCTGAAAAAAAGTAACCAAACAAACCGACCAAAATAGAAAGAGTGGATAATAAGACAACAAATGCATTTACATATTTTTTTAATCCTTGCTCGTCATTCATCCCTTTTTGTTGAGAAAGAATTGTCAATGTGGCATTGTTAATTCCAAGAATAAACGCCAATACCGTGACCACAACTGTAGAAGAAATCGTAACCGCCCCGAGTGCATTCGCACCTAGTAAATTTCCTACCCACAAACTATCGATAAATTGATAGGATACTTGAAGCAGATTGGTTAACATAATCGGACCTGCAAAGAAAATCAATTGTTTTCGGACTGACCCTTGCGTGAAATCCTGTTGCGTCAATACATATACACTCCTTCTTTTTTCTGAATTATCTGTTCTAGGATACCATAGCTTCTCAAAACTGTCTGATTTGATAGATTTTAACCCTAAATTAAAAAAAGACAAGGTTGAATCCCCTGTCTAAATTGTTACTTTAAATTTAATTTTAAAAATTCACCTGTTCGCTTATAAATATCTTTATATTCATCAAGATGCGTAAATTTACCTAGAAATCCATGTGTCACGCCATCATACCTTTTTAATTCAACAGAAACTTCACATTTTTTTAAATTCGCAGCAAATAGTTCACCTTCATCACGGAATGGGTCATATTCCGCTGTGATCACAAGTGCTGAAGGAAGGTTTTCTAAATTTTCTTCTCGAATTGGTGAAACGAGTGGATTATCTGTATCTACTCCACCTAATAAATAAAAGGAGTTATGTTCTGCTAAACCATCACTTTCTACGAAATAGCCCTTTCCGTTTTCGATTAATGACGGATAACGGAATTCACTGAAATCAAGATCTAGTGATGGATAGAATAATACTTGTTTCGTGATCGCAAATTCTTTTTTGTCACGTGCCAGATAAGTTAGGACGGCAACTAAGTTTCCACCTGAGCTATCGCCAGCAATGGCAAGGTTTTTACCATCCCAATTCAATTCTTCTTGATGCTCGGTTGCCCATTTTGTTACATTGTAGCAATCTTCTAATCCGGCCGGAAAAGGGTGCTCAGGTGCAAGGCGGTATCCAACAGAAATGACCTTATAGCCTGATTCCATACAAATTGGGCGTACGACTTCATCATGACTCTCAATGCTCCCTGAGAAAAAAGCGCCACCATGGAAATACATTAATAGTGGATATGAATCACCTTCATGAGGTGTATAAATTCTCACAGGAATATCTGCTTCTGGTGTCGAAACGATCCTATCTTCAATTTCAAATACCTGTACTCGTTCTTCAACAGGTAATATGGGAGCATCAAAAATCTTTCGATGTTCTTCTGGAATGATTTTGTGTTTCACATCAGTTACTGGAATCGAATCTAATACTTTTTTAATCACAGGATGTACTGGCATCTATGAAACCTCCTCATTTTAAAAGAGGCTGCTAAACAATCAGCCTCCTGTCTTAAACTCTACCAAATTAGTAAAAATCTTTCTCTGTTAATACACTTTCCATCTCTAGTTTTGGGAATACGCGAGATAACTGTTGATAAATCGTTGTAAGTGGCTTTCTTTGGGCCTCATACTTTTGCAATGCTTCCGGAATGGTATCTGATTCACGAATGGCAACGGCTAATGCGCCAGCATCTTGGAGTGCAGCATTTGCACCTTGGCCAATATTGTGAAGCATAGTATGAGCCGCATCCCCAACCAGTGTTACACAATTTGTACTCCAGCGTTCAATTGGATCAATATCATATAACGCGCGACAAGTGAAATCTTCTAAAGTTAGACTTTCTACAATTTTAATCATCGCCGGACTAAAATTCTTTACCGAATCTAAGATCTGTTGTTTTGTTACAACAGGCTTCGGACTGGAATCTGTTGATGGGGCCGTAATATCAAGGGAGACTTGTTTTCGAAGCTGTAATGGCAAGAAATAAACTTGGACATCACCTTCGATTGCAATGCGAAGATTGTTATCTTTCGAAACCCAACCATAGGTTTGTTCTTCACTAACAAGTAGACGATATGCATGGTAGCCAGAATATACAGGCTTACTTTCGCCGAATATTTTATCACGAACAACCGAACGAATCCCATCTGCACCAATGACTAAGTCTGCTTCAACGGAATGGCCGTTTTCAAAATGAACTTCTACATAATCTTCATGGTGTAAAATCTGTGAGCAACGATGGCTCAAATGAACCTGTTCAGGTGGTAATTGGGCAATTAATGTGTCTAATAAGTCTGCTCGATGAACGAATCGTGTATATCGTTCATTTTGATTTTCTGACATAGCTGGCCATCTTTCCTTACTGTGTGTTTCACCTGCACCGGTTAGAATTTCCATATAGTCACTATGTGTTGTTACTTTTTCAAGATCCTCATAAGCCCCCCACTCTTTAAAATAATTGATCGTTGGTGGGCGTAATCCGATACCTGCACCAACCTCTTTTAGCTCTGGTGCTTGCTCATACACATCGGCACGAATTCCTTCCTTTTGTAATGCAACCGCAGCAGCTGCACCACCGATTCCGCCTCCAATAATGACTACTCGTAATTCAGATTTCTCTTTCATATAAATTTCCCTCCTAATTCCGAATTTTTTCTAATAAGTTTTATGCGATTAACGAAAAGAACACCGCTATCATGTTAGAAATACAAATTGAGTTACGAGTATCATTACAAAAGCTTCGATGTAAGCGGTTAAATTTTCGTTCAGTAACAACATCGGTTTAAATGATGCCAATAGATTAATAGAAAGTAAGCGTAATTAAGTCTATTGGCAACATTGAATTTACTTGCAAAGTCCCATTTACCAAAATTATCGATTCACTGTAAAAGAAAACTTATAGTCGTCAGCTATATTTACAGCTTTCCTCCAGCCAACAAGTTGGTTATTTCGTGTATATAATTTCGTTTCCATCACAAGGACAGGGTCTCCAGTGTCAAAACTTAAAATTTTCGCCTCTTCTTTTTTCGCAGCAGATGCATAAATTTGATGATCGCCACGAGAAATAGAGATTCCTAAATCACTTTCTAGTAATTCGAAAACACTCTCTACTTGCTTGAGTTCCCGGATAGTTGGATTAAAATCTTCTGGAACGTCCAAATAGGTTTGTGTCCAAGCAAGAGGTCGCTTGTCTAAAAGAATCAAACGTGAGACTCTTAATACTTTTTCATCTCCATGTAAACGAAGTATCTCGCGTAATTCATCAGTCGGCTCCACTCGATCGATACCTAAAATTTTCGAACGAACATCAGCACCTTGCTGACGAAGATAGTTAACTAATCCTCCTAATTGTAGATTGGGTGGATGAACCGGCAATTCTTGAACAGGAAATGTTCCTTTAGAACGTTCTCGATACACATACCCTTCGTCAGTAAGCTCTTTTAAAGCTTGCCGTACTGGTGCCCGACTTACATGAAATCGGCGAACGAGTTCTCCCTCTGTAATAAAAGGACTCCCTGCCTCACTATCCTGTAGCTCATCAATTAGGATTTCCTTAATTTGTTTGTACAATGGAACTGGCGAATTCCGATCAATCACATTTCTTTTCATAACTTTCCTCATTCTTTTACTCCTAGAATAGTAGATTTTTCCTGATAGGACTCTGATAATTTTAGTGGTGCGCTCGTTTTTTCTTGTACATATTCAAAAGTTACGTCAGGTGCAAGCTCTATAACTTCTAGGCCCTGAACCGTCACATCAATGATTGCTAGATTTGTATAAATACGATTCACACAATTGATCGCTGTAAGTGGATACGTACATTCATCGACAATTTTTGGCTCACCTTTATTTGTCGTATGCTGCATAAAAAGGAAAACACGCTTACTGCCCACTGTTAAATCCATTGCTCCTCCAACACGACCAAGTGGATCTTTTGGAAGTTTCCAGCTCGCGAGATCACCGTACTGAGAAACCTGGAATGCACCAAGGACTGCAGCATCAAGATGCCCGCCACGAATCATTGCAAATGAGTCCGATTGTGAAAAATAGGAGCCACCGGGCTTTAGTGTAATGGGTTCCTTGCCCGCATTTACGAGATCCATATCTTCTTCACCTGGTGCAGGTTTCGGACCTAATCCAAGAAGACCATTCTCACTGTGTAAAATGATTTCCCGACCTTCTGGAATAAAATCCGCGACTAAAGTTGGTAACCCAATACCAAGGTTTACAAACCATCCATCTTCAAGATCAAGGGCTACTCGTGCAGCCAGTTCCGGCATCGACCATCCGATTTTTTTATCATTACTCATTCACTAGTACCCTCCCCTCATGTTGCGGTTCAACTTGGACTAAGCGATGTACGAAAACACTCGGAGTTACAATTGCCTCCGGATCAATTTCGCCTACTTCTACGATTTCACTTACTTCAGCGATTGTAATTTTCGCTGCCGTTGCCATTACCGGGTTAAAGTTACGTTGTGTTTTTCGGTAAACGAGGTTACCCCAACGGTCTGCTTTATCACCTTTAATAAAAGCGAAATCACCTTTAATCGCACGCTCCATTACGTACAAGCGACCATCAAATTCCTGAATTGGTTTCCCTTCTCCAAGTTCAGTATTAACAGCTGTGGCCGTGTAGAAGGCTGGAATACCAGCACCACCAGCACGGATACGCTCTGCTAAAGTACCCTGTGGGGCAATTTCTAGCTCAATTTCTCCTTTTTCAAGGCGTTGAATAAGGTCGTCTGCATGTGGACCGACCGGGAAGGAGCAGATGATCTTTTTCACTTGATTGTTACTTATCAGTGCTGCAACACCGTCGCTAACGGCACCAATATTATTAGAGACAACCGTAAGATTCTTTGCTCCCTGTTCTACAAGCGCTGCGATCAGTTGAGATGGAAGTCCGCTTCCACCAAATCCCCCAACAAGCAAGGTTGCTCCATCATGGATATCGGCAACCGCTTGCTTAAATGTGTCAATTTTTTTCTGAATCACTTAGAATTTCCCCCTTTCTGATACTCAGGTTGTTCTTTCTGATAGCCATTCATCGTCACAAAGAATGCACATGGTAGATTACGAGGGTCACCTGTATAACCAATTTCCTCCGCAATTGATCCGAATGGGCCATATAATCCATCGCTATTTAAAGATTGTCCTTGATTTTCCGATAGGTGACGCTTTACGATTTCTGCTAGCTTCGCATCCATATCTAGGCTTTCTTGGAGTGCAATGGACACCGCATCTCCTTCAAGTTGGGGCATGACAACCTCTGCTTTCGCATTTCTGAAAGGATGCCCTAAATATAAACGCTTCGGACGCACTTCATGAAGAAGATGCTCAACGCTTTTTCGATAAAGCGAAGGGAATTCAATCGTAGGAATTCCACTTCGCTCACCACCGTACATTTGGACCGCATCCGCAGCAAAAGCCCAATCAAGTCTATCTAAAACATAGGTAACTGATCCGATTGAGTGTCCTGGTGTTTCAACGACAGTGATCGATACATCTCCACCTAAAGAAATTTGATTGCCATCTCCGACTTCAAGTGTTGGTTCCAAGTCTTCGCCAATATCACTCAGCATCATTGAGATATGCTTATCATGAAGTTCTGGATCAACAAATTTACCTTGAAGGTTTTTGTAATCTGTAATATGTGCGTTACGGTTACGCAGTAGATTAGCGTCCTTTTTCGGAATAACGATTTCTGCACGTTTTCCTGTCTTTTCCCAAACCGCCCTAGCTCCACCAAGATGATCCACATGTCCATGTGTAAGAAGAATCCAACGAATATCTTCCATCTTCACTCCATGTTCTGCTAGGGCTGGTTCGATTGCATGAACTGCCGATGAAGCAACGCCCGTATCGACTAAAGCAGGTTCTGGGGCGTCAATATAATATGAAAAAGCCGAAATAGGACCGAATTTGCATTCAATTGGAATAACTTTTACCATTTTCCCACCCCTGAAATCATTATTTTATTTGTTTTCTTTAGGGATTACTGGTAAAACAAGTCGTGATGGATGATCTGCATCCCGATAGATTTTATGCATCGTTGCACGACCACTTGGTAAGTGGTAGCTATCTGGTGGTAATAATTTTGCATCTTCTCCATCAAGTGGTTCGTTACATGCAAGCTCTAATTCCACTCGATGTCCTGGTTTAATTAAGAATGAGAATGGATATAAGCGAATCGCATACTCAATAATCTCACCAGGTGGCACTGGAACTGCTCGGTTATGTGGATGCCATGGCTCACCGTATGTTGATTTTTCTTCATCTAATTCACGATGAGATGCTTTTAAATAACCTGATGTCATTAACGTACGTTTGTCACTTGGATCTACATCATAGAGCTTCGCAATGAAGTTCGTATCGTCTGTATCAATTTCTGCAAAAAGATATAATGCACCAGTACCTGTCATTTCTACTGGTTCACGGAATTTATCCGTAGACCATTTCAAGGTTTCCGATTTGGTTGTTACTGTTAAAGGTGCTTGATAGAAGCCATCAGGATGGGCATACTCAGATGTTAATGGTTCTCTTTTCTCACTAATTTTATGGCGAGGACGTAAGTAGAAATCCTTATGTTCAGTATTTGGTAATGGCCATTGTTGCTCTTTACGCCATTTGTAAGAACCTTCTACAGAGAACTGTACAGTTGGTTCATCCATGATTCCTGTGTCAATCCCTTTTAACCAATAATCGTACCAACGGAACATTTCGTCATGGCATTCATGGAATGGTCTTTCTAACATTGGTGGAAGCGCTTGAATTTCAAGTTTCTTCACGCCTTGTACACGGTGGAAGCATTCGATTGTCCCCTCAACATTCCAGCCGCGTCCCCATTTTGCTTGGAAGTAAACAGGAATATCTACTTTATTCGCCACATCGATTGCACTATCTTTTTGCCAGAATGGACCATCCAGTGGATTTAGTAAATAATCCATCCATAGCTCATGCCGGTCCTGATAATGTAAAAGGTGAACAAAATCTGACCAATGTGCAATATCTGGATCATTTAAGCGCTCTTGCGTTATACGTTGTAGCTCTTCTGGTGAATAGACCTTTGAGCTCTTACTTGATACATTATTGAACGCATTTCCACTGTCACCTCCGCGTCCTTCGCGAGATGCACGTGGCATTAACCACATAATTCCTCCGTGATAGCACAGTTCATAAAGGTCGAAGTGACCGCCATTTACAAATATTGCTTTTAAGTGTGGTGGTTTTTCAGCTGCACCTAAAATTTGAACAGATGCAAAGTAAGAAATTCCTATCATTCCTACATTCCCATCACACCAATCTTGCTCGGCCATCCATTCAACAATGTCGTAAATATCTTTACCGTCACCATGTCCACCTGAATTATAGTTACCACACATTTCACCTTCAGAGTGACCAGTACCACGTACGTCAGCGATAATATGTGCATAGCCATTTTCGACAACAGCACGGATATCTCCTGCCTCGATTGCACCATTCCAAAGATGACTTGGACGTGCTTGAGGAGGTAATGTTAACGCTTGTGCTTGAAGTTCTTTACCATATGGGCTAAGAGCAAGTAACGCAGGTACTTTTTCTACACCCTCCGGAAGGTAAATATCCGCTGCAATATGTACACCATCACGCATGGGAATACGTACATTCTTTTTAACTATCATGTTCATTCTCTCCCCTTACGTTTTTTCAGATTTGATTTGATTTATGAAAATTTGATAGATTTTTAGACTTTTAAGCAGGAGTAAAGCATGGAACATAAGGACCTGGATGATCCTGGTCTCCACTTTGCTTGAATACTACTTTTACCCGTTGATCGATGTGGAGTGTATCTAGGTCACAATCGACAAAATTGGTCATGACCCTCGGACCTTCATCAAGTTCAACAAAACCGATAGCATATGGAACACCTCTGCGCATGACACTGTATGTATAGATGGTTCCAGTACCTTTTGCTTCTTTCCATGACGTTTTTTCACTTTGACAATAAGGACATAATAAACGTGGATAAAAATGATATTCGTCACAGTTGTCACACTGTTTGATTACTAATTTTCCTTCTGAGGCGGCATCCCAATATTCTTTCAGTTCAGGCTGAATCTCAGGAATTGCCATCGTTCTAGATTGATACATCGTTGCCATCATCTACACCCTCTCTAAAATAAGAGTTGCACTACCATGACGACTTGCGAGCCCGCCACCTGTTCCGTGAACTAGAGCGATGTCACAGTTTTCCACTTGAACCTTCGGATGTGCTTCTCCACGTAGCTGACGTACAGCCTCTAACACTTTCACGATCCCGCCTCTACCCGCTGGATGGTTGTTATTCAATCCACCACCATCAGTATTGACCGGAAGCTTGCCAATACCTGAAATTAAGTTCCCATCGGCAACAAATTTTCCGCCATCACCTTTTTTACAGAAACCTAAATCCTCAAGCTGCATTAACACCGTAATGGTGAAGCTGTCATAAATGGAAGCATATTTAATATCTAGAGGTGTAACACCCGCCTCCTCGAACGCCTTCGGTCCAGACCATACTGCTCCAGAATAGGTAAGGTCTACTTTGCCACCATTTAATCCTTTCGGTGACTCCCCACTGCCCATCACACGGATAAGAGGACGTTTCAGGCTTTTCGCAATTTCGGGCTTCACAACAACCAAAGCACCACCACCGTCACTTACAACACAGCAATCTAATCGGTGTAAAGGATCGGCAATCATCGGTGATTCGAGCACATCTGCAACTGATACAACATCCCGAAGCATTGCATTTGGATTATATTGTGCATGATGTGAAGCAGCGACTTTAACCCAGGCTAACTGTTCACTCGTCGTTCCGTATTCATGCATATGGCGCATCGCCGCCATCGCGTATTCGTTCACGGCTGTCGGTCCGTAGGGAAGTTCAAACGGTGCATCTGGTACGTTTGCACCGACCACTTTTTGCTTAACACCACTTCTGCCTTCTGAACGCGGACGTCCTGCCATCGTAATCAATGCGACATTGCATTTTCCTGCAGCAATGGCTTGGGCAGCATGTGAGACGTGTGCAATATACGATGAACCCCCTATTTCAGTAGAATCTACATGACGTACATTGAGACCTAAATATTCAGCCATAGACAGAGCGCCACCAGGGGCATCCCCCGCACAAAAGTAGCCGTCAACATCTGCAAATGTAAGTCCTGCATCCTCTAATGCTCCTTTTGCACATTCAGCATGTAAAGCTGCAACAGATTTATCAGGTGCCTTACGGGTTGGGTGCTCAAAAGCCCCCACAATATAAGCCATGCCTTTAATACTCATAATCAATAACCTCCGTTAATTAGCTTTTTTTGATTAACGAGGATCCTGCATCGTTAAAATTTTTGCTGGATTATGAACTAGAAGCTGTTCAAATACTTCTTCACCAACACCAGCTTTACGAAGGTCAGGTAAAAATTCTTCAAACAGGTAATTGACTGAATGTCCTTTCAATCCTGGCCAGCCAAGAGCACAACAGTTGGCGTCAGCAGAAATTAACGCACGATCTACAAAACCTTTTCCTAGGAAACGAAGGAAATGTTCCACACGATCTTGACGAGGACGTGACCAATATGGTGCACCTTCCATCTCACTGTCATAACCGATCGTATCGAAGCCAACCCAACCACCAAGCTCTGCAATCAACGTGTCACGGTTTTCATTAAGATAACCGCCATCGTCGGCATGACCCATAAGGACGCGATCAAGAGGTAGGCCTTCTTCATTGAAAATGGCGATTGCTGTTTCAGCATCTACGCATAAATGTGTAATAATCGGAACACCCGTTTTTAGGGATGCTCGAGCAGCTGCACGATAAATTCGTTTATCAAGCTCGCTTAATTTACCACCACGACTTACACCTACTTTGATAGCCCCAGCCTTTGCGCTCGTACCATCAATTCCAACAGTTACTTCATGTATGAATAAATCTGTTAAATACTCAATGGATTTGTTTCGGAAATAAGGTAGGGCTGAGTCACCTGCAACAAAGCCTGTAACTGCAACAATATGTACACCTGTTTTTCGAGAAAGCACTTGGAAATATTCAAGGTCACGTCCATTTCCAATCCCCGTACAATCTACAAATGTTTTACCACCATGTTCACGGAAGCGACGTAGCTTCTGTACGGTAACTTCAAATGCTTCCTCAGGCGCTTTCCACCATTGAGTATCTAAATCACATCCTGGTAGACCGAACCCAATATGCTCATGCATGGCTACGACCCCTAGATCTTCTGTCGGGATTGTGCCTAAAACTGTATTAACTTTCCCCATTGTTTTGTTCACTCCTTACCTTTAGTTTTGCTCTGTTTGGATAACTGCTTCTTTTTCTATAGTTACTTGAGCATTAACTGTAAGTACACGTTGTGGATTTTCTTCTAATAGAATACGAATTTGTTCGTCTGTTGCACCTGCTTTACGCAAGATTGGTAGGAACGTAGATAGTAAGTATTCGTATGCAAGCTCTTTCGCATCATGGCCTTTAGCAACTCCAACTGCATTTGTTGAAATAAGGACACGGTCTCCATAACCTTCATCGAACAGTTCTAGTATTAACTCAGCACGTCTAGTATCGTTTACAAAGCCTTCTTCTGATGACCAACCAACATGGTCTAAAGCAACATAAGCTCCACGGCTTGCAATAGCGAATGCTTCTTTCTGCCGGTCCGCATCTAGACGGTCAAGTCCTCCGATAATGACTCGGTTAGGAGAAACACCTTCCCCTAATAAAATTTCTAAATCATTTTCAGCATCTTCACCATATTGAACGGATACGGGTACTCCTGTAACGAGAGCCGTTTGTGCTGATCCGCGGAATAGATTCGTTTCTTTTTCAGTAATCCCACTTTGACTAGCGATTGAAGTGACTATGCCTGCGGAACTTGAACGTTCAACACGTGGTACAACAATCCCTTCTATTACCTCTTTTGTAAACAAACTAGAAAATTGTTCAGCTGACCACGGTGTTGGTGGGTTCTTTTGTGGTGTAACAAAATATCCACTTAACATTGGTTCAGGCCCTAAGCCCGTTGACGCAATAATATGTACACCAGTTGATTTAGAAAGAGTTTCATATAGCTTTATATCACGACCGTGGAACATACCACTTCGATCAACGATTGTTTTACCACCTAGTCGACGAAACTCTATAAGTTTACTTTTTATAGTTTCAAAGATTTCACTTTTATCCATCTTAATTTCCGGAGCGAATTCTGCACCTGGTACGACTGATAGAAGTGATTCATGAATGAGTACAACACCCAATTCATCTGCTGGTACTAATCCAAGAACAGTACGAACAACACCTGACTTTTTTTCATTATGTGCCATAATGAACCTCCCATCATTTAACTTGTTCTTCGTAAAAATTGAAAAACAATGATCATTTCTAGTTAATCTAACAACCATTTCAACAACACAACCAACCCTTAAAGGATAGGAGAGTCTACAATTTAATAAGCGGAAACTCCTATTTGTAATCGCTTTCTATAAACTAAATGCCCACTCTTTTGCAGACTCTAATGTTGATATTTAAACATTATAATATTGNNATTGTTATACCAAAGTCAAACGAATTTTTAAATAATTCCGAATATAAGTAATTCTAAAATTATATCATTATTATTTTGATATATTACTAATATCTATTTTAAAAGGGGATTTCATTATAGAATCAAGCATTCTAATAGAAGATAAATGGTTAATAAAGCTTTTCTTTGAATTGCATCTAAATTATATTAAATAAAGCAAAATAATTTCTTTTTACTTCGCCTTTTGGATCATAAATGAATACATTTGCTCTATCCTATGTACTTTTGTCGAAAGTTTTATCCATTAATTTTAAAAATAAGTTTCATATTATTCAGATTCTTTGGTATATTAGTCCTAACAACCAAACCTTAAAGTGTAAACGATTTCAAAAAACTGAATAAATGCCCTTAAAAATAACTTTTAAGGGAGTTGATAACACATCAAATAATCATTTTTTGTTTCTTGTCTCTTCTGTTTTAAAGACATTAAAAAAGGATGTGTTATTAAAAATGGAAAAAAGAAAGTTTTGGAGTTACGAAAATCAATTAACAGTTATCTTCTTCTTTGCAATTGGGTTTGTATTTTTTGATAGACTCGCGATTAACTATTTATACCCATTCATGCAAGGGGACTTTGCGATTTCGAATACAGAAATCGGGTTAGCAAGTGGAGCTCTAGCATTAACATGGTCGATTGCCAGTCCACTTGGAGGCTATTTATCTGATAAAGTAAAAAATCAAAAACTACTTTTAGCAGTCATCGTTATTCTTTTTTCAACAGTATCTTTATTACATGGGTTTATTTCAACTGTCGGGATGCTTTTCTTTTTACGTTTAATGATGGGGATTGCAGAAGGACCAATCATTCCAATTGCACAATCTATTATGGCGATTGAATCCTCTGAAAAACGTCGTGGCTTTAACACGGGGATCACAATGAACACAAGTAATGCGATTCTAGGTGGTTTGTTAGCACCAATCATCGTCGTAGCATTAGCGGAAAAATTCGACTGGCATATGGCATTCTATTTAACAATTATCCCTGGGATTGTTTTAGCATTCTTCATCCTTAAAACAATGAAAAACAAACCAGATTACAAGAATTCAGTTGCCCAAGCACAGGAAAAGGTTAGTTTTAAACAAGTACTTAAAACTCGTAATATTTGGATTGGTGTTATTCTATTCAGTTTATACATGACATCCTTAATGGCATTTCAAATTTACACACCGTCTTTCTTAGTCGGATTTAGAGGATTTACGCCAAGCACAATGAGTATTATCATGGCTTCATTTGGTCTAGGCTACGCGATTTTCGGTATGGTCATTCCTGCTCTATCTGACCGTTTCGGACGTAAATCGGTTATCGCAATATTCTCTTTGTTCATCATTACAATGCCGCTTTTAATTGCAAACTTAACGGCTTTACCAGCGCTCATGCTTGTCGTTTTCTTTTTACCAGCAGGCTTCAGCTTAGGTTCAATATTCATGTCTACTATTCCTGCTGAATCTGTTTCCTTCAAACTAGCAGGTGCTGCGATTGGTATTGTTACAGGTTTAGGAGAATTATTTGGTGGGTTCTTAAGTCCAATTATAACTGGGATAGCAGCGGATCAATTTGGTCTTCAGGCACCGCTATTCATTAGTGCCGGTGCGGGAGTATGTATTTTATTAGTTTCATTCTTACTTATTGAATCTGCTCCATCGAAGGTAAACACAAAACCAGCACAAGACGTGAACAAACAGATTCATGCTTAATTTTTACGTTAACCATTATGAAAAAGTATTAAACTATTAAAAAGCAAAAAATCCTCACAAAATATTGTGGGGATTTTTGCTTTTATATTCGATTCTTTATCTAAAAAAGAACGTGAGGCTTTTCCTGGTTTTTCTTAAAAACGACTAATTGTCAAACATACTTTTTCATCTCAATCGCACGGGAGGGACGACATGGTGTAAGATCCAGTTCAATCTCTTCATCTTGAATCATTAAAGCTGCTAAACTACCAATATATGGACCGAATGTAAGCCCAGAAGCCCCTAATCCAGTAGCAAGTAAAACTCCTTCTAGTGTATCAACAGCTCCTAGAATTGGTAATATATCTGGTCCCATTGGTCGAAATCCGATTCGAACCTCTTCCAAAGTTCCATCCTCTAAACCAGGCGCAACCTCGAGAGCTTCTGTAAGTACCTCATTCACCCCACCGGCAGTCAATCGGTAATCAAATCCTGACCCAGTTTCCCTTGTCGCCCCTGCTACGATTCTACCATCATCAAATGGGACAATATAATGGCTTGCCTGTGGTATAATAATCGGCCAATCAGAAGTATCCTTTTCAGGTAATTTAATATGAGCGATCTGACCACGCTGTGGATTAACGTTTAAATGGATACCAAACGGCTCCAATAATTTGGGAGCCCAGGCCCCTGTAGTGATGAGTACTTTATCAGCAAAAATAGTTTTTTTTCCAACAGTAACTCCAATTACTTTCTCGTGCTCATGAACTAATTCTGCTTCACCTTCTACAAGCTCAGCACCGTTACGTTGTGCAGCGCGTTTTAGAGCATCGCGTAATAAAGAACCATCTACTCTTGCCCCTCCTGAAACATACAAAGCTTCCAGGTCTTTGTTAAGCGGTGGAAATACCTCCCTTGCCTGTTCTCCAGTGAGACGAAGAATATCTCCAATTTCAGGTGCTTGCTTCCGCTTGTTTTTCACTCGCTCTTCAATTTCATCCAATTTACCTGGGTCCGTCGAAACGCATAATGCCCCAACTTTTTTATAGCCAACTTCATCTTCGCCCTCTTTTTGTAAGGCAGAAATTAAATCGGGATAGAAGAGAAAACTTTTCTTGGCGAGGCTATACCAAATCTCATCATCAACCTCTTTTAACCAGGGACAGACAATTCCCGCTCCAGCAGAAGTTGCCTTACCCTCTTGTTTTTTATCTATCATTATGACTTCCAGATTATTTTTGGCCAAGTGATAGGCGGCGCTTGCACCTACAATTCCTGTTCCGATTACAATAACTTTCATTTAATCACTCCCTCTACATAATTAATACCAAATTTATGGACCAACCTTTCAATACCCTATTTCCTATTTACTTGCATGACGGATTGTTTAAATACAGTTACTAATCGTTCCATGCCTATACTTATCTGTTCTGGGCTTGAATGGGTAAAGTTAAGGCGTAGCGTATTTTGCTGTGGGTTCTCAACATAGAATGGACTTCCAGGTACATATGCGACACCATGCTCTAATACCTTTGATAATAATTCTAGTGTATTAATACTCTCATGGACTTTAACCCAGATAAACATTCCACCTTTTGGTTCAACCCAAGTTACAAAATTAGGATCTAATGTTTTTAAATAGTCTTGCATAATGTTCATATGTTGGGCGTAATTTTTTCTCAACATACGGATATGTGCGTCTAAGTCCATATCTTTCATTAAGTAATAAAGAGCTTGCTGGTTAAGGGGACTAGACATAAGATCTGCTGCCTCTTTAATTTGCGATAAATATTTTAGAACATCATCAGGTCCTGTTACCCAGCCGATCCGCAAAGAAGGAACCACTGTCTTTGAAAAAGTGCCTGTATATACGACATGTGATTTCTGATGATCCATAGCTGCAATAGGGATATATTGATCTTTCTCATTGAATTGAATATCTCCATACGGATCATCTTCTAAAATGAGCGTATTATATTTATAAGCGAGTTCCAATAATGCTTTACGGCGTTCTTGACTCCACACTCTACCCTCTGGATTCGAAAATGTAGGGACAACATAGATAAATTTCGGTTTGTATTGAATTAATTTGGATTCTAACTCATTAAGATACATTCCGTCTTCATCACCATTTACGCCAACTACGTTCGCTTCATACGATTCAAATGATTGAACTGCTGCAAAAAATGTTGGATTTTCAGTAAGAACGACATCACCTGGAGATATCATAATACGGCTAAATAAATCGATCGCTTGTTGGGCACCTGTTGTTAATAGGATATTTTCTGGCTCTGATTGTATTCCTTTATTTAATACACGTTGGCTTATAAGCTCTCTTAACGGCATAAACCCAGGAGTCATTCCATATTGCAAACTTCTGTTTCCAGATTCAAACACTTTATCAAATGCTTTCTTGATATCTGCCGAAGGAAAGTAAGGTTCATACGGATTTCCTCCAGCAAATGAAATGACCTCACTTCTTTTTTTTGAATTAGGCCTGCTATTTCACGAATAGGAGAAGACTTAAACCATTTTCGTTCGTTCTGCAAAGCGATTGCTCATATAGATGAGCCTCCCTTCAGTTCTATTTGTAAGTAAATGTTATAACTTTATAACTTTTAAGAAGTAGCGAAACTCTTGCCATTCAGATAATACGCAGATTCCAAAAATGGACTAAAAGCAACCTCTACCTCGGGAATTCCGAGTGCTTGAATTTGTGTGGTTACAATAGTAGCAAATTGGTCTTGGATTTCCTGTCCGCGTTCAAACCACTTTACTTCGATAAATGGATATCCAGGTACTTCCACTCCATCATATACATAGGTAGAATGGACAAGTTCTAAGGTGAAATTGTCCGTTCCACAATCACATAAATTCGCCAATTCTTGTACAAGTGCTGGACTAATTTTTTTTACCTGCTCAGTCGAAACACCTTTAATAATTAAATGTGGCAATTGAATTCCTCCTATTGTTTTATAACTGGACCCAAAGGGCAGGGTGATGCTTAATGTACAAATACTAGTTTTTCGACCCAAATATTTTCCCTATTCCTAATACCCTTTCGATGACAATCATTAATACAAAAGTCAAAAGAATCACAATACTAGAAACGGAGGTAATGATTGGATCGTACTGGTATTGCATGTAGGTATAAATACGTACAGGCAGCGTAACGACATCAGTACTGACTATAAAAAGAGCCACAGTTAAGTCATCAAATGAAGTAATAAATGCAAAGATAGCTCCGGCAATCACACCTGATTTTATAATTGGCAGTGTAATTTGAAAAAACACCCTTATGCTTCCCGCACCCAGATTCATCGCTGCTTGTTCGATTGTGCGATCAAAGCCTACTAAACTAGCAACCACTAAGCGCATGACAAACGGGATTGTTAAGATAATATGACCAATTACTAAAGCCATTGGACTCGCTGCCATACCAATCCAGGAATAAAACTGCAACAATGCTACTCCAAAGACGACAGATGGGATCAAAAGAGGAGAGCCGACTAGCTGCATAATCACTGTTTTCCCTCTAAATTGATACCTGATAACAGCAATTGACGCCATGGTTCCGATAACCGTTGAAACAATTGCCGTTCCAAAAGCAACCCCAATACTGAGCATGAACGACTGCATAAATTCAGGATGATTGACTAATTCGGTATACCACCTTAATGTGATGCCCTTAGGAGGAAACACGATATACTCAGTAGTTGTCAACGAAGATAATAAAACAACAACAATAGGAGCAGCCAGAAAAATGTACACGATCAGACAAAAGAGATTTAAGCCGAATTTAGGTAATCGTTTCTTCATTGAATGGCCACTCCTTTCTTAGAAGTCGTCAACAATTTGCTATAAATTAGGATTGTAATTGTAGCAATTAAGATTAGTAGAAACCCAATCGCAGATCCATAAGGCCAATTCAACATGACGGCAACCTGTTCATATGTAAGGTAAGACATCACTTTTACCTGTGGACCCCCAAGTATCGAAGGAGTAACAAAAGAACTTACTCCTAAGCTAAAAACCATAACGGAACCAGCAAAAATGCCTGGCAATGTCAACGGTAAAACAATGGAGAAGAATGTTCGAAACGGACTAGCACCTAGATTTTGGGAAGCTCGAATAACAGATGTGTCAATTCTTTCCAGAGATCCCATAATACTTAAAACCATATAAGGAAATAGAACGTGAACCATTCCGATAACCACACTAAACTCTGTGTAAAGCAAAGTTAGCGGTTTATCAATTAACCCAAAATTTAGTAATGCATTATTAATAACACCATTATTGTTTAACAAGATAACCCAACCATAGCAGCGAATAACCATACTTATTAACAGTGGCGACAGAACTAACATCGTTAAATAATTTTTTATTCTTCCATTTGCTCTTGAAATTTGATAGGCAACTGGGAACGAAATGACAATGGCAACTAGGGTAGTCAATAAAGCTATTTTTATTGTCCGCCAAATCACCCCAAGATAAGATTTATCGGAAAGAAACTTTATATAGTTCTGAAGAGTCCAGTCATCGCCTATCCCACTAGTTGCATCAAATGTCTTAAAGCTCGTTATAAAAAGGAAAAACAACGGTAGCAAAAAGAAGAATATAAAGATACCAAGGGTCGGGAGTAATAAGAGCATATAATCAAGCTTTTTCTTTGTTAAATTCTTTTTCTTCTGCTTGATTAACAATTCCTGTTCTTGATATGTAGTTTCAGCTTGCATGTATGTCGTCACCTCACTTTTTGGTTGCTAACAAATCCTCTGGGTTCCACTTAATAAATACATTTTTACCCTCTTGGACCTGATCAGGATTTAAAAACGTATTCGAAATATCAGCAATGATATGTTTGTCCTTATGCTGTAAAATGTAGCGCGTTTTTGCTCCTAAAAACATTTTTCTTTCGACCTTTACTTCAAGGCCTTCTGTCTTTTCCACCGAGATTTGAATTTTTTCAGGACGAATATAAAAATCAATAACATCATCCTCTGATAAATACCCTGTTAAAATCTGTTCAAATCCATAAAACGAAACTAAACTTTCCTTATTATTAATGGTCCTAACAACGTTGCCCTGTATCTGGTTTACTTCCCCAATAAACCTGGAAACAAAGTCAGTTTGAGGATGGTTATAGATAGCTACAGGCGTATCAAGCTGCTCAATTCTTCCTTCATACATAACAGCTATCCGATCTGAAATGGCAAGTGCCTCTTCCTGATCATGGGTGACAAAAATAGTCGTGATCCCAACCTTTTTTTGTATTTCCACAATTTCTTCACGCATTTCTTGACGTAACTTCGCATCCAAGTTACTTAAAGGTTCATCAAGCAATAACACTTTCGGTTTGATCACAAGTGCTCTAGCCAAAGAAACACGCTGCTGCTGTCCACCAGAAAGTTCCTTCGGATAGCGTTTTTCATAGCCTGTCAGCCGGACCATCTCTAACGCCTCTGCTACTCGTGTGTTAATCTCACTCTTATTAACCTTACGAAGCCTTAAACCATAGGCGACATTGTCAAACACAGTCATATGGGGAAATAGAGCATAGTTTTGAAAAACCATTCCCATCTCTCTTTTACTCGGGGGAAGCAAGTGGACGGGCTTCCCGTCCACCACGATTTTTCCTCCGTCTACTTCCAGGAACCCGGCAATCATGTTCAGGGTTGTTGTTTTTCCACAGCCTGATGGGCCAAGGAAAGAAACAAGCTCTCCCTGGTTGATTTCAAGGTTCATCTTTTTCACGACTTCTGTTTTATTAAAGGTCTTGACTACATTTTCAAGGCATAAATAGCTCATTTCTTTCACCTCTCTTAGTGGGCTACTTCAATTTCTTTATTGGCTCGTTCTGTCCATTCAGCTCTTTTTTCATTGATATATTCCCAATCCACTTTATACAACTTCGCAATATCTTCTTCACCATACGTCACTTTATTGATGATATCCCCTTCAAGTTTTGCGTTCTTGTTTACTGGTCCGGTAAATAAGGCGTTTGAGAATTCCACTTGTAACTCTTCACTTAACATAAAATTAATAAACTGTTGTGCAAGCTCTTCATGCGGTGCCCCTTTTATAACACTTGTTGTTCCAAGTAGAGCAGGTGCGCCTTCCTCAGGAATCACATACTCGATTGGGAAATCACTATCTTGTAAAAGGTACACCCTGCTACTACTCCAAGCGCTTGCAACAGTTTGACCTTGTAAGAAATAGTTAGAAACATCAGCTGTTTTATCAAATGTCACAGCGTTTTTAGCAATTTCCTTCATTTTTTCAAACCCAGGTTCAATATTTTCTTCGCTTCCCCCATTTGAAACCGCTGCCATAATAAGCATATGCACCCCAAACGTATTGGCAATGGATGGTAAAACTAATTGTCCTTTAAACTTTGAATCGGCTAGGTCATTCCATGATTTAATTGGCTCCCACCCATTTTGTTCAAAGGTTTCTTTGTTATAAGCCAAGCCTGTTGAAAGGATCGAAGTACCAACTCCAATATTGTCCTTATCCTTTGCAAGATCATATACATCCTTCAGGTTCGTCACAATACTTTCATCCAATTCCGCTAATAAGCCAAAGGCCTTTGCCTGCGCTTGTGGTCCATCATCTAAGAATGCAACGTCTATTTGTGGTTTGTCCTTTTGTGCCTGTAGCTTTGCCACGGTATCAACGGAACTTCCAGTAATATAACTTACTTTTGCTCCATACTCCTCTTCGAACATTGGAATGAGAGTTTCTTTCATTTTCTTTTCAAAACTTCCACCGTATCCTGCCACTACTAATGTTTTGTCGCCTTCATTTTTTGACTTTTCGGGTGATGAAGAATTTCCAGTCTCGCTGTTACATGCAGTCATGAATCCAAGCACAAGACAAATAAATAAGATTAAAGACACTTTTCTCTTTTTCAAAATGATTCCTCCCTAATAAAAATATTTTTTTAATATGGACAAAACGAAAACTATACCCTCCATTCCTTGTTCAATTTTTAGGTTTATTTTATACGAATATAATATTTGAATTTTCAGATAATAATCCTTAAAAATATAACATTATAATCTATTAAGTTATAATGTTATAATCTTGTTCTCATCTGAAAACTTTATCTAGTTGTTGACTAAAAAACAATCTCTGCATAATAGGTAACCTTGTCAGGACGTATGTAAAACTTTGAGTATTCTATTACTTTTCCCTGCTTGGTATAAGTAAACCTCTCCCACTCAAACACAGGCGTTCCTGATTCAATTTGAAGTCTCTCCGCCATTTCACCAACAGCAATATATGGCTTAACAAATGAACGAGCCCTTCCTAATGTAATCTGGAATTTATTCTTTAATATGCTGTAGATCAACTCATTATTAATATCGCTAGCTGTCAAATCAGGGCATTTATCAAAAGGCAGATATGAATATTCCAAAGCCACTGGTATGTCATTTTCAATTTTTAAACGCTTGATTTTAATGAACCTTTCATCAGTTTGTAATTCAAATTTACTTGCCACTTCGTCATCCCCATTTTCAATTGAAAAACTAATTAATTCATGTGGATGCTCCCCCTCTACACCTGTTAATGACATCAATTTATTAATATCCTTTTCATTGGTGGTTCCTGCTACAAACGTCCCCTTCCCACTTCTTCGGTAAAGGTACCCTTTGTTCACCAACTCAAGAACAGCACGTTTAACAGTAATTGTACTAACACCAAAGTGGTCAGCTAATTCCTGTTCAGTCGGCAGCTGATAGCCATATTCCCACTGCTTGGAAGTAATTTTTTCTTCTAACACCTCTTCTACTTGACGATATAGAGGTACATGATTATTTTTATCAATCCTCATAGAATCTCACCTAATTTATAATATTATAATCTTATATTGTAAACACTATTACAATCTTTTAAATATTATTACTATTTTCACTATTAATACATAATTTACTGTGTTTGTATCTTGTTGTCAACAATATCTTTTTTAAATTTTCCAAAAAATAAGTTTACTGTAAATTCTAATCGCTCTCAACTGGTGTCTGAATAAACATCTCCCCAGACATTCTCACAAACTCACGGACAGAAAAAGGTAGATAACGAGATTTTTTCCAAATCATCCCCATCTCTAGTTTAAGAGATGTGAGGTGTAGATCTAGGGCGATAATATCCTGTTCTGCAATATTTCGGCATATTTTTCTTGGTAATAAAGCGACCCCTATTTTACCTTTTACCATTTCAATCATAAATTCTTTTTGAGAACTTTCACATACAATATTCGGAGAGAAGCCATGTTTAGAGCACTCCTCGATAATTCGGTCGTATAGGGAGAAATCATTCCTATAAAAAATAAACGACTCATGTTCAAGGTCCGAAATAGATACGTTCTTTTTTTGTGCTAATGGGTTTTCATGATGAACAACTAACATGAGAGGGTCATTTAGTATCTTTATAATGTCAAAATGTTCATTGTCAGAGGGTAAATTACATATTAATCCGATATCGAGTGAACCATCCATCACACCTTGTTTAATATTTTTC
The DNA here is from genome assembly GCF_036962705.1 of Bacillus sp. JJ1562. Taxonomy (NCBI): domain Bacteria; kingdom Bacillati; phylum Bacillota; class Bacilli; order Caryophanales; family Bacillaceae; genus Bacillus; species Bacillus sp. JJ1562. The sequence goes on from NZ_JBALOQ010000042.1 coordinate 26,443, forward strand.
GTTCCGAATTCTGACAAGTTTAAATGAATAAAAGGATATGTCGCTTTAAATTGACTAATAATGGTTGAAAAAAAGGTGGCACCTACAATAGGAGGAATTCCAATATGGATTTCTCCTTTTTTAAAGGATGTAATATCTTCTAATTCTGAAGTTAAATTTTTAAATGCTTGTAAAACTTGTCGTGCATTGATTAGAACAGCATGACCGGCATCTGTTAATTCGATATGCTTTGATCCTCGAAAAAATAAAGGAACTCCTAATTCTTCTTCAATATTCTTAATCGCTTTACTTAAAGATGGTTGAGAGACGTGTAAAGTCGCTGCAGCTTTTGTAAAGCTCAGTTGTTTCGCAACCTCTGAAAAGTATACTAAATGTCTGATATCCAAATTAGTTCACCTCCTATAACAAAACTGCATGACACCTATTCAAAATATGTATTTTCATTATACTATTCTTTTAGATAGAATTAATAACAGAAAATATAATTAATTCAAAATAATTAACGTTAATACGCGCAACAAGTGAATATTAGAAGGAGGAAATTGTATGGCAGAGTATGTAAAAGTAGGAAGTCTTCAAGTTGATAGAGTGTTATACCAATTTATCAATGAGGAAGCACTCCCAAAAAGTGGGGTGACAAATGAAGACTTTTGGACTGGTTTTGAGAAGATTATAGATGAATTTACACCTGAAAATCGCTTACTTTTAAGGAAAAGAGACCTATTACAACAAAAAATCAACTACTGGCATAAGGAAAATAAAGATAAGTTTGATTTTACAACCTATAAGTCTTTTTTACAGGAAATTGGCTATTTGGAACCAATTGCAGATGATTTCAAGGTTACAACTGAAAATGTTGATGAAGAAATTACACGTCAAGCCGGACCACAATTAGTTGTACCTGTAAATAATGCCCGCTATGCACTCAATGCTGCGAACGCAAGATGGGGTAGTTTATATGATGCTCTATATGGGACAGATGTTATTAATGAGGAGGAAGGAGCTCAAATTGAGGAAACCTATAATCCCATCCGAGGTGGGAAGGTAATTGCCTTTGCTAAGGATTTTCTTGATCAAGCAGTCCCACTTCAAGGAATCTCTCATAAAGATGTGATTCATTATAGCGTGTCTGAAGGTAGATTATTTGCTATTTTAGCAGATGATCAATCAATCGAACTCAAAGCCCCATCACAATTCATCGGCTATCAAGGAAACGAAGATGAACTGTCTGCAATCTTATTAAAAAATCATGAGCTCCACATTGAAATTCAGATTAATCGGAACCACCCTATCGGTCAGTCTGATCCGGCAGGCGTGAAAGATATACTAATAGAATCAGCAATCACTACGATTATGGACTGTGAAGATTCTGTCGCAGCTGTTGACGCAGAAGATAAAGTACTTGTTTATCGTAATTGGTTAGGTTTAATGAAAGGAGATTTAACAGCATCATTCACAAAAAGTGGGAGGACTATAACAAGGACGCTTAATCCTGATCGAGTCTACAAATCACCTATTGGAGGACACATATCGTTATCTGGACGTTCACTCATGTTAGTCCGAAATGTTGGCCATTTGATGATGACTAACAGTGTATTGGATAAGCATCAGCAGGAGATACCAGAGGGAATTTTAGATGCTATTGTCACGAGCTTAATCGCCAAACATGATCTTTTAAACAATGGCCGGTATAAAAACTCTTCACAGGAGTCTATTTATATTGTAAAGCCTAAAATGCATGGTTCAGAAGAAGTAGCATTTACAAATAAATTATTTAATGCGGTAGAAGACTTGTTAAATCTCAAACGTCATACGCTTAAAATTGGTGTCATGGATGAGGAACGAAGGACGACATTGAATCTTAAAAACTGTATTAAAGAAGTAAAAAATCGGATTGTATTTATTAATACTGGATTTTTAGACCGAACAGGTGATGAAATACATACATCGATGGAAGCAGGTCCAATGATCCGCAAAAATGAAATGAAATCATCTAACTGGCTTCAACATTATGAAAAATCAAATGTCATGGTAGGACTGGAATGCGGTTTACAAGGTCGTGCACAAATTGGAAAAGGTATGTGGGCAATGCCAGACTTGATGGCGGCCATGCTCGAACAAAAAATGAGCCAGCTTGAAGCTGGTGCGAACACAGCATGGGTACCATCCCCCACTGCAGCTACTTTGCATGCACTTCATTATCATCAAACAGATCTTGAAGAGGTTCGTAGCCGGTTATTCACAGAAGACTTTGTTAATCACATTTTAGAAATTCCTGTCGCAAAGGAACCGAATTGGAGCAGTGAAGAAATTCAGGAAGAACTCGATAATAATGCACAAGGAATTTTAGGATATGTTGTACGTTGGGTTGACCATGGAATCGGTTGCTCGAAAGTACCTGATATTAACGACGTCGGTTTAATGGAAGACCGTGCCACTTTACGAATTTCTAGTCAACATATGGCAAACTGGTTGCATCATGGAGTTTGTACGAGCGAGCAAGTCATGGAGACGATGCAACGCATGGCAAAAGTCGTTGATATACAAAATGCGAACGTTCCTGCTTATAAACCGATGGCACCTAATTTTGATCAATCACTCCCATTTCAAGCTGCTCTTGATCTTGTTTTTAAAGGATACGAACAACCAAATGGTTACACAGAACCAATTTTACAGGCAAGACGCTTAGAAGCAAAAGCAATGATTGCTGTAAAGGAATATTTTTAAATTTACATCATTATTTGTGCTGAATAGAAAAAAGGTGAACAGGGTATTAACACGACTCTGTTCCCTTTTTTCCTATTTAAGTTTTAGGGTTCGGATTCAACTCCGTAAGTTGAGATCTTTATGTAATAATCAAAATAGGAGCAAGCTGCAAGTTTTTGAAACAGTTACAGCCGCTCCCCCTTTAAACACATATTAAGTTACAGGCATTTTTACAAAACGGTCATAACGTAAAGGATCTAACGGAATGACTGTATCCTCTTTTTCACAAATTAACTCCTCTACCAATTTTCCGGTAACTGTTGCCAAGCTTATTCCATCACCTTCATGTCCTGCCGCAATAAAAAATCCAGGTACTTTCTCAACTGCTGAGATTATCGGTAAATGGTCTTCTGTCCAAGGTCTAAAACCAGTATATGTTCGAATCATATTAAAATCGTTTATTTTCGGGAAAAATCGGAGTGCTCTTTTGGCCATTGTTTCCACAACATTAATATCGACACGTCCATCATAGCCCACAAATTGACGACTACTACCAAGTAAGAAGTTTTGGCTTTCTGTCGGTTCTAGCACTAATGCGACTCCGTGTTCCTTTGTTTGTGGGTCTACTTGTCGTTCGCGTCCAAATTTATTCATTAAATACCCAAACTCCATCACATTTCTCATCATAATTGGTTGCTGCCTTGCTCCTACTAGAATATGTCCTTTTCTCGGAATAATTGGTATATCGATATCTAGCATTTTACCAATAAAAGGAGCCCAAACCCCAGCAGCATTCACTACTTTTTTTGCAACATATGTTCCACTTGTTGTTTCAATCGAAAAATCTTCTTTCTTAGTAATTGCAGTAACTTCAGAATGCGTACGCAATTTTAATCCATATTGCTTCGCTTTATCAATTAAGGAATAGCAAAATAAAAATGGATTTATCAGTGAGTCTGTTTCACAAACCAATCCTCCAGGTATATCATCAGCAAAAAATGGGGATTCCTGACGTATATCTGTTGGATCAAGAACATTAAATTTCAATCCCGCTTTTCGTTGCGTCTCTACCCACTTTTTTGCAGCATCCATTTCTTCATCATTATCACAAACGAGTATACTCCCTAATGCTCGATATTCAAATGGTAAATCAAGTTCTCGATACAAATCAACAATAAGTTCCTGACTCACCAATGACATTTGGCTATCAAACCCAGGATCTTTATCAACGATTGTGACATTACCATCACACCTTGAAGATGTACCGCTTACGAGATCCCCTTTTTCAATTAACATACAATCTATTCCAGCTTTTGAAACATAGTACGCAATCGCGCAACCAACAATCCCACCACCGATTATGGCTACTTCTGTGTGGTTACTCATATTCATATCTAGGATCCTCCCTGTAGTTATTACTACAAATAATAGAAAAAGAGACAAACACCCTGGACAAATTTTACATTAACTGTTCGTATGCTTGATAAGCTCTTTCCATTTTAGCTCGTCCCTCATTGATTTCTGGATGGAATTGAATGGCTGCATCGCTTCTAGTCGTTTTCACGTTTTCCATAGCTTGAATCACTCTATCGCTTATGTCAGCTACGTCTTTCAATTGTCTCTTAGCGATAGACAGTCCTGCGAGTGCACCCTGTGCACCGGCGACTTTTGCACCTTCGATTCCTGTAATGTTTCCAGCGACAAATAAACCTTCAATCGGAGTTTCCATTTGTTCATTATGAACTGGAACATGTCCACCAAGTTCTTCAATATATTGAAATGGGCAACCGATAACAGAAGCAAGTTCTGCAAGTGGATAGAGGCCACCAGCTATACAAACAAAATCCACATCAATGGTTTCTTCACTCCCTTGTATGCACTCCCCATCAGGAGTAAGTTTGCAGATCGTTACAGATTCAACTTGGTCAGTACCATTTATTTGTACGATTGCTTTACGTATGTTAATGGGCATCCCCCACATTTTCATACCCTGTCTTGGATAAAATTTTACAGCTAAATCACGTACCCAAGTAGCTTTTGCAAATTTACTTCCAAAACGAAGAAAAGCAGAAGGAGCTAGATGTGCTACACGGATTAATCCTTCCATTACCCGCTTGGGATTTCCAGCTTGTTTCGTGACTGAATTAACGGATGGCAAAACCATACTATGAAGCTCAATACCTGCCAATTGCAGTTCTCGTGCGATGGCTACTGACAAAACATTAATCCCCGCGATAATCCCTTTCTTCCCTACACGAACCCGCTGTACATTCGTCATGACTTGTGCTGCACCGATTGACATTACCCCAGGTAAAGTCCACCCCGGTATTGGAGCAGGGGTTTCTGCGGCACCAGTTGCAAGCAGAAGGTTTGCTGCATTAAATCTACCTTTGTTTGTATGTACACAAAAACCAGTACTTGTTTTTTCAATATGGTGAACGGAGACACTACATCTAATATCAGTTTCCAATTCAGTTGCCTTTTGCAGCAGCTTTTTTGTTTCTTCCAATCCATTCCACCATTCTCCATTGGTCTCCTGGTAAAGCTGTCCAAGTAATCTGCCACCTGGTTTTGGGTATTCATCTATGACTAGAACGTGTAAATCCCATTCACGGCAAGCGATAGCTGCTGACAAGCCTGCCGGCCCCGCACCAATGACAACAACATCATACATGTGAACCTTCCTCCTTATTAACTTTGCCTTTTTTAGTGAATTCAGCATATGTTCGAGGCATGTCATCTGCACTAATCGTTTGCGAAAATGGTAGCGGTTGCATTTTTCCGCTTTCAATATTCATATCTTCCTCTAGCTCCGTCAAGCATGCACGCACTCCTGACATTTCATTGACAGTCATTCGACATTCAAAGCAATGGCCTATATTACAATAAATCCCACGTGACGTCCCACTTTGTTCATGTACACGAAGGAGACGAATACCGTTCGCAAGTAGTGCTGAAGCAATAGTATCTCCTTCAATCCCGCGGAGAACTTTCTGATCATATGTAAAAGTAATCGGTTTTTTGTTTTCTAATTCACCTAAAACAGGATGATTTACGATACGGTTATGATTCATGATTGACCTCCTAATGCTGATAATGAAACTGGTCGGACAGGTGGTTTAATATTTAATGGAATTTCATTACCAGGTTTTTCGCCTTTTATCTCATGCAAAACGGCGTCTACTGCAGTCCGGCATACTCGTCCGCCACAATACCCCATCCCGGCTCTTGTTCGCAATTTTACTTCACGGGCAGAGCAATCATATTTAATAACTGTATTTTTGATGTCGTCTAAAGTCACTTCTTCACATCTGCAAATAATTAGGTTATTCATTAGGTTGAAATCCTCCTTTTTCAAAAAGTGGTATGTTTGAAACATCTTCTAATACATGACACTATTTTTCCATAAAGCTATTCATAAACAGCAATAAGTAGAAGAAAGTTAAACGCTTTCTTCTACTCTATAATACTATGATTTAATTATAGTTAAACCCCAATATTTTTATTATCTTTATTGTCCTCCGCTAGAGCTAGAGATTTAACTGGCTCTCCATCACTTCCCACATAAGTCCTTCCCCAGCCAGTTATGACAGAAAAGATCATAACCGCTAACAAAGCCCAACAATAGATAATCCAAATTCCTAGTTGTCCGGTAGATAAGATAGGAACCATCTCTCCATACACACCATTAGCTTCTTCCGATAGAGACTTAACTAAAAATAATGCAGGTGACCAAGGTACGATGAAGCACAAAGTATTTGCAAAAGCATCTAATATATTGGCTATTCGATATTTATAAACTCGATATTTCTCTGCCATGGGCTTTGCATAAGAAACGCCAATCGCAAGTATTGGAGGTGCATTCAGCCCCATCACAGAAGTCAATGCTAAGGTTAGAGCTCCAATAGAAGCTTCTACTCCTCTAGCAGTTGATATGAATTTTTCTGCAATACTCATTAATGCTTTATCACCTTTTCCTACTTTCATAATATTTACACAGGCCATAATCAATAAAGCAAAAATACAAATATCGACCATCCCTGCGACTCCATTTACAAACACCCCTTGTACAGCACCATCCTGGATATAAAATAAATTTGAAAAGCTATTTAAATTAAATAGATGGGCAATGATTATTCCCACTACTGTTCCTATTGTTGTTGCACTAATTAAATGAGCACCTTTAACTGCAAATATGATTGTTATTATTGCAGGTATGATCATCACTAAACCTAATGGGTTCATATGTTTACTTAATTGTTCATAGGGAAGTACCTCTTGTGATGAGCCACCTCCACCGAAAATAGCTATAAGAATTATAGTTATAATGGTTGCAGGAATTACATATTTAATCCTTGATTTCACGACACCACCTACATCTGCATCTTGACTCGCTGCAGATGCAATTGTTGTGTCTGAAATCGGTGCAATATTATCTCCAAAGGCAGCACCACCTACAATTGCACCTGCCAATATAATAGGATCAGCACCTAATAAAATACCCGCTGGATATAAAACGGATATCCCTGCAATAATTGTTCCAAAAGAAGTTCCTGTCGCAGTTGCAAAAAGTGCGCTGGCTACAAAGGCGATAATAACAAAAAATGTACCCGTTGCGCCTATATGATAGGCAGCCCAAAGAATGCCGTCTACTAATCCCGATTCTTTTAATACTTGCGCAAATACTCCAGCAAATATCCAACATACAACTGGAATTATTGCTATCTTATCAGCCATTCCTTCAATAACAGCCATTGAATATTTTTCTTTTTCTTTACTTAGGAAATATGTAACCATAATTCCAACTAAGGCTGCGACCCACATTCCCCTTAAGTCAGGAGCCTTAAGCAAAGAAATGATAATTGCTATAGTAATGAAAATGCCAAAAGGTATTAATGAAACAAACCGACCACCATAAAATTGCACATTAGTAATATCTTTATTCATTAGCTTTACTCCCTCGATTATTTATTTACATTGGCCAAGTCTGTCTCTCCAAGGTGTGATTCCTGATCATATTTCACTTTGGAAATAAACGGTGAAATCATGGCTTTATAGAGAAGCAATCCCGCTTTTATGAGTAAGTTTGTATAATTCATCTTGGATTTTCTTCGTAACTTCACCTATCTCAATCGTTGTTCCATTGACTTTCTGGATCGGTATAATACCTAAAAATGTTACGGATAAAAATGCCTCATCTGCATTTAATAAAAAATCCTTATTAAAAGTCTCTTCAACTACTTCAATATCATTTTTTTCACAAATTTCAAGCACAGTTTGTCTGGTAATACCGTTTAAAATATAGTTATCTGCTGGATGTGTGTAAAGTTTATTCCCTTTTACAACAAACACATTGGATGAACTACCTTCTGTTATCGTTTCACCTCTATGCAGAATAGCTTCAAAACAATCATTTTTAATGGCAGTTTCTTTTGCTAAAACATTAGGTAACAAATTTAAACTCTTGATGTTGCATCTAAGCCATCTAATATCTTCTACAAGCATCGTTTTTACACCATCTGTATAATAGTCTTCTGGTAATCTAGTTGATTCCGTCGTAAACGCGATTAGTTTAGGTGATACCTCTATTTGTGGAAAGTGATGTGTTCTTGGTGCAACTCCTCGGCTTATTTGTAAATAAATAAAGCCAGTAAATAGATGATTCTTTTCAATAAGTTCTAGTAAATTTTTATTTAATTCCTCTAATCCGTATGGAAGGTTTAGTTCAATCTGATCAGCACTGTATTGGAGTCTGGCTAAATGTTTCTCTAATTTAAAGGGTGTTCCATTATAGACGCCAATCACTTCATAAACACCGTCGCCAAATACATATGCTCTGTCTAAGAAATCAATTTTCACATTTTCCCTTAGAGCAATCTGGTCATTATCAAGAACATAACTCATCTTATAACAACTCCCTCAATCAAATTCTTAAATGCAAATAAGACAACTTTTACTTTTTAAAACTATTACTAATATCATGAAAATTAAGATTACTTATCTTGCATTTTTACTATTCACTCATAAGTTATGAACGTTTTTTAATTTGAGGCATCCATTTCAAAAGTGTTACTGCTAGAAAATTTACTTTTTAGGATAAATACAACCAAAACAAGTAGTAGTATTGTCGATAGAAGACCAATAATCACACTGTTAGTAAAGCCTAGGATCATGTAACCAAAAATGGAAACAACTCCACAAATTAATGCATATGGCAATTGCGACATGATGTGATCAATAGCGTGTACACCGCTTCCAATAGAAGAAAGAATAGATGTGTCTGATAACGGAGAGCTATGTTCACCAAATATACAACCTGCAAGAACAGCGCCGAATACTGGTATAACAAATGTAGGGTCTATGATGGCAATGATTTCAGCACCGATAGGTAACATTAAAATTAAAGTACCAAATGTACTTCCCGTCGAAAATGACATAATAGCTGCTAAAACAAAGAAAATAACCGAGAACCATGAAATCGTCGTTGAATCACTAAATAATGTTGCTAAATATGTCCCAACACCTAACTCTCCAATAATTTCAGCTGTAATAAGAGCTAGGAATAAGATTAACACACTTGGTAATGTGGTTTTCAAACCTGAGAACATTGCTGTTGTTACATCTTTTGATGATGTTTTCTTAAAAAATAATTTTATCAAAGATACAATACAAGCTAGTAAACTTCCGTACACAAGACCAGTCGTAATATCCATGTTTGTTAAAATTCCACTACCGGTGATTGGTCCATCAATATTCGAAATACCGATCCAAAGTGCAATCGCTATCGTAGCAACCACAAGAGTGATCACAGGAAGCATTAGGTCAACAACCTTCCCGTCTTTTCTAGCCGGTAATTTATTATCACTTTGTCCTGGTACGACTCCTCTTGAAGTATCAAATAAAACTCCTTCTTCGACTGCACGCTTTTCATCACGACGCATTTGTCCAAGATTAATTCCAAAATAAGCGACCAAAAAGGCCATTAAAAGACATGTAATTGCGTAATAATTGAACGGTATTGTTAGGATAAAAGCTTCAAAAGCTCCATAGCTAGTAATCCCATTGTCGGATAATAGCCCACCCATAATAGCGGCAACTGCAGCCGCCATACCTGATAATGGTATTATTAGGATAATAGGTGCAGAAGTTGAATGAACTAAATACGATAATTTAGAGCGCGAAATTCGATAATTATCAGTGATTGGTCTTACTACGTTTCCACGAAGCAAACAACTAGCAGCATCATCGAAAAAAATGACAAAGCCTAATAAAAGAGTAACCATTTTCGCTTGAAATTTTGTTTTGACCTTATTAATTGCCCATTCTGAAAAAGCTAGAATCCCACCTGAAAGATAGATAAGTGAAGTCATTATTCCTATCAATAAAACAAAGATAAGTATTTTGCTATCTCCTTGAAGTACACCCTTCATAATCTCTAAAATAGTAACAACACTTGCAAAAACATTCCACTGTTCAATGAGTATTGCGCCTAAAACGATACCTGTTCCCAACGATAAGAAAATTCTACGGGTGAAAATAATTAAAGCGATTGTGATAACCGATGGTAGCAGAGAAATGATAGTTCCTTCCATAAATTAACCTCCGTTTCTGTACTTGAAAAATTCACAACCTCTACTTTATTCACAATCTGACATCTAGGAGCAAATATATTCTCGCATCCCCCCTCACACGAAAACGATTACATTTCATTGAACATACAGTCTGTTTATTTACATTTAAAAAGAATGTGCGGATACCCTTACCTATGTCAAGCCTATCCACACATTCGAGTTGTTTTCTTTCTTTGATGGAGTCAACCTCTCTCGGGTGCTCTTAATTATTCAAGCACATTCGTAAGAGTTCCTAAATTTTCTATAGACATTGTAATTTCATCACCAGATTTTAACCATATCTGTTCTTTTTCAGGATAACCCACAATAACTCCAGATGGAGTGCCAGTGAAAATCAGATCACCTGGCTTTAATGTCATGTATTGCGAAGCGTAACTTACGATCTCCGCACAATTAAAAACCATGTCTCTTGTATTCTCTGATTGGCGGATAACGCCATTTACTTTACATTCAATTTTCAAGTTTTGCACATCAGCGATTTCATCAGCTGTAACGAGATAAGGACCTACAGGGGCGTACTTATCACCAGTTTTTCCTAGTAGCCACTGACCGGTACGAAATTGGAAACCACGTTCTGTGAAATCATTCCCAACACTGTAACCAAACACATAATCAAGTGCATCTTCTTCACTTACATTTTTCGCTGTTTTACCTATCACAATTACTAGTTCCACTTCATAATCAAATTTCTCTCCATTTTTCGGGAGCTCAATGATTTCTTTGTGTGCAGCAAGTGCATTATTAAATTTACTAAACAACACAGGAGAAGTAGGAATTGGAAGATTCGCCTCTGCTGCATGTTTTGCATAATTTAAACCTACGCAAATAATCTTCTCAGGATTTGTAACAACTGGTGCATAAGTAAGAGTGGATTCATCCACGTATGAAACAGTAGCATTTTGTATAGCATCTTGAAGCTCTGTGAATGCTTCAGGTCCTTGAGAAATAACTTCTTCCATCGTAATAAGGCTATCAAATATAGTGGTAGTATCAATGATTCCTTCTTCCGTTTTAATTCCTAAGCGAATTTCTCCATCTTGTTTAAAATTTAATAGTTTCATATCTTTTCTCCTTATCAGTAAATTTTTTTTAATACTAGATTCTATTAAAGTAGTTGTTTAACTATAGATGTTCCTACTATCAGTTGGGTATTTCTTCATAAAGAGTCAATCATTCATTTTGAAATAAAGTTGCTCTTTTGTTCGTCTGTAATAGCTCGGGCAAAGTATATTTTATTTAAAATTCATTTATATACTTATCAAAATCTTCCCCATATCGATTCTCTATTTCTTCCTTAAATTCAGACGTCATTCGGTTAACAAGGATGTCATGACGAATATAGTTACTAGTGGTCATCACTGTGGATGGATGGCTTGAGATTACAGCATGAGCGCCGTCTCCATCACTTAAAGTTTTGAAAACAATTGATTTTTCATTGTCAATAACGATACAAAGTTCGCCTGTATGACGGCGTAGCGCACTATCAACTTGATAGTGGGTAATGTTTTTCCAAGGTACCTTCAAATCTGTTTTATCAAATGTTAGAGTAACAATGGCAACACCACGGTTAAACGCATCCTGTAAAGTCTCCATCAAAATCTTTAATTCCTTCGTCCAACCATTCAAAAGAATTTGGGTTTTGGAATTTTCTATTGCAGATTGAATCGCCTCTATGGATGCCGTGTAACCATGTATCGTAAAAAGCTCTGTCCAATTCGTATCACTTATCGTAGAGATTTCTTCAAGAGCCTTTTCTAAAAAGTTCATGTTTTCTGAGAACGCTTTCTTTTTTTGGTCAAGTAGATCTTGATAAGAGGTTGGTATGTACCCGATTTTGTTTCCTTTGTCTCCCCCTGAAACACTACTAACAATTTCACGTTCCTGCATTTTTCTAAGTGTCTCATATACCTTTGGAGCTGGCACACCTGATAGTGTAGCAATGATATTGCCGTTTGATGGATGAGAACGCAAAAGGGCGATATAAACTTTTGCCTCGTACTCTGTAAATCCAAATTCTTTTAAACTATTTATAATTCGTTCAATTTTCAATTAATTCAACTCCTTAAATAGATTTTACTACCCTTGTAGTAAAAGTGTCAATATATATTATTATAACTTTTTAGTATGTAGGAAAAGCCGCTATATTTTAAAGGATTAGAGACCAACTTGAGCTTTTAGAGAGTAAAGAAAAATAACGACGACTCCCCTTGTCGGGAAATCGTCGTTAACTTGACGTTATCAGTTGATCAAACAAAATATCATACACACTTTTTCCATTAGTGTGTGTCCCTATTAATTTACCTCTTCAAGAACTTTCTTGTATCCATGGAATTGGTCTACATACTTGTAATCCTTGTCTGTACGATTCTCTAATATCTTGTCGCGGAGTAATTTTGTGATAGGGTTGGTTGTATGGATAATTTCTCCCCAGTTTCTAGCACTTGTTTGTACATAGGACGTCCGCGGTAGACGTTCTTTTTGGTATTCTATAAATGCTTCGCTAAAATTATCACCATGTTTTCTGACCATATCAGCTAAGTAGCCAGCATCCTCTAATGCCTGACAAGCCCCTTGGGCCAAGTATTGAAGCATCGGATGAGCAGCATCCCCTATCAGGGTAATGTTTCCTTGCGTCCAGTTTTCAATTGGATTACGGTCATACATCGGCCATCTTCTTTGTCTTGAAATATATGAAATAGCCGTCCTTACTCTATCACATTTATCCTTAAAAAACTCGTCCATTTCTTCTGGAGTTCCCCACTGGTCCGTATGCTCGATTTCTTTTCTGTACTGGCTACTCTTAAATACAACGACTTGGTTATATAGCTCTCCACGTCTGACTGGATATTGAACAACATGCATGTTTGGACCAATAAACATATATACATCTTCCGGATCTCCGACATTCGCATTCGCTACTTCTTCCATAGGGATAGCTCCACGATATGCTACATACTCAGAGCAAATTGGCTCATCATCGACGAATAATTTACGTGTCTTCGACCATATCCCATCTGCACCAATAACGGCTGAACCTGTAAAGGATTCACCAGCTGCAGTAAATACTTCTACAGAATCTCCATTATCAGCCGCCGTTTTGATTTCTTGATTGGTAACAAGCTCTACCTTTGGATGTGCTTTACATGCATCAAGAAGAGCCTTATGAAGATCTGTCCGATGCAATACAATATAAGGTGCACCATATCTTTCTAGATACGCTTGATCGATATCAAGTGCGGATAATTCTTTACCTGTATACGCATCCATTAATACTAAACGTTTTGGAAAAACGGCATTTTCACTGATTTTATCCATTACACCTAGTTTTTGTAATACATTCGTTGCATTGGCCGCAAGCTGAATTCCTGCGCCTACTTCTCCAAATTCCGGTGCTTGTTCTAATACTTTTACATATTTATCGGCTTGGGCAAGTCCAAGTGCTGTTGCCAACCCGCCTATTCCTCCGCCCACGACGATAATTGGATTTTGTGTGCTGTTTGTCATATTTGTCCTCTCCAATCTAGTGAAATACGTAGGGAAAACAACATGATTGTTTCCCCCTGTAAAATGAACTTATCTAAAGTCAAGCTTGAATTCTCCGGTGACTGTTTGATGTCCATTGTTTTTCTCGTATTGTTCTTCTCTTTCTAGTTCAAAGCGGTCCATAATTGGAAGATCATTAACTGAGAATAGATAAGAATCCTCCGCAGAAACATGTTCATACCATGCCCAGTTTGGTACAACGAAGTAATCCCCTGCTTTCCAATCATAGCGGACACCATTAATAACCGTATAACCAGATCCTTTATATGCATGATAAATGGTTGAATGTGTATGACGAAGTGCTTTCGTGTTGAACGCTTTTGGAAGGAACTGCATCCGTGTACCCATTGTTGGATTTGCAGACTTCCCAGTAGTTGGATTAATATAGTCGACAGCAAAGCCATGGTTAGGATTTGGATCAAATTCCATTAACCCTTTAATCGCATCAACAGTACGACTCCATTTATAGTTTGCTAATGGTGCAACATCATATTTTTCATCACCAACTGGACGTACCATTCCACCTCTGTATCGTTTTTCGGAGAAGTTGTCAGGAACATTCGGTTGTTGTAAACCATCTGCATATGGCTCAAAGAATGTGCCACCAAGATTGTAAATCGTCGGGATATCAAGCGCATCCATCCATATCATACGTTTATCACCAAGATGGCCATGTCCATGCCATAGATTTTTTGGCGTGATGAGGAAATCTCCTTCTTCCATAAAGATTCGTTCCCCTTGAACAATCGTATAAGCGCCTTCCCCTTCTGTAATAAAACGAAGCGCACTTTGTGTATGGCGATGAGATGGTGCTTGTTCCCCAGGTAAAAGAAGCTGAACGGCCGCATATAAAGTTTGTGTAGTTGAAACATGACCCCATGGCTGACGGTATGTTAACCCAGGATTTTGAAAATAGATGGCGCGACGTTCTCCACCACGTTCAGGAGTAAAAATTTCTGTTGCTTCCATTAACTTCTTATCTAGCAATTCCCCAGTCCATAAATAAGCTTGTGCATGAGGTTCTGGAGTTTTGTTCATTACTTCCGGAATCGCTTCCCATAATGGTCCAAGATTGTACTGCTGAATATCCTTCGTAAAATCCTTAACATCTTGATCTTTAAGGTAGCTTGCTTTTTCAGCCATATTAATCCTCTCCTCTTTTTAATTTATTTTGAACTTTTACTACTTAACTTGGAAAGATTGCGCTGGATCTGACCTTCATGTTTGTTCACATGCTGATCAATTAAATGCTCAATAATAAATGACAACGGTTTCGTTCCGAAGTTTGGATTTACGCTTGTCGCTACTGCTGCCAGCTGTTCCTCGGTCAAATTTTCTATTCCGGCTTGAACCGTTTGTTTTACCTTTTCAAGCTCCTTCACCATTTCGATTACAGAAATTGCTTCAACTGTTTCAGGCTTAACAGCCTCCAAGCGCCCCTCATGCAGATGGTTTCTCCCCCACTCTTTTCCTGGTGCTTCAACAAGCTGCTCGATTTCTTCTACCCAATAAGGCAATGCTTCAACAATATGGGCGATAATTTGCATAATCGACCACTCATCTTGTGTTGGTTGCCAACGAATTGTTTCTTCAGATAAACCATTCACTGTTTCTATGATTCTATCAATCGATTCATTTACAGAAGTAATATTTTTTTGCGTCATGTTTCCTATTCCTCCCTCGTTTTTCTAACTGTGTTTTCTAACACACCTACTTGCTCGATTTCCACACGTACAACATCGCCGTCCTTTAACCAGACTTGTGGCTCCATTGCTTGAATAACACCTCCAGGAGTTCCGGTAATCACAATATCACCCGGCTCTAGAGTTACTAGTTGAGATAAAAAGGATACTAAACGTTTTACTGTAAACACTTGGTTAGCTGTGTTCGTTCGTTGACGCTCTTCACCGTTAACGGTTAAAACCATTTCTAATGTTTGCGGATCCTTGATTTCATCTGCAGTAACTAGCCATGGACCAAGCGGTAAACTACCATCTACTGTTTTACCTTGAAGCCATTGTAGGGTGCGTCGTTGAATATCACGATACGTAACATCATTTGCGACTGAATATCCTGCAACATAATCAAGTGCATCTTCTTCCGATACGTTTTTCGCACGTTTTCCGATGACAAATGCGTATTCCGCTTCATAATCCAGTTGTTCTGAAATCGGATGGAATGGAATATCATCCTCTGGACCAATAATGGTATTCGCGAACTTTGCAAACAAGACTGGATGTGTCGGAAGCTGACGCCCCATCTCTAAAATATGTTCACGGTAGTTATGTCCAACCGCAAAAATTTTCCCTGGCTTCGTTAATGGTGCTTCGATTCTAACGTCTTCCTTGTTATAAATGAGTTGATGTGTATATGTATCTGGATTCTCTAATGCGTATTTCACTGCATTCCTTGCAATTTCAATACTTTCTTTACCACCTTGTAAAAACGCTTCCATTGTAGATGGTACAAAAGCCTCTGCGATTTCCTTAAAGCGATATTTTCCTTCACTTTGTAATTGAGCTTGATATGCATAATTTAGATCGATTATTTTATTGTCGTCAGTGATTGCTCCAATTCTTGAAAAACCGCCTGTAGTAAAAGTAATAAGTTTCATCGTATTCTCCCTTTTGTTAAATTTTTTTGCTGAAATAAACATTTACACGCTAATTATGATGAAAATTGTTCAGCACTTTTTACAGTAAGATCACCCACCTCAAAAATTCAATTCCACTATTGTGATAATGAGTTATACTATATATAATAATTATATGTCAGAATTTTTCATAAAGTCAATGTCAAAATAATTTAAATTTTTTCAACAGTGCTGAAAAAATTTAAAGCCTCCGGCGGATGCCACAGATTTTCAGAGGAAACTTTTCGAGCTCACTCGAAAAAATCTGAGCGCAAATACGCTATGGCGTATTTGATATTTACTGATAAATAAGGAGAAGTGTAATGGAAACTAAAAAAAGTAGAGACACCATTCAATCATTAAGCATTGGAATTTCAATTTTAGATGTGATTGCGAAAGCGAAGAGACCGCTCTCGATTCCAGAAATACAAGAAGAGACAAACATTACAAAAAGCAATTTATATAAATATATCAATACCCTCGTCCAGGATGATTTAATTTTTCGAGATCAGAATAGTGGATTGTATCACTTAGGTTCAAAATTAATCCAATATGGAATGACAGCCATGGGGAATCAAGATGTCCTAGCGATCATTTCGCCTTATTTACATTCGATAAGTGAACATACAAACAATACAGCATTATTTTCTGTACCGACATTTAACGGACCTGTGATTGCAAAAATCACCCGCTCCAATCAAGTCTTAAACATTGGTGCAGAGATTGGAACGCTCCTTCCTCCATATTCTGCGGGTGGAAAGATTTTCAACCTATTTGCAGAGCAGCATAAAACAATGAATTGGAAAAAAAACTACGATTCTACCATCATGGATGATCTAGATGAAGTCGAAACCATTCGGAAGGAAAAAATTGCTTTTGCAAAGGAACCTTTAATAGCTGAAGTGTCATCCGTCGCTCTACCTGTTCTGAACTATATCAATGAACTAATCGGGATTATTACAATTGTTGGTTTTTCTTCCGATATACCTGACACAATTGAAGACCCACAAAGTAAATTCCTACAAAAAATGCAGATAGAAATATCAAAGAATTTTTAAAAAAACGCACCCAAAAAACACCTTTACACAATTGTTAAAGGGTTTACTTCAGAGGTGTATTATTTAAATCGTCCTTTTGTTAATACTATGCAAAATAACAGGAACATAGGAGGTTTGAAATTTGAGGATCCAAAGAATAGATCATGTTGGTGTAATCGTAAATGATCTCTCTGCAGCTAAAGTGTTTTTTCTCGATTTTGGACTTGAGGTGAAAGGGGAATGGGAAATGGAAGGAGAGTTGATGGGTTATGCAATTGGGCTTAATGACGTTAAGGTAGCATGTGTAGGATTGGGAACGCCAGACGGTCAGACATGGATAGAGCTAATCAAATTTTTTACACCCTCAAATGAAAAAGATATTCAGCAACCCTTTGCAAATACACTGGGTATCCGACATATTGCATTTACTGTTGAAGATATCGAAGCTGTTGTTGCCAAATTGAAAAAGAAGGGTACGGAAATCTTTAGTGAGATACAGCAATATGAAGAAAGGTATAAATTATGCTACGTTCGTGGTCCAGAGGGAATTATTTTGGAGTTGGCTGAGGAAATCAAATAAGTAATATTAATTAAAATTGTACGACTCCTTGTTACTTTCTATTTTTTTAGTTTGTGAAAAAATGTACTTAAACAAATGGGTGCAATAACTAAAGTTGAGATCGCCGCTGCGGTTGCATTTATGCAAACAACGGTGACAATATTAAGTCACTAAGCATAAAAATTATGAAATGAACTCAATAAATAAAAAAGCGATTCATTTTAGGAGAATCTTCCAAAATGAAACGCTAAAATCTGTCTTTAATTAAAGGGCAGCAATACGTTCACGATCGTTAGCTGTTAGTTGAAAGTCAAAAATATCTAAACTTTGTGCTTGACGATCTTTATTATGAGACTTAGGAATGACGATAACATCACGTTCAATTTGGTAACGTAATACAACTTGTGCGTATGTCTTTCCGTACCGGTTACCAATTTCTTCTAGAACCTGCTTAGCATTTTCATCGATACCGCCTAATGGAGACCATGCTACAGTTGCGATATCATTACCTTTATTATATGCTATTAATTCTTCATTCCATTTTCCAACGTGGGATTCAATCTGGTTAACAGCTGGTTTAATTTTGCCATTTTTAAGAATTAAATCAAGATATTCTTTTTCAAAGTTCGAAACACCAATTGATCTAAACACACCTCGGTTATAGTAGTCTTCTAAAACATTCCAAGCTTCCAAAATTTCATCATTATTATCCCATGGGAAATGGATTAGGAACAAATCGAAATAGTTAGTTTGTAATTTCTCTAAACTTTTTTCAATTTCAGCATGCGCCCATTCTGCACCACCGAATCCTTCATATGTATTTAACTTAGTAGTGATAAAGAAATCTTCACGTGGTAGAGAGGATTTTTTTAACCCTTTTCCGACAACTTCTTCATTGTGATAAATTTGAGCAGAGTCAAAATGACGGTAGCCATTTTCAATTGCCCAGTCGATCTCTTGAGTGTCTCCTCTTAAGGCACCTGAGAATTGGTTTCCCTCTTTACCGTAAGTATTTGCACCGCTACCAACAATAGGAATTTCAACGTCATTGTTTAATTTAATATTTTTCATCTTAATTCCTCCTATGCTATATAACCTAGGTGATCCTTTTACGATTACCTAGGCCCTAATGTAAGTACATTGCTATTTTCGAGTCTAAAGGCTCTCCATTAAGCAAAATTATTTGTCAAAAACTTTTACTTGAACGTCTGCATCGATATGTTCTTTTACGCCAACTTCTTGTTCAACTGAGCCAAATGGCATTTGTGCAAGCATCTCGTATGATTCTGGTAGATTGAACATTTCTTTCGTTCCTTTATCGAAACCTTGTTCATAGCCAACATTAAAGTGTTGTAAGCTTGCGCCTAAGTCCATTTCTGTTAAAGCTAACCAAACAGCGTATTGTGCGTTCGCATTGTTGTTTTGTTTATAAGCTTCTTGACGGATTCCTCTTGCAGGCATTTCTTTAACTGCATCCATATCTTCAAAGAATAGAACTGTACCAATCCCATTTTTTGCACCTGTCATAATTCCTGACATCATATCCCACATTTCACCTTCAAGAACTTCTTTTTGAACATTATAAATGTGATCCCAGAATTTAACGTTCGCTTCATCAAATAATACAACAACACGTGTTGTTTGGCTGTTGAAAGCTGAAGGTACTTGTTTAACGACCTCGCGAATTCTATCCGAAATTTCCTTTTTTGAATACTGGAAATTAGTTCCTAATGCGTAAATCGAACGGCGTTTTTCTACTAAATCTACAAATGTTGACATAATCAATCTCCTTTAATTTGAAATATTTATTTGTCTTTTCTTTTCCTTCTTTGACTTACAATGTCATAACCTCTTTCTTTGAGTCGTTGAAGCTTATAATTAGAATCAAAGTAAAAGCTGCGCATCTTAGCCTCACTTATAGTGTAGAATAATTAAAACTGGATATCAAAATTAGTCTATCTAGTTTCACTATGTGGAACTAGATGATCCAAAATTCTTATTAATGTCCAAAATTAAAGGTGTTTTTAAAATGTTATTTATATGGAGTTAAGTATACAGGTTTCATATGTCTCATTAATAATTAGGTAGCTATTCTTTTGGAAATCTATACATTAAAATGAATTTTGTTCGTTATTTCTTTATTGAACTATCGGGACGTTAGTGAAATAAGTAAATATAAAAAAAGGCATAGAGAATTTATTCTCTATGCCTTTTTAATGTGATTTATACTGCGAAACCAGTTGCAAAAATCGTGTGAATTACCTTGTGAGCTACGGTAGGAATTATCATTTTGCACCTCACAAGTAAACCCGTTACACAATTGTATAGGTGTTTTTGGTTTAGACCGTTTCTTTATCCTTAAATCGATAGGACATTGGGGATAGCCCATAATACTTTTTAAATGTCTTTAGAAAATAGCTTTTACTTTCGAAGCCTAACTCAAATGCGATATCAACGACTGACTTTGTTGAATGGTCCAGCAATTCCATCGCTTTTACCATTTTCATTTTTGTGACATATTCAACAAAGCCTTCTCCTGTCTCCTTTTTATACATCCTACTAAAATAACTTGGATTTAAATGTAAATGCTCTGCGACATCCGTCAATGAAATCTTTTCACTAAGATGGATTTGTACATATTTTTGTGCTTTTAAAATATCTTCATTTCTAGTCGTCAAATTAATGGATTGGATTTGTTTGCGTAACGAATTAAATATATCTTCTAATACACTTTCTAAATGTTCAAATGTCTCGACATCTTGAATGGCAGCAGCTATTTTTTCATTTGATTGTGCTTCAAAATACTTTAAGGCGTTTACGTATAATTTAACATCAGTAATGAGTTTCATGACCCAGTCTTTAATGACTTGTGGAGAATAATTCTTTTCTCTTTTAAGATTAAGTTGCTCGGAAAGAAACGCGACTAATTGAGCTTTCTCATCCTTTAAGATCAACTCTTTTATTTTCTGTGAAACCTCGATATAATCTTTAAAAATAGAATCACTTGTATAAAGGACCGGACGATAATATTGAATACTATCATATTGATAATATAAGCGATGCTCTTTAGCATTTAGTAACACTCTCATGTTTTCGATTAATTCTTGGCCCTGCACATTCTGTTCTCCTAAACACGAGGTAATCGAAATTTTTAATAAAGTTCGTATTTTATTATGTATTTCCTTTATGATGGATTCTATAGTACGTTGTTTGTCCATCGTTTTATTCGTTTGAAAAAGCATAAAAAATTCACCTTGCATAAAGAAAATCTGTACCTCTGGCAGCATTTCCACAAGTACTTCTTCTAGCAGATTATTTAAACCAAATTGAAGCAAGGTTTCATTTTCATAATACTGGATGGTGTCTTGATATTGATCGATAAAGCATAGGACTGGTGTATATTGTTCGATTGAAAAGTCCATTCCCAAGAGTTCCTCTTGCTCCTTGAACCAGACCGTTTTTTCTACATTTTGCTCTTTCATGAGCTTTTCGATGAACTTTGATTTTAATGTTAAATGATTCTTTTCTAAGAAATGGGTCATGATTAAGTGCTGATTATTTGTAAAATGCTCCTGATCGAGCTTTTCCTTTAATCTTTCCAGTAAAGCAATGATATTCGACTCTTCCATTGTTTCTTTTAAAATATAATCATAGACTTCTAATTTTAAAGCTTGTTGTGCATAGTGAAACTCATCATGACAGGAGAGGATAATATTAGGTGAGTTAATTTTTGATTCTTTCAGTTGCTCGATTAATTCAATTCCATTTAATTTTGGCATCCCAATATCAGTAATCAATACATCATATGCATTTTTCGTGAGATAGGCAAGCGCAAGACTACTATCCTGAAAATGGCCAACCACTTTAAAACCATAGTCCTCCCATGGAATGAATCTCTTCAAAAACTCAATCACAATTACATCATCATCTACCAAAACAACTTCATACACGCTACTCACTCCCTATTTACCGGAATTTGAAAGTTGACCGTAGTCCCTTCTCCTTCTCTACTGTCGATGCTCATATGAAAATCTTCCCCATAAATCAACTTCATCCTTTGGTAGACATTTTGCAATCCGATTCCGTTAAATGATTGATTATTTTTCACATTGTCATGACTAGTTGTTTGATAGATTTTCTCTTGCAATTGTTCTAATGTGGGCTTATCCATACCTCTACCATTATCAGAAATGATTAATTGTAAGTGAGCCCCTGTTTGTTCGACGGCATTTATTTCAATCGTTTCGTTTCGATCCGTATTACCATGTATGATAGCGTTTTCGATTACTGGTTGCAAGAAAAACCTTGGTACTTTTATACTAGAGGTTGCAGCGCTGACATGAATCTTCAAGTCTACATCGTGCCGGTGACGAAAATTCATTAAATCAACATAATGCTTCACAATCGATATTTCTTCTTCCAATGGAATAAACGCATTGTTCCGATTGATCGTCATCCTAAGTAAAGCAGATAAAGAATAAATCAGTGAAGCACTTGCATGATCGCCCCCCATTTTTATTTTTAAGCGAATTGCATTTAATACATTAAATAAAAAATGTGGGTTAATTTGAGCTTGAAGCATGTCCAATTCCGCATTTCGCTTCGCTTCTTCTTGTAGCTTGACCTGCTCGATCATGTGCTCAATGGTATCTAGCATATGATTAAAGGAACGGCCTAACTCTGCAACATCATTATTTCCTGATATCTGTGTCCTTGCTGATAAGTCTCCCTGATTGATGGCTTTTGTCACATGATTTAAGCGGCTGATTGGTTTCGTGAATTCACGTACAAGCATAATAAGTCCAATTAAAAAAAGAACTAAGAACCCACCTTGAATTAAGATAGTCGTTTTCGTCACCTTATTGATCGACCCAATTGTATCTTCATAAGGAACAAGGCTAGCCAATCTCCAATTCGAATAGGAAACGGGATAGGAAACTAATAAATGCTTCTCATCCTCATAGTCTACAATTTGATAATGAGAGTCCGTTACTCCATAGGGTAATTTCGTGCCTATTTCATCCGAATTCAAACTTGAATAGACGTCCCCATTCGTGTTGGTCAAATAAAATTTTGCGCGGCTGTCACTTTGATATTGATCTAAAAGTCGCTTAATCTCCTGTTCTCTTAAACTAATAATTAAATAAATATTGGAGGAATTCGCTTTTTGTATCCTTCTACCAATTGTAATCAGATAGGGGTAGGAATTGTTTTCTTCTTGGATGTAGGTAGGATCTGCCCCTAGCCAAAAGGTTTCGTAAAAACTTAAGTTAATCAATTCCTCAAACCATGGTTTCTCTTTAAATTGTAAAGGATTAAAATCGACTAGAGAGTAATTGGTGTAATAGAGATCATTATCAAACAAGATTGTTATATACATCGGCATGAGTAAATCAGTAATACTAACCAATTCATTTGATATATGAATATAGTGAAGAGCCGTTTCTTGTTTTACGTTTGGAGAATTAGAATCAATTAACTCATGTGATTTTAGTAGCTGACTCATTTTTGAATTAAACTGAATATAATTAGAGGTATACATTACATCATCTAAAATATTCTTGATTCCTAATTCAATCATTCGTAAATCATCTTCTGATTGTTCGGCAGCTCGTTGTTCCAATACATCCTTTGTAAAATAGTTTGAAACGATATAAGTACTTACCCATGGAAATAGAATACAAAGAATAACGGAAATGATTAATCGTGTTCTTAGTGACATTTGTTTGATCTTTTTCCATAACAGCTTCATTGATGTTCACCACTTCATATTGAAAAGTATGATTTCTAAAAATAAAAATAGAGAGAAAACAAGTGTCTTCTCTCTATTATATCATTGATGTATGAATATTCTAATTACTTATTCGCATCTACAATAGCTTGTACTTTTTCTTCAATATTTTTCATTGTTTTATCAAGATCCTGCTCACCAAGAAGATATAATTCTGCCTCAGCGGCAAATTCATTATTTGCTTCAGACATATATCCTGGTGGTGCATATACTTTAACAGAACTAACAGATGTAAGCGTGTGTTTCAAAGACTCCAAATGAACGGCTTCTGGTTTTGCAGTTGCATTTACAACGGATTCTAATGATTTACTCATGTCGGCTTCCTTCCATGCAGGAGTCCAGATTCCTTGTTCAACAATCCCTTCTGTCGTGATCCAACGCATGAAGTCATAAGCTTCTTGTTTATGCTTTGAGTTTTTTGCAATGGTAATTAAATCGCCACTCATTGGTGCAAGTGCCTCATCGCTCGTATTACTTTTCGGATATGGTGCCCAAGCAATTTCAAATTCCGGTGTAAATTGACCCCATTCATTAATCATAAAGCTACCAGTAGGAGTCATTGATGCTGCTTGACTAAAGAATTGCTGACGGTAATCAAGCTTTTGCGATAAAATTTCAGTAAATGGAACGGATGATTTATCTACATTTTCTAACCTGTTTCGTAATTCCAAAGAAGCACGTAACGCTTCGTCATCTGCATTAGATGTTCCATCTTCACTTATAATTAAATTGTCATCTTTCTTACCCATTAACATTACCTGAGAGTGGAACCAATGCCAAGAGTGTAAATAAGATCCAAAGTGATCGTCTGTAGTTAGCTTTTTAGCGTATTCTGCATACTCATCCCAGGTCCATTCTGTCGGGATTTCTAAGCCGGCTTCATCAAGATGTGCTTTATTAAGCATGACAAGCATAGTGATATTTTTCATCGGCAAGCCATAGTACTCCCCATTAAAAGCTGGAAAGGGATTATTATACACATCATTAACTTCAATGCCTTCTGATTTAGTAAATTCGGTGATCGGATCAACCAGTCCTGCATCAATTCGCTTCGCTAATTCTTGTGGAGTGTTGAATAAAATCATATCCATATCATCACCCGCAGAAGCCATTAAATCTAACTGCTTGTAATAATCCGTAGCATTCATGTTTTCGACAAGTGGGATGGATTCTATTTTTATTCCTGGATTCGCCTCTTCATACTTTGCGATTACACTTTCCCATTTTCCAACATCCTCATTAATCCAGTGGACAAATTTTAACGTAATTTCTTCATCAGATGACTTTGATCCAGAGTCAGATCCTTTTTCATCTGTTGAAGCATCATCCTTTCCTGAACAAGCGACCAATATAAACATTGTCAAAAGTCCAACTAGTAACAAGAGCCCCCATCTTTTCATTTTTAAAGCCTCCCTTTATTTTTTATTGTATATCAACTCTATCTAAATCGAGAGAGTAAATACCTAACCCTTCACTCCACCAAGCTGTATACCCTCAATGACATTTTTCTGCCCAATAACGAAGATGATGAGTAATGGTAGAATGGCAGAAACAGAAGCAGCCATCATTAATGAGTAGACACTCCCATGCTGATCCGCAAAGCTTTGTACACCAAGTTGAATCGTAAATAATTCTTTTGACCGTAGGAAGATTAATGGATATTGGAAGTCATTCCAGGTCCAAATAAATCGTAATATCGCATACGTCGCGATCGCGGGTCTAACCAACGGCAAGGCAATCGATGCAAAAATGCGAAAATGACCCGCTCCATCCATCCTTGCTGATTCAATGATTTCGTTACTAATTCCGAGATAAAATTGACGAAGCATAAACGTTCCAAACACACTGAAACTATTTAATAAAATGAGACCCATGTGAGTATCATAGAGACCTATCCATCTATATAAAAGAAATTGTGTAACTAACAAAGTTTGTGGTGGAATCATAAAGGTTGCCAAGACAATTAGAAAGATCCAATCTCTTCCTTTAAAATTAATTTTGGCAAATCCATATGCCGCTAAGGCTGAAATCGTACAAGAGATTAATGTGGTAAGAATCGTAACCTTAATAGAGTTCCAGTATAATAGTAAAAACGGCATTGACCCTGTCCAGACCTCTTTATAGTTTTCAATCGCATTCCAGGTTTCCGGAATCCATTGAATTGGAAACGTTAATACTTCCTTTTCAACTTTTAAAGAAGCAGAGATCATCCAGAAAAATGGCATGAGAAAAGCAATCCCTATTAGAGCCATAATGACTGTTATTATCAATTTTCGCGTATCTAATCTTGCTACCATATCGACTGCTCCTTTCTACTTAATAGTTCACCCATTTTTTCTGACCAATAAATTGAATATAGGTAATCACCAATATAATGACAAACATGATTAGCGAAATCGCAGATGCATAGCCTGTTTTTAATTCAAGGAATGCTTGCTGATACAAATAGACAACCGGTGTTATTGTTGAATTTGCAGGTCCACCATTTGTCAAAACAATTATGAGATCGAACACTTTAAAGCTCTGAATAACACCTGTAACAAACAATAAGAAGGTTGTAGGTGACACTAATGGAATCGTAATCTTTATAAATTGAGACCAAGCACTTGCCCCATCCATTTGTGCGGCTTCATATAATTCTTTTGGGATGTTCTGCAAGCCTGCCAAGTAAATAATAAGGTTAAACCCAATGCCCGTCCAAATCATAATTAACATTACGGATGGTAAGGCATAGGTAACGTCTGCTATCCAACCAGGGGGATTATCGATCCCAATAAATTGAAGGAATTGATTAATCGGTCCTTTCGTTGGATGGAATAGCACTTGGAAGACAACCGCTACAGCTACAACGCTTGAAATAAACGGCATAAAATAAACCACTTTAAACATATCTTTCAAATACACATGCTTGTTAATGATCACAGCTAATCCTAGAGAAAACAATAAAGTAACAGGTATTGCTAAGAGCAAAAGAATATTATTTATTAATCCTTTAATGAATAATGCATTTGTAAGTAATTTCAAGAAATTCTCGAATCCTATAAATTTAGCGTCTTGATAACCAGCGACAAAATTCCAATCTGTAAAACTTAAAACAAATGATGCTAGAATCGGAAATAATACTAATACGGAAGTCCCAATAAACATGGGCGCTATAAAGGCATAGCCTGCTAAATTCTCCTTCCATCCACTAAAAGGACCACTCTTCCGTTTTTTCGTCCGCTTTTGTACTTTTGATTTTTGTACAAATTCGATGTCGGCCTTTACTTCGCTACTCATGATTTTCACCTCTTCTTCTTAGTTGGAGATTGAATCAAATGCGCTTTGGCGTATTTGCGCCTGATTTTTTTAGGCCCACACGATGTGGGTCACAAAGACGTTGCCACAGGACGTGGCGTTCTTAGTCTTTGATCCTTGCCTCGAAAAATTTCCTTTAATAAATCGTGGCATCCGCCGGAGGCTTTAACTTTATTCAGTCCGGTTAAAATCACTAATGAATTGTATACATTATTTGCATTCATTCTCCACCTATGAAGTAGGGATTTTTGCTGAATAAAGTTAAATTTTGAATGTAGCCTTAGTATAGGATTTGTAACCGTTACCAACAATCGATATTTTTTACATAATTGACAAAATTTTTACTACTTTCCACCAATTTTTTTACACCTGCTCTACATATAGGACATTCCGCCTAGTTCGTGGTTTTATTTTTACTTTTTGGATAATATTTTTACCTCATGACAAAAAAGAAAACGTTTGAATTCATTGCATGATATAGTATCGATAAGGAGGGAGCACGATGCAATTAGGGGCATTTTCAGGTATGATTTATACAATTTGTGAATGGATAGCAAGATTGGCCTATTTAAATCTATTATGGATTCTTTTTACATTAAGTGGATTCGTGGTGTTTGGTTTTTTTCCGTCTACCATTGCGTTGTTAGCAACATTAAGACAGTTTCTGAACAAGAATCACCCACCGATTTTCAAAACCTTTTGGCACTATTATAAAAAAGAGTTTTTAAATAGTAATAAATTAGGTCTCATAATCGTCATCATCGTTTTAATTTTTTATATTAATATCCAATATTTACAGTCTACTTTTAATGAAGGAACAGGCTTTCTGTTTTATTCAAGTATGATCATTAGCTGTATGTATTTGCTGATCATTTGTTATACGCTAGCTTCCTATGTTGAATTTGAACAACCACTTGGAACTCATATAAAAAATGCACTTCTTATTACGGTCTACAGTCCGATACCAAGTCTCTTTTTGATTTTTGGATTTGCTGCCGTCTATTTTGCTGTTACGAAAATTTCTGGATTAGGCTTCTTTTTTAGTGTGAGCATATTAGGTCTTGTGATTCTATCCTCAGCAAATCTGGCCTATAAAAGAGTATCAAGAAAACAAGAGCAATTAGGTAATCGAGTGGGATAAAAGTATATGAAGGATTTGATATATAGGGCAAAATAGCTTCATCTCAGTCCCATTTGAGACTTTGATGAAGCTAATTTTATGAAGAAATTAGATCAGTTCCTTATAAAGGTTAAGTTCTGTACTTTCTCGAAATTTTCTTAGCTCAGGTACAATTTCTACCACATGCTTACTTTTATCATGTTGATTTAAAGCCTCTTCATCTTCCCATTCCTCAAGCATCGAAATGATAGTTGGATCATTGATATCTTGATTAAGAGTATATGTGATACAACCTTTTTCTTTACGGGTTTCTGTCACAACTTTTCTAGCTAGTGTTAAATATTCCTCAATATTTGTTTCTGGCTTTAGTTTGATTTTACAAACACCTTTAATCATATCATTTGCTCCTTTTTATTTAATTTTGGGAAATAGAAACTTCTTATTTAGTATAACTACCAAACAAAATGGATGCTATCAAAATTTTCGTGATTTTCTTCAGAAAAAGACACGAAGTCCAAAAGAAAATTATTGGCATATTTGCCTTGATTCTATTAATATAAGTATTATCAAAAAAATGAATAAATAGTTTACAATGCTATTTAGCTTTTTCGATATTTTTTTGATCGAAATTCGAGGTAAAAGGAGAAATGTATATGAGCAACAAAATCAGACTAGGTATCGTAGGATACGGTAATCTTGGAAAAGGTGCAATTAAGGCTATTAAACAATCTCCTGACATGGAATTAGTAGCGGTTTTTACAAGAAGAGAGCCTGAAAGCCTAAATCTTGAGGATGCGAATGTAAAGGCTGAACATATTTCAAATGCAAGTGATTATCAAGGTAAAATTGATGTGATGCTACTTTGTGGAGGATCTGCAACAGATCTACCTGAACAAACTCCACAATTCGCTAGCATATTCAATACTGTAGATAGTTTTGATACACACGCAAAGATTCCTGAATTTTTCCAAGCTGTCAATGAAGCTGCAAAAAATACAACAGCCATCATCTCTGTAGGCTGGGATCCAGGTCTATTCTCGATCAATCGTGTGATGGCTGATGCGATTTTACCAAATGGTGAAAATTATACTTTCTGGGGAAAAGGCCTAAGCCAAGGTCACTCTGATGCAGTTAGACGTGTTGCAGGTGTTAAAAACGGTGTCCAATATACGATTCCTTCAGAGGATGCAATGGATAAAGTTCGCAGTGGTTCAAATCCTGTACTAACAACTGCTGAAAAACACCGTCGCGTTTGCTATATTGTTGCAGAGGAAGGCGCAGATAAAGCAGCAATCGAAAATGAAATTAAAACAATGCCAAACTACTTCGCTGATTATGATACAGAAGTGAACTTTATTACTGAAGAAGAATTAAATCGTGACCACTCTAAAGCTCCACATGGTGGGTTTGTGATTCGCGGTGGACAAACAAGTGAAGACACTACACAAATTTATGAATTCTCTTTAAAACTAGACAGCAATCCTGAGTTTACTTCGGCTGTATTAGTTGCATATGCAAGAGCTGCATATCGCCTAAGCCAAGAAAAGCAATTTGGTGCAAAGACGGTATTTGATGTAGCGCCAAGCTATATCTCTCCTAAATCACCGGAGGACTTAAGAAAAGATTACTTATAAAAATAACAAAAAATCACTCACAATTTATGAGTGATTTTTTTTATTTATTCATCACTACCTTTATACCTTCTATATGGCAGTGGGTTCCAATCCGGTATTGAAGATTCTCTAAACCCTACATAAAAATGATGGTTTAAAAGAATGGATTTTCGCATTAATTTCGTAATAAATTTATATTTTCTTATCATTCGCCCCTCAAATATAACCAAAATCTTAACATTTATATGTATTTTCATTAAAATAATTCGTTATTTTCACTTGCGTAACCTCCATTTTATATTTATGATTATTATGTTGTTAAATTTCACGTAGGAGGATTAATATGAAGCTAACTTACACTGGTAAAACAAAAGATGTCTATGAGTTGCAGGACGGAAATTATTTACTACGATTTAAAGACGATGTAACAGGCGTTGATGGTGTTTTTGATCCAGGTGCAAATACAGTTGGTTTAACAATTGAAGGTGCAGGACGTGCTGGATTAAAATTAACAAAATACTTTTTCGAATTATTAAATGAAAAAAGTGTTCCAACTCACTATATTGACGCTGATATCGAACAAGCAACCATGACAGTAAAACCGGCTGAAGTTTTTGGTAGTGGGCTTGAAGTTATTTGTAGATATCGTGCTGTAGGTAGCTTTCTACGCCGATTTGGCTTATATGCTGAAGAAGGACAAGCCTTGGATGCTTTTGTTGAAGTGACCTTAAAAGATGACGGACGTGAAGATCCTCCAATTAGTGAAGACGCTTTGGATATGCTTGGCATCTTGTCTAAAGAAGAATATCAAGTATTAAAAAGCCTTACCCAACAAATTGCTGGTATCGTAAAAGATGAGCTTGCGAATAAGGATATCGAACTCTATGATATAAAATTCGAATTCGGACGTACTGGTGATGACAGACAAATCGTTCTAATTGACGAAATCTCTGGTGGAAACATGCGCGCCTACAAAGACGGCGAATACATCGAACCACTAGAATTAGAGAAATTGTTTTTATAATCGGGACATAGATCCCTTGCTCCATTTAACGAAATTATTACAATGTATGCACAAAAACACCTCTTATTGATTAGAATGGGTTCTGTTTTAAGGTACTTTTCTAAAAATCATCACCGAAATGACAATCCTTTTGACATCGTAAATGGCATATAAAAAAAGCAAAACTCGCCCCAAAAATGAAGTGAACCAAAAAAG
>NZ_JBALOQ010000043.1:0-3006 GCF_036962705.1 Bacillus sp. JJ1562
TGATTTGGTTAAGTCCTCGATCGATTAGTATCAGTCAGCTGCACATGTCACCATGCTTCCACCTCTGACCTATCAACCTCGTCATCTTCGAGGGATCTTACTAGTTTAACACTATGGGAAATCTCATCTTGAGGGGGGCTTCATGCTTAGATGCTTTCAGCACTTATCCCTTCCACACATAGCTACCCAGCTATGCCCTTGGCAGGACAACTGGTACACCAGCGGTGTGTCCATCCCGGTCCTCTCGTACTAAGGACAGCTCCTCTCAAATTTCCTACGCCCACGACGGATAGGGACCGAACTGTCTCACGACGTTCTGAACCCAGCTCGCGTACCGCTTTAATGGGCGAACAGCCCAACCCTTGGGACCGACTACAGCCCCAGGATGCGATGAGCCGACATCGAGGTGCCAAACCTCCCCGTCGATGTGGACTCTTGGGGGAGATAAGCCTGTTATCCCCGGGGTAGCTTTTATCCGTTGAGCGATGGCCCTTCCATGCGGAACCACCGGATCACTAAGCCCGACTTTCGTCCCTGCTCGACTTGTAGGTCTCGCAGTCAAGCTCCCTTGTGCCTTTACACTCTACGAATGATTTCCAACCATTCTGAGGGAACCTTTGGGCGCCTCCGTTACTCTTTAGGAGGCGACCGCCCCAGTCAAACTGCCCACCTGACACTGTCTCCAAGGCCGATAAGGCCTTCGGGTTAGAATTTCAATACAGCCAGGGTAGTATCCCACCGATGCCTCCACCGAAGCTGGCGCTCCGGCTTCCAAGGCTCCTACCTATCCTGTACAAGCTGTACCAAAATTCAATATCAGGTTGCAGTAAAGCTCCACGGGGTCTTTCCGTCCTGTCGCGGGTAACCTGCATCTTCACAGGTACTATAATTTCACCGAGTCTCTCGTTGAGACAGTGCCCAGATCGTTACACCTTTCGTGCGGGTCAGAACTTACCTGACAAGGAATTTCGCTACCTTAGGACCGTTATAGTTACGGCCGCCGTTTACTGGGGCTTCGATTCAGAGCTTCGCTTACGCTAACCCCTCCTCTTAACCTTCCAGCACCGGGCAGGTGTCAGCCCCTATACTTCGCCTTGCGGCTTCGCAGAGACCTGTGTTTTTGCTAAACAGTCGCCTGGGCCTATTCACTGCGGCTTTTCAGGGCTATTCACCCTAAAAAGCACCCCTTCTCCCGAAGTTACGGGGTCATTTTGCCGAGTTCCTTAACGAGAGTTCTCTCGATCACCTTAGGATTCTCTCCTCGCCTACCTGTGTCGGTTTGCGGTACGGGCACCATTTACCTCGCTAGAAGCTTTTCTTGGCAGTGTGGAATCAGGAACTTCGGTACTATATTTCCCTCGCCATCACAGCTCAACCTTACGGTAAGCGGATTTGCCTACTTACCAGTCTAACTGCTTGGACGCGCATATCCAACAGCGCGCTTACCCTATCCTCCTGCGTCCCTCCATTGCTCAAACGGTAAAGAGGTGGTACAGGAATATCAACCTGTTGTCCATCGCCTACGCTTTTCAGCCTCGGCTTAGGTCCCGACTAACCCTGAGCGGACGAGCCTTCCTCAGGAAACCTTAGGCATTCGGTGGAGGGGATTCTCACCCCTCTTTCGCTACTCATACCGGCATTCTCACTTCTAAGCGCTCCACCAGTCCTCTCGGTCTGACTTCGCTGCACTTAGAACGCTCTCCTACCATTGTTCGTAAGAACAATCCACAGCTTCGGTGATACGTTTAGCCCCGGTACATTTTCGGCGCAGAGTCACTCGACCAGTGAGCTATTACGCACTCTTTAAATGGTGGCTGCTTCTAAGCCAACATCCTGGTTGTCTAAGCAACTCCACATCCTTTTCCACTTAACGTATACTTTGGGACCTTAGCTGGTGGTCTGGGCTGTTTCCCTCTTGACTACGGATCTTATCACTCGCAGTCTGACTCCCGAGAATCAAGTCTTTGGCATTCGGAGTTTGACTGAATTCGGTAACCCGATGAGGGCCCCTAGTCCAATCAGTGCTCTACCTCCAAGACTCTATACTCGAGGCTAGCCCTAAAGCTATTTCGGAGAGAACCAGCTATCTCCAGGTTCGATTGGAATTTCTCCGCTACCCACACCTCATCCCCGCACTTTTCAACGTGCGTGGGTTCGGGCCTCCATTCAGTGTTACCTGAACTTCACCCTGGACATGGGTAGATCACCTGGTTTCGGGTCTACGACCACGTACTCATTCGCCCTATTCAGACTCGCTTTCGCTGCGGCTCCGTCTCTTCAACTTAACCTTGCACGGGATCGTAACTCGCCGGTTCATTCTACAAAAGGCACGCCATCACACATTAATGTGCTTTGACTACTTGTAGGCACACGGTTTCAGGTTCTATTTCACTCCCCTCCCGGGGTGCTTTTCACCTTTCCCTCACGGTACTGGTTCACTATCGGTCACTAGGGAGTATTTAGCCTTGGGAGATGGTCCTCCCAGCTTCCGACGGGATTTCACGTGTCCCGCCGTACTCAGGATCCACTCAAGAGAGAACGAAGTTTCGACTACAGGGTTGTTACCTTCTCTGACGGACCTTTCCAGGTCGCTTCGTCTACTTCGCTCTTTTGTAACTCCGTATAGAGTGTCCTACAACCCCAAGAGGCAAGCCTCTTGGTTTGGGCTATCTTCCGTTTCGCTCGCCGCTACTCAGGAAATCGCGTTTGCTTTCTCTTCCTCCGGGTACTAAGATGTTTCAGTTCCCCGGGTCTACCTTCACTTATCCTATGTATTCAGATAAGGATACTGCCCCATTACGAGCAGTGGGTTTCCCCATTCGGAAATCTTCGGATCAATGCTTACTTACAGCTCCCCGAAGCATATCGGTGTTAGTACCGTCCTTCATCGGCTCCTAGTGCCAAGGCATCCACCGTGCGCCCTTCATAACTTAACCTAAGTTAATTATTAAAGAACTTTTACTACTTCAATGAATGTTTTGTTACGTTATCTAGTTTTCAAGGAAC
>NZ_JBALOQ010000043.1:3077-4692 GCF_036962705.1 Bacillus sp. JJ1562
TTTTATGAAGTTCGTAGAACTTCAGTTTCCTTAGAAAGGAGGTGATCCAGCCGCACCTTCCGATACGGCTACCTTGTTACGACTTCACCCCAATCATCTGTCCCACCTTAGGCGGCTGGCTCCTTACGGTTACCCCACCGACTTCGGGTGTTACAAACTCTCGTGGTGTGACGGGCGGTGTGTACAAGGCCCGGGAACGTATTCACCGCGGCATGCTGATCCGCGATTACTAGCGATTCCGGCTTCATGCAGGCGAGTTGCAGCCTGCAATCCGAACTGAGAATGGTTTTATGGGATTGGCTTAACCTCGCGGTTTTGCTGCCCTTTGTACCATCCATTGTAGCACGTGTGTAGCCCAGGTCATAAGGGGCATGATGATTTGACGTCATCCCCACCTTCCTCCGGTTTGTCACCGGCAGTCACCTTAGAGTGCCCAACTAAATGCTGGCAACTAAGATCAAGGGTTGCGCTCGTTGCGGGACTTAACCCAACATCTCACGACACGAGCTGACGACAACCATGCACCACCTGTCACTCTGTCCCCGAAGGGAAAATCCTATCTCTAGGAGTGTCAGAGGATGTCAAGACCTGGTAAGGTTCTTCGCGTTGCTTCGAATTAAACCACATGCTCCACCGCTTGTGCGGGCCCCCGTCAATTCCTTTGAGTTTCAGTCTTGCGACCGTACTCCCCAGGCGGAGTGCTTAATGCGTTTGCTGCAGCACTAAAGGGCGGAAACCCTCTAACACTTAGCACTCATCGTTTACGGCGTGGACTACCAGGGTATCTAATCCTGTTCGCTCCCCACGCTTTCGCGCCTCAGCGTCAGTTACAGACCAGAGAGCCGCCTTCGCCACTGGTGTTCCTCCACATCTCTACGCATTTCACCGCTACACGTGGAATTCCGCTCTCCTCTTCTGCACTCAAGTCCCCCAGTTTCCAATGACCCTCCACGGTTGAGCCGTGGGCTTTCACATCAGACTTAAAGGACCGCCTGCGCGCGCTTTACGCCCAATAATTCCGGATAACGCTTGCCACCTACGTATTACCGCGGCTGCTGGCACGTAGTTAGCCGTGGCTTTCTGGTTAGGTACCGTCAAGGTACCGCCCTATTCGAACGGTACTTGTTCTTCCCTAACAACAGAGCTTTACGATCCGAAGACCTTCTTCGCTCACGCGGCGTTGCTCCGTCAGACTTTCGTCCATTGCGGAAGATTCCCTACTGCTGCCTCCCGTAGGAGTCTGGGCCGTGTCTCAGTCCCAGTGTGGCCGATCACCCTCTCAGGTCGGCTACGCATCGTCGCCTTGGTGAGCCGTTACCTCACCAACTAGCTAATGCGCCGCGGGCCCATCTGTAAGTGATAGCTAAAAGCCATCTTTTAATACGAGACCATGTGGTCTCATATGTTATCCGGTATTAGCTCCGGTTTCCCGAAGTTATCCCAGTCTTACAGGCAGGTTGCCCACGTGTTACTCACCCGTCCGCCGCTAACCTTTGGGAGCAAGCTCCCAAAGATTCGCTCGACTTGCATGTATTAGGCACGCCGCCAGCGTTCATCCTGAGCCAGGATCAAACTCTCCAATAAGAGTATTGATTGCTCAATAAGTTTGTTACTT
>NZ_JBALOQ010000044.1:0-65384 GCF_036962705.1 Bacillus sp. JJ1562
ATTTAATTCAATCAGGGTTTGGAACCCTGATTGAATTAAATTAACCACTGTTCAATAACTAATGTATTCCAGAGTAAACCAGATGTCAATCGAATCCATGCACATTTTTCGAATTATTTTATACAATATAAAAGCGGACCCTTTTGCGAGTCCGCCTTCATTACTATTCAGCTTTGCTTAATACTTGTTGTTCCTGTTGCTCTTCAACTTTATTCGTAGCTTTCTTCTGTTTCATATACCCAATTGCTACAACTGCGGCAACAACTAGGATTTCAAAGCCATACTTCACAAATCCATTACTAAATGCTGAGCTTAGGAATGGTTCTGCAACAATCATCTTTGAAGCAGTCCAAGCTAAAATTGCAGCACCAATTGTGACGATGATTGGGAAGCGATCAATTAGCTTAATGAATAATGTACTTCCCCAAATCATAATTGGAACTGAAATAATAAGTCCTAATACAACGAGTAAGAAGTTACCTTGAGCAGCACCAGCAACCGCTAGAACATTATCTAGACCCATTAGAGCATCCGCAATCATAATTGTTCGAATAGCTGCCCAGAAGCTGCCAACAGCTTTAATTTCATGGCCTTTATCATCTGTTAATAGATTATAGGCAATCCATATAAGAAGGATACCTCCGACAACTCGTAAACCTGGGATTCCAAGAAGCCATACAACTGCTAAGGTTGCTGCAATTCTAATCGCAATTGCCCCTACAGTTCCCCAAATAATTGCTTTCTTTTGTTGTTCTTTTGGTAAATTTCTAGCTGCTAAGCCAATAACAATGGCATTATCTCCTGCTAAAACCAAATCAATCCCAATAATAACTAAAAGTGCGGTTAAAAACTCTAAACTTAAAATTTCCATGAAAGATCTCCCTTCTTATCTTTTATTCTATAAAATTAGGAAAAACAACAATGCCTTTCACTAGAATAAACTACTTTACTGATGCTAGATGCCTATCATCTAAACGTTTTTCAATCTTTTCAAGCTCTTCCTTGTCTTGTAAAATCTCTTCTTTATTCTTTTTAATTAATTCTTCTAATGATGTTGATTCTATCTTTCTCTTAAGCATACCTTTCACCTCTCATTCATTGCCTAAAACGAAAATGACCTTTACCACATGTGGTAAAGGTCATAAATAAAGACCTCTACCGTAATCTTGGTAAAGGTCTTGCTAACAACGTTTAAGTTGCCAACAAAGCCGAGAGTGGTTACACTCTGAATTGACGACTTTGCTGTAAAAGCTACTCCCCTTTAGGAGAACAATATTCGAAATATTTATTATACAAACAATTTTACATAGGTTTTATGCTTTTGTCAACACTTTTTCAAATTATATTTTTCCCATAAAAAATTTCATCCATTTCGGTAATTAACTTTTCAGCAATAGTAAGTTCTTCTTCTTCCGTAAGTTTTTCCATTGTTCGGCCAAAAAACAAATAATGCTCAAGATCAAATTCCTTTAGCTTACATTTTGTGTGGAATATATTTTCCTGATACACATTCACATCGATCATGTGATACATTTCCTGAATTTCATCAGGTATGTAATTTTGAATGGAATTAATTTCATGGTCAATAAACAGTTTATGCCCGGTCACGTCTCTTGTGAATCCACGAACACGATAATCAATGGTCATCACATCGGTCTCGAATGATTGGATCATATAATTTAATGCCTTTAGTGGAGATATTTCCCCGCAGGTGGATACATCAATATCTGCTCGAAATGTACTAATACCATCATCTGGATGCGATTCCGGATATGTATGAACGGTTATATGACTTTTATCCATTTGCGCAACAACAGATCCAGGAATCGGTCCTGGGGACTCTTCAAACGCTTCATCGGGTGATTCATCGACCGGTCCTTCTGATACTAAAATCGTAACACTTGCTCCCTGCGGAACGTAATCTTGCTTTGCAACATTTAATATATTTGCACCGATAATATCCGCCACATTGGTTAATATTTCGGTTAATCGATCGGCATTATACACGTCATCTATATATTCTAAATAGGCATCCCGCTCTTCCTGAGACCTCGTATAACAGATATCGTACATGTTAAAGCTTAATGATTTCGTTAGGTTATTGAAACCATGTAGTTCTGTTATCTGGTTTGGGCTCAGTTGCATATGTTTCATCTAATTGTCCCCTTTTTCTATATTTTTTTCCATATATTTATGTTGGTTGAA
The DNA here is from genome assembly GCF_036962705.1 of Bacillus sp. JJ1562. Taxonomy (NCBI): domain Bacteria; kingdom Bacillati; phylum Bacillota; class Bacilli; order Caryophanales; family Bacillaceae; genus Bacillus; species Bacillus sp. JJ1562. The sequence goes on from NZ_JBALOQ010000044.1 coordinate 2,206, forward strand.
TCCCGGGATTCTATTCATTTTATCTGGATTTTATTAAAGGACAAAAAAATATCCGGCCAAATGGCCGGACAGTGTAAATGATTTATGATCATTTAAAAGGGGGGTATGAAAAAGCTTATCTTTTCCATGTCTTTATATTATCCAGAAAATATGAACAAACTATGAATAAAGGATTAAGTTTCTATTAAATAAAAGATTTTCATAGGAAAAGAGAGGTCCCCCTCTCTTTTTACGCATACATCTTATTATCTTCTTCCTTTTTAAAAAAGCTCTTCATTGCGTGGAATACATCTGCTTTTTGTTTTAAAATATAATACTTAAATCGCTCATCCTCAATGTTCTTATAGGCAGACATGAGAGTGCTGTGACGGTTGTATTGGTTTACTTCACCATAGCCGAACATATTGGAAACCTTCATTAACTCACTTACTAATTTCACACATCTTGCATTATCTGACGTTAAATTATCGCCATCTGAAAAATGGAATGGATAAATATTGTAGCGTGTTGTTGGATACTTATCATTAATGATTTCTAATGCCTTTCGATAAACTGATGAACAAATTGTACCTCCACTTTCTCCTTTCGAGAAGAAATCTTCTTCGGATACAACCTTCGCCTCCGTATGGTGAGCAATAAATTCAATTTCGACTGTTTCATATTTTGTGCGAAGGAAGCGAGTCATCCAGAAGAAGAAGCTTCTGGCCATATACTTCTCCCAAATTCCCATTGATCCACTCGTATCCATCATCGCGAGCACCACAGCCTTTGAATCTGGTTTAACAACCTCGTTCCATGTTTTAAACTTCAAATCCTCACGATAGATCGGGTGGAAGCTCGGTTTCCCTGCCATCGCATTTCGTTTGTATGCGGACATCATCGTCCGTTTCTTATCAATATTCCCCATTAACCCCGTACGACGGATATCATTAAATTCAATATTTTCAACAATGTTTTGATCTTGTTCTTTCCGTTTCAGATTCGGCAGCTCCAGCTCCTTAAACAAAGCTTCCTCAAGCTCCATGAGTGAAACTTCAGCCTCATAATAGTCTTCACCAGCTTGGTCGCCTGCACCTTGCCCTTTTCCAGATCCTGCTTTCCCTTGATTTTGTCCTGATCCATCTCTTGCAATGACATCACCTACCTGACTATCTCCATCCCCTTGGCCAACATGTTTATTCTTGTCATAGTTGTAGCGAATTTTATACTCATCTAATGATCGAATTGGGATCTTAACGACATCTTTCCCGTTTGACATAATGATACTTTCTTCCGTTATCAAATCAGGTAAATTATTCTTAATTGCATCCTGAACCTTTTCCTGGTGTCTTGTTTGATCATCATGGCCTTTGCGATGGAGGGACCAATCTTCTTGGGAAATGACAAAATTCTTTGAATTACCTTTCGACATAAGCTTTCCCCTCCTAAATTATTTTTTTTGAAAACCATTCACATTTTTATTCGTACTCTCATACATTATCTTGACGGCTTGAGAAAGAATTTCGTAAAACGAAAAAACTATAAGAAATAACAACTTGTTTGCAAATAAAAAAGAGACCAACTTCTACCGCTCTTGAAGCAAAAATGAAGCAATAGTAGATTACTCTATACTATGCAAAATTATCGTATTATTGACAAAAGATTTCATAAATTAGGCATTAAGTCTTAAAAATAGACAAGTTCCAACCATTTATTGCATAAAATGTTTTTCTTAAAAGTGGACATGCCTTTGCTCAACAAAATTCCTATTGAAAAATAAAGGATTAGACCACTCACCTGGTCTAACCCCCTATTGTCATCGATTCAGTAAACTTCCTACATAACGAAGCAATTCATTAGCTGATGTTGAATTATAACCGTGTTCATCAATTAATCTTGCGACAACCTCATTGACCTTCTTCAACTGTTGCTCATCTGGTGTCTTTGTGGAAGTTGTGATTTTCACGACGTCTTTAAGATCAGCGAATAATTTCTTTTGAATTGCCTCACGTAGACGCTCGTGCGAATTGTAATCAAATCTTCTACCTTTTCGTGCATAAGCAGAAATACGAATGAGGATTTCCTCTCTAAATGCTTTTTTCGCATTTTCAGAGATTCCGATTTGCTCCTCAATCGAACGCATTAGCTTTTCATCTGGACTCATTTCTTCACCCGTCAATGGATCACGAAGCTTGTTTTTATTGCAGTATGCTTCAACATTATCTAGATAGTTATCCATTAATGTCTTCGCAGACTCTTCGTACGAATATACAAATGCCTTTTGAACCTCTTTTTTCGCAATTTCATCATATTCTCGTCTAGCAATCGAAATAAAGTTCAAATATCGTTCACGGTCTTCGTTCGAAATCGAAGGATGATGCTCAAGTCCATCCTTTAAGGAACGCAATACATCTAACGCATTAATGGATGGATTTTCCTTGCGAATGATTGTTGAGGAAATACGATTGATCACATAACGTGGATCAATACCACTCATACCCTCATCCTGATATTCCTTTCGAAGCTCCTCCACATCAACTGAATTGAAGCCCTCCACACTTTCTCCATCATATAATCTCATCTTTTTAATAATATCGACATCGCCTTTTTTAGGCGCTTTTAATCTTGTTAAAATTGTAAACATTGCCGCCACTCTAAAGGTGTGTGGCGCAATATGAACATCGCGAACATCACTTTCCTTAATCATCTTTGCATAGATGCGTTCTTCCTCAGAAACACGTAGATTATAAGGAACTGGCATCACGATAATACGTGAATGCAATGCCTCATTTTTCTTATTGGAAATAAAGGAACGATACTCTGTTTCGTTAGTATGGGCTACAATGAGTTCATCTGCCGAAATCAGAGCAAAGCGTCCTGCTTTAAAATTCCCCTCTTGAGTTAAGGATAATAAGTGCCAGAGGAATTTCTCATCACATTTTAACATCTCCTGGAATTCCATCATTCCACGGTTTGCTTTGTTTAATTCACCATCGAAACGATAGGCACGTGGGTCTGATTCTGAACCAAACTCAGCAATCGTTGAAAAATCAATACTTCCAGTTAAATCAGCAATATCTTGGGATTTTGGATCGGATGGGCTAAATGTTCCGATTCCGACACGCTTATCCTCGGAGAAAAATATTCTTTCGACCCTTACATCTTCAATTCTTCCTCCATATTCTTCCTGCAATCGCATCATATTAAGTGGAGACAAATTACCTTCAATTCGAACCCCATACTCATTAAAAAAGTCCTCTCTTAAATGATGAGGGATAAGGTGTAATGGGTCTTCATGCATTGGACAGCCTTTAATGGCATAAACCGCGCCTCGTTCCGTATGTGAGTAGGTTTCTAATCCTCTTTTTAACATGGAAACAAGTGTTGATTTACCACCACTAACAGGACCCATTAATAATAAAATTCGTTTACGAACATCAAGTCGTTTAGCTGCCGGATGAAAATATTCTTCTACCAAACGCTCGAGCGCCTCTTCAAGACCAAACAATTGGTGGTCGAAGAACTTATACTTACGCTTTCCATCTTCCTCTTCAACACCTGCATCCTTGATCATATTATAAACTCTGGAATGAGCAGACTGAGCAACCCCTGGCTTTTCTTTTAGAACTTCCAAATATTCAGCGAAGGTTCCTTCCCACTTCAAACGTTGTTCCTCTTCACGAAACTGTTCTATCTTTTTTAAGATATCCATTAATTGAGGGCCTCCTCCATCTTTGATGTCACTTGCACGGTTTATTTAAATGTATGCTAGGATGTCCTTTAACATGCTTTAATCTTACAAAATTCAACATGTCCTATACTGAATTGTTTAAAAAATAACCTTTGTTTTCCCAATTGGACAAATTGAAAAATATTTTAATAAAAATAGGGGGATACAATGTTAAAGGGGTTCACTTTTAGTGTATGTGCCTAGTTTTAAAAGGTTCGAAAATGTTTACAATTTGTCCATAGATAACATTCACACAAAATTGAAATTGGGTTATAATACACGTAGATGTGTTTTTAGGAAGGATACTTGAGGGTTCAATTTTATTGAACTTCAATACATAAAGGAGGAAAAGCATATGAATTTAGTCCTAGTTTTAGCAGTATGTGTAACCTTTTTAGTTGCTATCTTTACGTCTGGATACGATGACAAGCCAACCGTGAACAAAAAGTAATGATAATAAAAATGACCTTTACCAAAAATGGTAGAGGTCATTTTTTTACGAAAGTCCAGGGTAATTTTGTTTTCTTAATGCCTCATATACGACAATTGCTGCGGTATTTGATAAATTTAGGGATCGGACATTTTCAGTCATTGGAAGACGTATCGCCCGACCCATGTTGTTTTGGATAAGCCCCTCAGGTAGCCCTGTTGTTTCTCTTCCAAATACAAAGAAATAGTCCTTTTGCAAATCACTATAATCAATGGATGAATGTGTTTTTTTCCCGAACTTTGTGATTAAGTAAAACTCTCCATCCTTATATTTTTCAAAAAGCTCATCTAAAGAATCATAATAATGAATCTTTACAAACTCCCAATAATCTAATCCGGCACGCTTTAGCATTTTGTCATCTGTTGAAAAGCCAAGTGGTCGAATTAAATGTAAGGTAGTATCTGTTGCTGCACAAGTCCGTGCGATATTCCCTGTATTTGCTGGGAGTTCGGGTTGGTATAAAACGACGTGTAATCCCACTTTCTTTCACCTCAATCGTTATTATACCAAAAAAAATCAAATACGCCTTGGCGTATTTGCGCCCGATTTTTTTCGAGCAAGCTCGAAAAATTCCCTTTAAAAAATCGTGGCATCCGCCGGAGGCTTTAATTCTATTCAGCTACAGTTAAAACCCTACAGAATTGTTTAGCCTTATTAGTTCAACCCACCACTAATTGTAGTGGGGACTCATGCTGAATAAAGTTAAAAATTAGTTATTGATGATGTGAAAAAAAATATACTTTATATTCGGTGTATAGGCTGTTGAATCATAGTATGACCAATACCTCATTCGGCTGTTTTGCGTCTGGGCATTGACGAGTGGATAGCCTTCCATATCTTTTGCCACAACAATTGTGTTGTGATTAAATCGTCCGTCTCCCTCAAAGTCATAGCAAATGATGTCTCCCAATAAAAGCTCTTTTGGGGAGGATACCTGCTTTGCTTGAAGACCTCTTTGTGATCCAGTTAAATACCACCTTAATGAATTAGCTACAGACCAACTATAACTCCAATTGTTATTTTGCATCCACCAGCCTTTACTGCGATTCGGATACCCATACATCGGTGCGCCACCTGCACGGAGGCATTGCGAAATAAAGTTCGTACAATTATCAGTAAACCTTGGATATTCTGGATTGTAGTCATTCCACCACCGCTCTGCATATTGGACCGCAGCAAGTCGGTTATATTTAAAGCTTCTGATATCTTCTTCTGGATCTTCCCGATTCATGGTTTCATAATGGATATCTATTTCCCTTGGGACCTCTTCATCGCTTATTAATTTATTGAATGTAAATACAGCCTTTCTTTCCTCACAATTCTCCTCGATGTACAGGTTTTTATTTTGACGAATTAAATATTGATAATGAACAAAATAGTTAAGATGCATTTTTCCATCTACTTCATTTTTGCCGATGATTTGTCCGTTTGTATTGCATTTGACGATTTCCGCTGAACGTTTATCCATAAGCTCTTTTTTTCGCTGAATGAACTCAAGATCTTTTTCTGGCAATTTTACTGAAGACGCAGCTCGTGTATTACCAACAAGCAATTGAGCTTTAGCCTCAAACACCTTTGCTAAAGTCGACTTCATCAACCAACACCACCTTCAAGCTGTGATATTACACAATATGAAAGAATTTGGGTTTTAAGTAGAAAATTATTAATTTATGGAATTGTGTCTTTGCGGGGAGGATTTGCGTCTTCGTTTTGATATTTGCGTCTGCACAGATGGATTTGCGCCTTATTTTTAATATTTGCGTCTACACGGGCGGATTTGCATCTTATTTTTAATATTTGCGTCTGCACAGGCGGATTTACGTCTTTTTTATATTTGCGTCTCCACGGCCGGATTTGCATCTTATTTTCGATATTTGAGTCTGCACAGATGGATTTGCGCCTTATTTTTAATATTTGCGTCTTCGTGAGACGGATTTGCATCTTAGTCCAATGTATATAAAAAAGGATGCACCTTGGCATCCTTTTTATCTACCTAACATATCCAACCCTTTTTCGATTTCTTCTATGACCTGCTCGTCCTTCTCTTTCAAACTAGCCTCTTTTAATATCTCAACCACACTCTCGTCGCCAATTTTTCCAAGGGCCCATGCAGCAGTTCCTCTAAGAACTGGTCTAGGATCATCTATTAACACTTTCTTCAACTCAGGAATCGCACTGCTGTCTTTAAAATGACCTAGAGCAATAATTGCATTTCGTTGAATTGGCTTCTTTCCTCGCCAAGAACCAGATAACGGACCAAAGGTTTCTTTAAATTCACGATTGCTAATCGATAAAATTGGTTTTAACAATGGCTTAACCACCTCTGGGTTGGGCTCCATTTCTTCATGGAAATGAAAGTCGATTCCCTTATTTTTAGGACAGGCGGTCTGGCAAGAATCGCAGCCATATAGTCTGTTACCAATTTTCGTACGGAATTCTTCAGGTAAAAAATCTTTTGTTTGTGTTAAAAAGCTGACACATCGCTGTGCATTAATTTGTCCGCCCTGCACCAATGCTCCCGTTGGACATGCATCAAGACATGCTCGGCATGAACCACATTGATCTTCAATTGGCGTATCAGGAGCAAATGGGATATTCGTAATCATTTCTCCTAAATACACATATGAACCGAACTCAGGAGTAATTATCGCGCAGTTTTTTCCGCCCCAGCCAATACCCGCTCTTTCCGCAACAGCACGATCAGATAATTCACCTGTATCAACCATCGACTGAAGTTTCGCATCGGGCAATTTTTCTAAAATAAACGATTCGAGCTTTTGTAGCCGATCCCGCAAAACACGGTGATAATCCTCTCCCCAAGATGCCCGAGCAAACATCCCGCGACGCTCATTTCGCGTACTCCTCGGTGCATCCTTGAGCTTTGCAGGGTATGCTAGAGCAATCGCAATAATTGATTTTGCACCAGGCAGAAGCAGTTCAGGATTGGTTCTTTTTTCGATATCCTTTGGTTCAAATCCTGACTGGTAGCCTAGCTCCTGTTGTCGTAGGAGTCGTGATTTTAACTCCTCAAACGGAGAAGCACTTGCAAAACCAATTTTATCGATCCCAATTGTTTTACTATAGTCGATTAACTCTTGTTGAAACTGTAAAATATCCAAGTCTCGGAACCTCCTTTCCTTGATTTCATAAGCCGTTCTACTAATAGATTCACTAGGATTTATGGTACACTATTTACAATAATTTTTGGAGGGATAAATGATGGAAATTCAAATTTCGCCACAATTAAAGGAGCTTGTCCCCGATTTCAAGGTGGGGATTATTCATTACGATCATATCGAAGTTGGCGATTCTCCACAAATGATTCGTGGCAGATTACAAACCTTTCAGGAGTCGCTCTTTTTTGACTTAGAGGACAAACCCGTGACAGATGTTAAAGGGATAGCCGAGTGGAGAGACATTTTTAAAAAGGTCGGGACTGACCCAAATCGCTATCGTCCATCCGTGGAAGCCATTTATCGTCGGGTTCAAAAACAAAACTTTTTGAATTCGATTCATTCCGCTGCTGACCTTAATAATTTCTTTTCGATTCAATATGAGATTCCAGTTGGGATTTATGACGCTGATAAAATCAACGGTAATATTGAGATGCGAGTTGGTCAACCAGAAGATGAGTACATGGGGATAAACGGTAGAGACATATCAATGAAAGATAAAATCTTATCTGGTGATGATACAGGAGCGTTTGGAAGCCCATATGTGGATTCTAAGAGAACGGCAGTGACCGTTGAAACTAAAAATGCGATTCAAATTGTGTATCTAAAGCCTTCTCTACAAATTGAGAGTTGTGAGAATTTGATAAAGTCACTTGGTACGATGTTTACACAGGTACACGGTGGAACAGCAGAGTCTTTTATTGTAAAGTAAAAAGCTTGATAAAAAGGAAAAAACGCAACACTTCGTTTATCTAAGAAACGAAACACTGCGTTATATATGTATGGAGCGGGTGATGAGAATCGAACTCACGACATCAGCTTGGAAGGCTGAGGTTTTACCATTAAACTACACCCGCACATAGATATTAAGTTTATAAAGATTGCAATACGCTTATAGGCCTTACATGCCTCTTCCTCTGCTAGCTTATTCATGAAGTGAATCCGTCGAGGCAACTCGCAGATTATTCAGTGAAGCTTTGCTCGTGGCTGAGGTTTTACCATTAAACTACACCCGCACAACTTATTAAATCTTATTACAATTGTTAACAAATCATGTGAATATTATAACAAGTTTGTAAAAGCTTTGCAACATGTTTTTGTAACTTTTTGTCGAAGGATTTAAAAGCTGACTACTTGAGTTATTATATACATTCGATAAATATATTGCAATAGTTCCTGAAAAAAATATTTACAAGTCTTTTACATAGTTAACACAACATTTGTCTATATTAAAATAATAATAAATTTAGAGGACTACCTTTTTTCTCTGGCAGTCCCTTTTTAATTTTTCATACAATTATTTTGACTTTCTGGATGAATAGGAGTAGATTTTATATATGTATATTCAAATAATCAGATATTCTATTATTCAGAAGGAAGGATAAAAATGCTACAAAAGTGGGCTTTTACAGGGAGATTTAAAGGGTATTCGGTTCAATCTTTTCAAAAGGATCTTATTTCTGGCGTCGTTGTTGGGATTATTGCGATTCCTCTGGGAATGGCGTTCGCGATTGCTTCAGGCGTCAAACCTGAATATGGGATCTACACCACCATCATCGCGGGTATTCTTATTTCACTCTTTGGGGGCTCTAAGTACCAAATTGGGGGACCAACTGGTGCTTTTATTCCGATTTTGTTTGGAATTGTAGCAACCTATGGATTTGAAAATCTATTAATTGCGGGCTTTATGGCGGGTATCATTCTGTTCATGATGGGGATTTTCAAACTGGGCTCTTTAATCAAATTTATCCCTCGTCCCGTTACAATTGGTTTTACATCAGGTATTGCGATCATAATTTTTGTCGGGCAGGTTCCTAATTTCCTTGGACTCGATCAGATTGAGAAGCACGAATTGTTTTTAGATAATATGAGAGAAATTGTTCTGCATATTCGTGAAATCAATATTTATAGCATTTTAACTGCTTTCATTTGTTTAGTTGTACTCCTATTGACACCAAAGTTCTTTCCAAAAGTACCCGGTTCATTAATTGCCTTACTTATATCAACTGGTATTGCGACTATTTTTTATCCATCCCAAGTGGCGACAATTGGCTCAACATTTGGTGAGATTCCTAGTAAACTACCAAGCTTTCAATTTCCTGATATAACGGTTGAACGGATTAAACATCTGATTCAACCAGCATTTGTGATTGCGATGTTAGGAGCAATTGAGTCTCTTCTTTCGGCCGTTGTCGCAGATGGAATGACGAACAGCAAGCACAATAGCAACCGAGAATTAGTCGGTCAAGGTCTTGCAAATATGGTTACTCCTCTGTTTGGTGGTATACCGGCAACTGGAGCTATTGCAAGAACGGCAACCAATATTAAAACAGGAGCTGTGTCGCCTTTATCTGGTGTCATACATGGTATCGTTGTTCTGCTTGTCTTACTTTTATTTGCACCATATGCTTCAAAAATTCCGTTAGCAAGCATGGCACCGATTATTATGCTTGTCGCGTGGAACATGAGTGAGCGTCGAGTTTTTTATCATGTTTTACAAACAAAGACTGGGGATTCACTAGTGCTTGTTGTCACCTTTTTACTAACTGTCTTAATGAATTTAACGGTTGCGGTCCAAGTTGGTCTTATTTTAGCAGTTGTTCTTTTTACAAAGCGAATGAGTGATATAATAGTGACAGAAAAAGCGTTACCTAACCCCGAAACAAAGCATGAAAAAATGGATACAGGCATTGTGACAGATTCTCATGATTGTCCGCAAATTAGTATTTATAATGTTGAAGGGCCATTATTTTTCGGAGCAGCACAGGCTTTTGAACAACAAATTATGAAATCAATCAATTACAGACCTGGAGTCCTTCTGTTGCGACTTGGTAGAGTCCCGTTTATGGATACAACAGGAGAAGCTGGATTAGCAAGTATTGTAAAAGATTTTTCAAAGCATGGGATTGTTTTGATTTCAGGAATAAAACCACAGCCTAAAAGCGTTCTACAAAAAACGGGGTTATATGAGCTCATCGGAGAGGAAAACTTTTTTGAGCATACTGGGGATGCCATTGATTTTGCACTCACGCAAATAAATCATAATAAATGTCTAGGATGTAGACATTTTGTGTTTAAAGAATGTCAGGCTCTGTCCGGAGTCGAAGAAAAAGTGGTTAATAAGAGAAGTGTTTCCCTAAGCTAATGTTGAAAGTGAGGTAAAGTAGTGAATCTAGAAATGCAACAATTTAAGGCTGACTTTTTTAAAGCTCTTGCGCATCCATTAAGGATCCGAATCTTAGAGCTTCTTGCTGAGGGAGATAAAAATGTGAATGAAATTCAAACCCTTATCGGCAGTGAAGGGTCAGCCGTGTCCCAGCAACTAACTGTACTACGTGCTAAAAATATCGTGTATGGAACAAAAGATGGCAATCGTGTCATCTATTCGCTCAGAGATCCAATGATTGTTGAGATTCTCTCGGTGGCAAAGCATATTTTTAATAACCATCTTGTCAATACAATTTCACTTCTTGATAAAATTGGAGAAGATGTAAAGGATAGTTCACAGTGAACTATCCTTTTTTAATCAGGCAAATATTCTTCGCCAAAATTATCTAATATAAATCTTCTTTCCTCTGCTTCGCTCATTAAGCCGTACGCTTCTCCGGTGTTTCCGTTTTGATAATCCCAAAAATAATTGTGATCAACATCTGCTAGACTGAAATCTCCATTTTTCCAACGTTCTAAAATGGCCAATAACTCTTCTTTTCTAGCAAAATCACTTTTTGAAACGACATCAAAAATTTCATTGATGGTTTCGGGTATCATTGGTTTTGCGCCCCATTTTTTGTCGGCTTTCACCTTTTGATGGGTCATATGATGCATCGCGGCTATAACTTCTCTCTCTTCCGGTGATTCACTTAAATTCAGATCATATGTAACTCCACCGATTTTTTTAGTTTGTTCCTTAAACTCATCCACTTTATTGGATGCTTGATTTGATGAAGATGCAGCCTTCCCAGCATCACCACTGTCGAACATTTTATATACACTAAACATAAGTCCAATCGAGGCACCTATCAAAATCACAAAAATTATAATCCAGGTCCAGGTCTTCATAACTTCCTCCCCATTAAAACCCCTATATTCTTACTTTTTAGTATTATGTATCCATTTAAAATCTTAACACAAAGTACATAACAATATGGTGTCTTAAGTTTTATATAAGTATTTTAATAACAAAAATAGGCGAAAATACCTATAAACAAGACGGAGGTATAATCGATTGGGTCTTGGAGCGTGGGCTTATCTAATTTTATTTATTATTGGATTCGTTGTTTTATGTATTGCATATCGAAAAATTAGATCCAAACGTCTTTTTATCCTTTATTTTACTGTCACTGGGACTACCCTTTTATTCGATTACTTCATTTATGTATGGGGTAAGGCTTATGTTTATAAAATTGATGTGTTAAATAATGAAATAGATTCACACTTAGGTGCAATGGTTAACGGACTTGTACTGCCTTCATTTGCTGTCTTATTTGTTGTTTTGAGGTGTAGGTGGTATTGGAGCATCCCGTTGGCGTTATTCTTCACAATGATTGAATTGCTTTTTACGAAATGGGGGATTTTTAAAACAAATTGGTGGACCCCCTGGTATACGATTGCTGGTTTAATCATTTATTTTCCTGTAGCAAGATTATGGTGGATTCATGTAAAAAAGACATGGATTCACTTTGGTACGTTACTTCTATCTTTTTATGGAATATTTATCCCTTTACATTTTCTACTCCATGGCGTTTTTAAAATGAGAACTTATCATGTTGTTTGGATTGAACAATTACATCGTGGTAGTTCTGCGATAACAACGATTACTGGTCTTAGTTTTGCTATTCTACTTGCCTATTTGAGTATTGTTCATGCAAGGAAGGGTTGGTTTTATTTTATCGTTTTTTCATATATCGCTTATGATATTGTTTTGAAAGTTGTCGGGGTCATAAGAGCTGAGCATACGGTGCTTGATTCCATATTAAGCTTTCTCACCTTCTTCCTCGGATATTTGTTTGTAAGGTATGCAGACCGAAAAATCAAAGTCCTTGTAAATAAAACTTGATTCATTACAATAGAAAGAAAAGGACTTGGGAGAGCTGACAATGGACCAATTTATGAAAAAAGCGATTGAATTAGCATTACTAAATGTAGACGAAGGTGGGCAACCATTTGGTGCCGTCCTCGTAAAAGATAACGAGATTGTTTCTGAAGGTGTAAATGAATTACATAAAAAGCATGATGTGAGCGGGCATGCCGAATTGCTTGCAATCCGAAGAGCACAGGAAAAATTCCAAACGAATGATTTATCTGGCTATACGATGTATGCAAGCGGTGAGCCTTGCTCTATGTGTTTGACGGCCATTTATTTTGCAGGAATCGAAAAGGTATATTATTGCCAGTCCGTCGATGATGCTGTAGACGTAGGACTTGGAAAATCAACCTTTATTTATAATGAATTAAAAAAGAATCGAGAGGATCGGGCTCTCGACATGATACAAATGAAATTAATTGAAACACAAGAAGATCCAATGCTACTTTGGAAACAAAAAAATTAACATAATGCGCCTGTCCTTAGTTGCAGGCGCATTTTATCCTACTGTCTTGAACGTCGTTCATAGTCGCGTTCGATTTCTTCCTTCCAGCTTCGGTCAATTTTCTTTCCACTACGAAGATTGGTAACAGCCTCACTGAGCATTTGATAGTTTAATTGTGTTCCCTGTTCGTCAGCGTGGTAATCAACTGCAAAATCCTTGTCTATTCCAAATTCAGCAGCGGTTGAAACAGCATCAATATTCGCACCTAAAAACATGAATTCCCAGCCATATTTTTCTTTTTGGTATTGCACCATTTTTTTAATTTTTTCAGCTGTAAATTCACGGCTTGCATTTTCCATTCCGTCTGTTGTTATTACGAAAAGGACTTTTTCAGCTCTTTCTTCTTTACTTGTATGTTTTTGGACATTGTTAATTTTTTGAATCGTAAAACCGATCGCGTCTAATAAAGCAGTCGTTCCACTAACTTCGTATTCTTCTTCGGTAATTGATGAAATCCCCTTTACATTGATGCGATCATGAAGAAGTTCATAATGGTGATTGAATAAAATCGTTGTGACATAAGCTTCCCCTTCTGCTTTTTTTTGTTTCTTAAGCATTGAATTAAAGCCACCAATCGTGTCGGCTTCAAGCCCAGCCATTGATCCACTTTTATCCAAAATAAACACTAATTCTGTTTTCATCTTGTTATCCTCCGTTCGATTTTTGATTACAAGGTTAGGATAACAAGAATTAATATAGAATTGGTCGCTTCGAAAGCGACATTTTTATGCCCCTAATAAAGGTTGGTCAAACATAAATAAGGCTTCATTGATTTCATGGATATTGTAATTCGCTTGATTTAGGAAAAATTCAATGATGACATCAAACTTACTGCTATGGGACAATGTGTATCCTGCTGCGGACAATAAATGAATCGTTTCGTCGACATTTAATTGCAATGCAATTGCAAAGGCAATCGCCGTTTTCTTTTTAGGAGTATATCCCGCTTCATTGCGGATTTTTGAAAATAAACGACGGTCCAGATTTGCTCTCTTATATGTCTCTACATCGGTCAATCCTCGATCATCTATTAAACGGAGAAGTCTTTCAGTAAATGATTCTTCTAACTGGTTTACTAGATCGACTAAATCGCTTTGGATCTGGTGGCTTTCTTCGATTTCGTACAGCTTCTCCTGCACGTCCTCTATAGGTTCAGCATGATAAAGTTCATTGTTTCTGATACGACTGAATGTCGTTTCGAATTCATCTACGTAATGTTCGTCAATATATTGATGTATCGAGTTAAATAACTTCTTGCTAACACCAAAAGAAGTTTTGTCAAAGACAACAAGATAGACAAGCATATCGTGTTCCATTAAAAAAGAGCTAATCGTAGAAACCGCGATTTGAAGGGCTTCCTCTTTCGGATAACCATAGATTCCAGTTGAAATGAGCGGAAAGGCAATAGACTGGCATTTATGGAGCTTTGCTAGCTCTAAAGAATGATAGTAAGAGGACTGCAAAAGTTTAGCTTCATTCTTTGAACCACCCTGCCAAATCGGCCCGGGAGTATGTATGATGTATTTTGACGGCAACTTAAAAGCATCAGTAATCACTGCATTTCCGACCTGGCAGCTACCAATCTCATCACAAGCCGCTTGGAGTTCTTCATATCCTGCAGCCCGAAAAATCGCTCCGCACACACCACCACCCACCTTTAGCTCCGTGTTCGCTGCATTCACAATCGCATCAACCCTCATTTGTGTAATATCATTCCGAACAATCTCTAATGGCATAACTGTTTCTCCTTTCCGTGGGACCATGGGGCCACAGGGACGGTTCTCGTGGTCCCAAGTGGGTTACGCATCGAGAACAAGAGTAAGGTTCTTTTTGCAAATTGGAGCTATTCCACTCCCGTTCCGGTGGTAACTCTTTCACCTTTTAATTCCATAAATCCCAAATAGGAACCAGTAGAACCGTCCCTCTGGTTCCATCCATTAATAGATTTCTTTTTCAAAAGTATCCCCATTGTTATATACAACTTTCATTACTAGTCTAATATCTTCGTATTTATCAACTTGATTGAGATGGAAAAAGCGTTCCATGTTTACAGATAAGTTTTCCTCAATCCCCTGAAGCTCTTCTTCTCCTATTAGCGTATTACCTTTATATTTTAATAAGATTGCCTTTTCCACGTACATCGATTTTTCATCCAGTAAATAATTTACCAAAGTAATATCTAATTTTGAGTTGAAAATATGAACATCTGTCTGGATCGTGCCATAATAACTTGATTTCAAATCCTCTAAAAATTCTTGTTGAATTTCACTGCTTTTAACCATATCGTCATAAGAAACAGTTACATAAAAGTTAATCGTATCTTGGAGGTCTTCGATTTCCTCTGTTTCTGATACCTCTTCGCTATAGTAGGAATCAGAGGTAATCTGACCAACTCGCCACTGTGGCTCTTTTTCAAATTCAAATGGCACTTCTACCTGGAATAGCCCATTCTGTATTTCTTTTGCAGGCTGGGATGAATACTCTTGCTCATCACCAAAAGAATAATGAAACATTACTTCTGACGCTTTTTGCAGCTCCTTTACCTGCCAATTAAAAGTGGCTATCGCTTCACTGTTTTTCAATTCTTTAGTATCAATCTGCATGGTGATCTTACTTATCCAACTTTGTTCATTTTTAAATTCTTCTAGTGCATTGTAGACCTCACTTGCTTGACTATCGATTCTTGACGTAATTTCATGTTGAAAGCCAGAATAATAGCTTATCTCCTGCTCTAGCTGATTCACCTTTGATAATAGCGTAAAATTCAACACCAAACTCCCGATCAAAGCCAACACCACAAAAATCCTAATATACCTATCGATCCCCATCATCCCCCCAAAAAAATCTGTATAATAACAGGTTATTCTCCTTACATTAAATATAACAAAAAAGGTGGATCAGAGGGACACATACATTGTTCCCCGACAATTATAAAAATGAGACGGTGCCTCCGTCAAAAGAGGTTTAAAATGAAAATTCGATTTGGTTATGTTGCAATTGCACTAGGCTTGTGGGATGCAAGTCCTTCAAAATCATTAACTTTCACACGGTATGCAGCTCTTCCAAAGGATGAACGTCTGGAAAAGCTCAAATTTGTTACCGCTCAGAATTTACTTCATACTAAAAGGATTCTACATTATAATATCGCACATGAAATTGAGCTATATCGGCTTTCAAGCTCTCTCGTCCCCTTAGCCACTCATCCTGAAGTTATGTGGGACTTCATAACCCCCTTCAAGAAAGAATGGGACGAACTTGCACAGCTCATCAAACAATTTAACATGAGGGTTAGTTTCCATCCTAATCAGTTCACCCTTTTCACAAGTCCAAGGGTTAAAGTGACATCAAATGCTGTAATCGACATGGAATTTCATTATAAGATGCTTAACGCTTTAAATGCTCTTGAAATAGGAATTCTCAATATACATATCGGTGGCGCATATGGAGATAAAGAAAAATCATTAGCCCGCTTCCACCAAAATCTCCAAAGACTACCAAATGAAATCAAGAAGCAAATGACTCTTGAAAATGATGATAAAACGTACAATGTAGAAGAAACACTGCTCGCATGTGAGTCAGAAAGCATACCGATGATTCTTGATTATCACCACCATATGGCTAACAACGAAGGAATCGATCTCACCCTATATCTAGAGCGTATTTTTCAAACATGGGATGAAAAAACGACAGTGCCAAAAGTGCATATTTCATCGCCCAAAACAGATAAAGCCTACCGTTCACACGCTGATTTTGTGTCCTTAGACTTTATCATGCCTTTTTTAAAAATAGCTAAAGCTCTTAATCAAGACTTCGATATCATGATCGAAGCAAAACAAAAGAACCTTGCCATGCACAGACTTGTCGAAGAAATATCGTCAATTAGAGGAGTAAAACGAATCTCTAGTTCGGCAGTAGAGTGGTAGGGACTCCAGGGACAAGTCCACTGTCCCTAGATTAAATGAAATATAGGTGAGGTGAACTCCGGTGACAATGGTCCGTCTTGGATATGTAGCAATGAGTACAGAACTAAAAAATGCTTCTCCTTCAAAAACAATGACGTTTGCCCAATTCCAAAAAATAGATGACCGCGAAGCAGCGATTCGAAAATTGGAGCGTATCGCTCTAACAAATATAAACAATACCCTAAGGCTGTTAAAACATAATGCAGCATCTGACATACATTTTTACCGACTAACTTCTCGACTAGTCCCTTTAGCCAATCATGAAGAGTTACTCGATTGGAATTATATAAGACCATTAAAAACGACTCTTCGAGAAATTGGAGATTTTGCGAAGGAACATGGAATTCGGATTGATTTTCACCCGGATCACTTTGTTCTGATCAATTCTCCCCAAGTTGAAATTTTAAAAAACTCAATACGTACACTAAAGCTCCACTATCTCTTATTAAAAGCAATGGGGATTGATCCAATTCATCGCTGCGTAATGCATGTCGGCGGAAATTATAAAGAAACGGATGTGTCACTCGAACGATTCGTTACTAATTGGATGGACGTCCCTGCAATGATTCAAAAGATGATCATGCTAGAAAATGATGATACATCCTTTACGCTGGAAGATACACTTTATCTATGTGAAAAATTAAATATTCCACTTGTTTTTGATTATCACCACCACTTAGCCCACCATCAAAACCCTAATTGGGAAGAACATTGGGATAGAGTGGTACAAACGTGGAAGCATTCACCACTCCCTATCAAAATGCATATATCAAGTCCTAAAAGTACGGAAGCCTTTCGTCATCATTCTGACTATGTCGATATAGATATGTTTTTTACGTTTTTAAAAGAAATTAAGGGAAGTGTTCCTCAAATCGACTGTATGATTGAAGCCAAGCAAAAAGATGCTGCGCTCTTTAAATTAATCGAGGAAATCAAAACGAGGGATGATGTGGAAATAATCGACGGCTCTTCGTTTTATTTAAAATAACTTGGGACAGAGGACTGTCCTTTTGTTCCATGAGCAGTCCTCTATCCGATTTAGGATACTAAGTCTCTCATCGAGTTGTAAATACGTTCTACTACTTCAACACCAGCTTGTTCCCACCTGCTTTTATCTGATATATGTCCGTCCTTATCGAGTGGTTCTTGGAATTGATCAAGTCCGGTCGTTGCTGTTAAAAATGAGTTCTGATCATAGTCTAGCCCATAATTCACGATATGCTTTATGACGTATGGCGTTCCAAATTGTATTCGTGCACTCGAATGATCGAGCATTCCTTCAACTACAAAAAAAGGGACTCGCAGATAGATGGTTTCTCCATTTTCACGATTTAATACAGCATCAAATTTCCCTTGATCATATTCAAAATTACTGCAAAAACTACATCCGTGAGAATCAAAAATATCTCTAACGGCACCGAAATTCCCCTTTTTTCCATCAATTACCGAATTTAAAGTTATCACATTTTTTCACCTCAAATAATCATAGTTACTAATTGGTATTATTTTCAAAAGAACGAATTAACATACATATAACCTATTTTTCCATAATCAAGTAGACATAACTTAAAGAGCAAATAGAAAAAATGAGTAAAAAGGATCTTTTGAAAAGGTGATGTCATGGAACAAATGTATCAAGCTGGAGATGTTGTCTATGTATTTTATCGAAATCCTCATACGCAGGATGTAGCTAATATACAGGCAGCTGCTGTTGTGAACCACCCGGAGAGACCAAATGAATTGGCCTTGTTTTTGTATGAAACGTATTACCCATTATCGGACGAAGTCGCAGTCTATTCCACAGAAGAAGCAGCCAACCAAGCCTATCAGTTTTACTATGGCGAGCTTTCAGAGGGGACATTGGAATGAAGCCGTTTAACCCAAAGCTCATCTATTTTGAACCAAAAGCATTAGATTATCCGTTAGGAAAACAGCTACTCGAAAAATTTGAAAAGATGGATGTGGAAATCCGATATACCACTTCACACAATCAGGTTAGAAACTTACCTGGTGATAACGATTTCCAAAAATATCGGGTTGCTAAGTCAACGCTTGTAGTGGGAATTAGAAAAACACTTAAATTTGACACCTCAAAGCCTTCAGCAGAATATGCTATTCCCTTTGCCACAGGCTGCATGGGTCATTGTCATTATTGCTACTTACAAACAACGATGGGAACAAAGCCTTATATACGTACATATGTCAATGTGGAAGAAATTCTGGATGCAGCTGATAAATATATGGAGGAACGTGCCCCGGAAATCACTCGGTTTGAGGCATCTTGTACATCGGACATTGTAGGGATCGACCATATAACACACACCCTAAAACGAGCAATCGAGCACTTCGGCAAGTCTGAGCATGGTAAATTAAGATTTGTAACAAAATTTCATCATGTCGATCATTTACTAGATGCCGACCATAACGGAAAAACAAGATTTCGTTTTAGTGTTAACGCTGATTATATTGTTAAAAATTTTGAGCCTGGGACTTCCCCTTTAGAAAAAAGAATTGAAGCCGCAGGTAAAGTTGCGAGAGCTGGTTATCCTCTTGGATTTATCGTAGCCCCTATCTATCTTCATGAAGGATGGGAAGATGGATACTATAAAATGTTTGAACGTTTAGAGGCGGAGTTACCGGAAGAAGCAAAAAAGGACTTAACCTTTGAATTCATTCAGCACCGGTTCACCAAACCCGCAAAAAGAGTCATCGAAAAAAACTACCCTATGACCAAATTAGAATTGGATGAAGAGAAAAGAAGATATAAATGGGGTAAATACGGAATTGGAAAATATATTTATCAAAAAGATGAAGAAGAGGATATTAAAAATCACCTGTACGCGTACATGGAAAAATTCTTCCCAGAAGCGAAATTAGAATACTTCACATAAACCAAGGTAACAATACTTTGGGACAAGGGTTCCTTGTCCCAAACAAAATGTAGAGGTGAAAACAATGCCAAAGCAAAAAAAGAATAAACAACGAAACAGTGAAGTTGGCTCAGGTTCAAGATACCATGAAGAACATGCGAGCCATGTACCAGACTATGGAGCTAATAGCAAGGATCCAAACGCAAAAGGTGATCAATAGGGAAATGAGGTGACATTATTATGGATGAAGCTAGAAATGCAACAGAGGCTGCCCTTCTTGATTATAAGTCCGGTATTGGTGTCTTTACAAAAAAAATGCCAAAGCTAGCTGAACTATATAACGCTTTTACCGAAGAATGCTTTAAAGAAGGCATCTTATCCCAAAAGCAAAAACATCTAATTGCTTTAGGAATAAGTATATATTCACAGGATGAATATTGTATCATCTATCATACAAAAGGCTGTTTAGATCAAGGTTGTTCTGAACAAGAAATTCTCGAGGCTGTCGGTGTAACCGCAGCGTTTGGCGGAGGAGCAGCTATGAGTCAAGCCGTCACACTTGTTCAAGAAAGTATTGAAGAATTGAAACAATTGAAGTAGTGGAGCATGTTTGACTCAGGACAGTCTTTGATTAGACTGTCTTTTTCATTAAAAAACACACTATTAAAGTGTGTTCATTGTCGTTTAGATTTGATTTAGCAAATTTTTTATCTCCTCCGCATGTCTACGACTTGTATCGATAACATCTTCCGCAACTTTCTTACTTTCCGGATCAAGGTCACCCTTCACAAGCTCTTCTGAATATTCAACACCATATTTTTCTAAACCTTTTAATGCATCTTTCAAAATTTCTTCTGGATGATCAGAAAGCATGACCTTATGCATGAAACCGTTCATAGTTCCTGTAACCCCTTCACTGTCGGCAGGTACACCGTTTAGATTTTGAATGCGTTCTGCAAGCTTTTGCGCATTCATCTTGGTTTCCTGTTGCATTGATTGGATTTTTTGCTTAACTACAGGTTCCTCCAGCTTCTCTATATGGTGTTCGAAAGCACGAATCCCCATGTAAGCTCCTCTCAATAAAGTATTCAGTTCTTCAACCACAATCTCTTTGTCCTTCAAAGATTCACATCCTTTAAAAAGTAGCTATTAATCATCCTTAATAGATTGCATTTGGGGAGTATTTATTATTCTAAAAAGATGAGGCTTAGGTTTGATTTCACAGTAAAAAACGGATTTGGTACATGGGACCTGTCCCTCCGACCCAAAAAAATAAGCGTCTTCCCACTTTATATCATTCATAGGGCAGACGCTTCTTTCATTTTATAAAAGTTCCTTTGCTAACAATCTATATACATTCAACCTTTTTTCCTGTGAATGGGGGATGCTACAAATCATTGCTTCATCAAAACCATACTCTTCCTGTTCATAGCGCAGTTTTTCAGCAATTGCCTTAGCTGATCCGACTAAGTGAAGCTTTTTCCGATTTTCTTGAATATTCATCCGTTCTACTTCAGTTAATGGATAGTTTTGTGCTTCCTCTGGGGTTAACACTTGTCCAAGCTTCCCTTGCATTAACCATAGACGAGCAATATCATGTGGCAATGCCTCGAATTCAGCTTCCTCCTCTGTTTCTGCAACGGTAACCATATAGGAAACGTTAATCTCTGGCTTTTCCATAAAGACGGTTGGTTTAAATTCTTCTTTATATAATTCTAAAATATCCTTCGTCATTTCCCCGTTGAAAAATTGTGCAAAGGAATAGCCAACCCCCATCCTACCTGCCATTACAGCACTGTTTCCGGTTGAACCAAGCAACCATGCTTCTGGTAAAACGACTTGGGATGGTGTTGCGATGTTATGTTTATAGAGCGGATGGTCAGGTACTTCATCTTTCATCATTTGTAAAGCAAGGTCGAATTTCTCGTACATATTATTTACCATTGGTTGGCGACCTTCCGATAATGCATAGACTGCATATTGGTCTCCACCAGGTGCACGTCCAACTCCAAAGTCAATTCTTCCTGGAGAATATGAACTTAATGTTTTGAACACCTCTGCAAGCTTCAAGGGAGAGTAATGCATCATCATGACTCCACCTGTTCCAATTCGGATCCGCTTTGTTTTCGCTGCCAAATGTGCTACTGAAATTTCTGGAACTGAACTAGCATATGAACCGGTTCCATGATGCTCTGCCATCCACATCCGGTAATAGCCTAATTCATCTGCCAAAATTGCAAGCTCCTCCGCTTTTTTTAATGCACCAGCAGGAGAATTTCCTTTCGTAATTGGTGCTTGGTCGAGTACACTTAATCTCATTTTCTATCATTCTCCTTTCATTGTATGTAAAAGTTATGGTCGCTCACTTTGATCAATTTAGTCGATAGGGCTTTGAACTCTTCTTAATCCAAATATAGCATATTGATGAAAAGGATACTTATTTAAGGTCTTATCATTCATTGACTGAAAAAAGGTGCCAATTCCCAATTGTGGACTGGCACCTTCTTAATATGTAGCTTTATTCTGATTTCACAAAATCAATAAACGCATTAACTTTACTATCTAAGAAACTTAGTGTTGTTTCATCAACCAATTGACCTGTTTGCTCATCTATTTTTTGACTTGCAAAGTTAATCAAAATTTCATTTGCACCTGGAGGGAGAATCTCTGCCTGAATACCCGGCGCTACTAAGATATCTCGTAAATGTAATTGGGCGCGGATAGTTCCTAACATCCCAGGAGTTGCACCAAGTGTCATGACCTTCTTACCAATCAATACTTTCTCACCGCGTGATGTCCAATCCAAAGCATTCTTTAACACGCCTGGAACTGACCAGTTATATTCTGGTGTAATAATGATGACACCATCTGCATTGGCAATTGACGCTTTAAAATCCTTTACGACCTGTAACGGATCCAATTCGTCGTCTTGATTAAAATGAGGTAAAGCACCGATATCAGCGATTTGCATATTTAGTTTATCCTTGTATCGTTCTTGCATAGTCTTAGCGACTTGCATATTAAACGAATTTTTTCTCAAACTGCCTACGAGTGTTACAATGTTCATACTTTTGCCTCCCAAAAATTAAAAATCCATAATACCTACACATTATATGAAATTGTTTCATTTTTCAAACAGGTTGCTTAAATACTTTAGTTGGCCAAGGAATTATGTGTTAAAATTGGTAAAAATACTTATTGCACGAACGAAGCAGATTGAAGAAATTTACCATAATACTAATAAAAAAGGGGATAAGAGAATGAAAGCATTAAAGCGATTAAGAGATGATTACGTTATTTGGCATGCCAATAATATTAATTTTCCCGAATTTGGTTCAAGCACTGTAGTAAGAAAAAAAGTTATCTTTTCTGGGAGAGTTCAAAAAGTAGGATTCCGTTTGGAATTATTTACTATTGCTCAAAGATTGAAATTAACGGGATGGGTGAAAAATTTAGAAGATGGAAGTGTAGAAGCAGAACTGCAGGGGGAAAAGTCAAAAGTAGATTTTCTAATAAAATCCATGAAATCTTTAATACGTGCATCTGTAAAGAAATGTGATGTCATAAACATTCCTATTAGTAAGAAGAGCGAAGACTTAAAAATAGTGAGATAAATTAGTAAGTGTATACAAATATCATTGATTAAACCATTGCCTGCTCTTGAAGAAATCCCATTATGGAGTAAGTATGCTATTATTCGTTTGTTAAGTAATCATCTCATAAAATCCCCAAACATAGAAAAGACAAAAGCTATTAATGATTTCTCAATCGCTTTTGTCTTTGTTGTTATAGCAAGTTATCGGTATATGGCTAAAAGTCTTTACATTAAACAAGCCTTTATCTGTTAATTTCAGTTCGGGTATGACGGGCAAGGCTAAGAAGGATAACGTTAAAAACGGATTGAATTCTGCTTGGAATCCGATTTCCGTTAATGCATTGTTTACGGCAGCAAGCTCTTTGGCAACTGTTGCATAATCTTTTTCCGACATTAATCCAGCAATCGGAAGCGGGAGAGAAGCCAATACACTTCCATTCTTTACGACCGCAAGTCCCCCCTTCATTTCTTTAATAATTTGGATAGCAGCAAGAAGATCTTCATCGTTTATTCCTGCGCCTATAATATTGTGAGAATCATGGGCGACAGTTGTTACAATCGCTCCCGAACTTAACCCAAAGCCTTTAACGATGCCCAGTCCAATATTTCCGGTTTTCTTATGGCGTTCGATAACAATGAGCTTTAACTGATCATTATTAATAGATGGAACGAAATGACCGTGTTCCACGGTAACCAATTCAGTTCGATGTTTCGTGACAAGACTGTTTGGGATAATTTCGATAACATTTGTCAATTGCCCTTCTCCAATCGAAATCGTAAGATCATTTTTCGTAATTGCTTTCATTCGAACGCTATCGATAATCTTTTCGGAGAGGCTAACGGGCGGTGAAGAAGAATCAACACATCTTCCGTCTACTGCGACCAATTCCCCAAGACTGTACACTTCAGAAATCGTGATCTTTTCAAGGTCATCAAGTAGTATAAAATCAGCATCATAGCCGGGAGCGATGGCTCCTTTACGTTTTAATTGAAAGCATTCGGCTGCATTTAATGTTGCCATTTGTATCGCAATGAGCGGATCGATCCCTTTTTCTATCGACATTCGGATATTGTGATCGATGCCCCCTTCCTTTATTAAATCGTCAAGATGTTTATCGTCTGTAACATACAAGCATCTTCTCGCATTCCTTTCCGTAACCACTTCTATCAATGCGTTAAGGTCTCTTGCTGCAGAACCTTCGCGTAACAAGACATACATCCCGCGCTTAAGGCGATCCTGTGCCTCTTCGACAGTAACACACTCATGATCTGTGCGAATTCCCGCCGTCATATAAACATTGATTCCTTGTGCGTCTACACTTGCCGCATGACCATCAATACATGCTTCGTAACCGCAAGCATCTAGCAATTTCGTTACCATTTCGTCTTCTCCATTATTTACAGCAGGGAAGTTCATGACCTCTCCTAGCCCAATAACTCTTTCATGTTGGTAAAAAGGAGCCAAGTCTTTGGCGTTAAGTGTTGCCCCGGAGGTTTCAAATGGTGTTGCTGGGACACAGGATGGAAGCATAATGAAAACATGAAGCGATAGACCCTCTGACGCTTGAAGCATATATTCTATTCCTGTTTGTCCTGACACATTCGCAATTTCATGTGGGTCTGCAATCACCGATGTCACACCGTGCGGTAATACAACTTTCGCAAATTCCGGAGGTGGCACCATAGCGGATTCGATATGAACATGCCCATCAATAAAGCCGGGGCAAACATAACGGCCTTTCGCATCAATTACACGTTTTCCTTCATACTTTCCAATTCCGATAAACTGACCTTCCGTTATCGCAACATCTTCCTCGATAATCTCAAGCGTAAACACATTAATGATCCGACCATTTTTAATGACAATATCAGCGGGTTCTTTTTTTGCAGAAGCAGCAATTTGTCTTTTGAATTTTTCTGGATTTTTTTGCAAATTTTTCACCTCAAAACGTTAAAAAATTATATGATCACTGATTCTATAAAGACCTCCATGATTCCGCCACAAATCCCCCCATCCTCGTAAAAAAGCCCTTTTGTTAAATCAACCGTATGTTTCTCGGGTTTGCGATGAGCAAATCTAGGATTAAATTCGGAATAAAGGACCAATATAGGGGTATGACAACCAAAAACGAAAAACGGGAACATTTTCAAACAAATTCCAGTCACACATGGTATTTTTCTACTTCTCGGAGGATAAGCACCATTAATAAATTTAACTTTTTGTGTCCAAAATATTGACGTAGATCCATTCCTAATATAGTTCTTTTTCCTTTTCTATATATTCCCCGAATAACTCTAAACATTCACATCTATCTAATTCCTCTAAAATCAATATCTCTTTGTCTTCTAAATTATTATTAATAAATTTATAGATAAAATCGTCTCTGAAACCAATTTTTTCGGCATCTTTTGAAGTACACCCATAATACACTCTCTTGATATTCGCCCAAATAATTGCAGAAAGACACATGGGACAAGGAAAACCAGTTGCATATAAAATATAATTCGATAAATCATGCGTTTTTAATTTTTCACCTGCTTTTCTAATTGCATTTATTTCTGCATGTGCCGTTGGATCATTCGTACCTAAAACAGTATTTGAAGCGACTGAAATAATATTGCCTTGTTCATCTATTATTGATGCTCCAAATGGTCCACCAATATTTTTATTCATTGTTCTTCTAGCTTCTTTAATAGCTAGCTCCATTGCTTGATTCATATTAGCATTCTCCTTTTTCAGTTTCCTGTTATAACATTGGAAATCTTCTGACTTTTATAGTCTAAGTAAAATACATAGTGATGTAAATGCGACGAATTAATTAATTTCCATTAACGCTCGTGGACTTGTTTTGAGAGACCTTGGTGGTTATCTAATAACACTTTTCACAGGACTTAAAATACTTCCTGTCTCATCCAGAAATTTGTCGATATATATTGAAGTCTAGATATAACAAAAAGAACTCACCTTCTGTTTTTAAGGTGAGTTCCCATATGATTAAAGCCAATTTTCTTCATTGCAAATTATTGCCGTTCTTTTCTGAATCTCGCTTAAATTTATCTCTATGTCAAGTGGATGGCTAGATGATAAAAACATTCTTCTTTTTTTGTTTTCTTTCCACAATGAAGCTAACTGAGTAAGATCCAACGTTTCTTCCCAAATTGATGTTGATAATGCAATACCTTTTGTTTTCACTGAATCCTTATTGGAGATGAATTCCTGTGAACCTAAAACAACATCCGGCAAATGGTTTATTGATTCAAATGCATCAACCTCGGACGATAACCGCAAAATGCCAAAAATATTGTAAAATTTAATTACATTAAAGAGAGGCTTATAAACATCCTTATATTCTTCCCATAATGCAGGATCTAACAAATCTTCATTAATAAGGATTCCATCTACCTTTGCATCGCCAAAAGCTTTACAGAGTGCTATCATTGCATGTGTTATTACTTCAGCCCGCTTTTTCATTAATCCTAAATCTGTATTGATTTCTGCTCCATAAAGAGTTTTGAGAATAGTGACTGGTCCTGTTATAGTTGCAATTATCGGTAATTCTTTTCCTCGAACCTTTACCAATCGCTGGGCAACCTCTTTTACAACCGGCACTCTACCCCTATCCAAAAAATCGGATGATACTAATTCTTGAGTAATTGGTATTTCTTTAACACTAGGCATTTCTTGATTCTTCCACTCTACAATTCCACCGAGAGCTTCCGCCTCTAAAGAAGTGTCTATTGGTAAAATAATAGCATCATAGCCTAGAAGTTTTTGAGTATTTAATAATACTGAGTAAAAAGTATTATCATCTTGTAATATCGAAGGAATTGATACTTGATCCACTTTTGTTAAATAAGTACCTATTAATGGGAGAAAAGGAGGTCGAGTGACAGCCCGACCTTTAAAAAATTTTTGAACTAATTCTTTTTTATCCATGGAACAACTCCTTTGTTTTCAAACCTTACATACGGACAATTTGTCGTAAAGGCTCTGCATTCGGCCAGCTTCCATAGTAGATAAGCGCTTCTTCAGGTGGTTGCTTTGTGGACCACTCAACCATAAATTCATCATAGCTTTTTCCTCTGCCTAAACGATCCTTTCTTTCCGCTTCTCTTAGCTTTTCGGTCTTCTCTTCATCTAAAGTTAGCGTTTCTGAATCGTAGGACACTTTATATATATTTTGGGCTACCCAATCTGAAATGAGTTCATCCTTTAAGTCCTTAATCACATTTTCTGGTTCCCGATCAAGCACATCACCATAGCCAGCACCACCAGTAGAATTTGCTACATAAATATCACCGTCACTAACAGGTGCGGCTGGACGTGGTGCACGCTCAACAACGTAATCTCCTTTAATGGAGCGATTTTTTACAAGGTCTGTTGTGTTGACAGGAATATCTTCATCCCCATTTTTCATTTTCTCAAAGTAATTAGCATTTACAATCTTAATTCCAGGATGTGACGGAGGTGGATATCCACCAAATAACCCTTGCGAGATTGGAACTTTATGATGCTTAATGATAGATTGGTACACTAAGAATGGAACGCCTTTTACAGCCCATGCTACATTTGTACCTGCTCCACCACGATATTTCCCAAATCCTCCTGAATCCTTCCAATGTTTAAAATATAAATGTACATGTGGTTGCTCATTCTCCATATCTTCCACATCTGGAGCTTTCCCCCACCAACCCCAAGGGAATCCAAAAGAGTTATCTCCATCACGATGCGTTCTTGCTCCACTACCTTCACTGTTCAATACGTTTGCAAGCATATCAGCAAATGGGACACCCCATTGGTTTTGGCCAGCGATTACAACAGCACATCCACCTGCCCCGTATCCACTTGTTGAAAGTTCTTTTACCCCACTTGCATATAGCATTTTTGCAAAAGCATTAGAGGTTGTTGATAAGACACAGCTATTGGTAATTGGTGAGTTAGCTACCGAAGCATCGACATTTGCGTTTAAAAACGTACCTTGTGGAACAATAACCTTTATTGATGAGAAAATACCAGATGATGTTGGTAAATCTGCAAATGGTACACCAAATAAATAGATTGCGATATGAGCGCGAACGATGTGCATAAAACTATTAAATGAACCATCATTTTCAGGTGATGAACCTGTGAAATCAAATGTAAGGGAGTCTCCCTCCTTCGTTAAGGTTAGGGCACAACGCATCAATGAATCTGTAGTTCCCATTGTATCCATGAAAGAAACTGAACGGTATACGCCATCCTGCCAGCTTGAAATACGCTTACGTGCTCCTTCCTCTGCTACAATCAACATTTTTCTCATTACGCCAACTACAAGGTCTACTCCTTTTTTCTCAATAAGCTGTTGAACACGAACACGCAAACGATCACACGCTGCAACACGAGCTTTTGTATCAATAATCTGCATTCGTGGAGCTCTTGAGACCATGTTTGCCATCATATTTAACATATCATTTCTAATTTGATAGTTTTCACCAATTTTAATTGGTGGCAATTTCATTCCTTCATCTGCTCGAGACTTTGCTGTTAGTGGCATACCACCTGGTTCAATTGCACCTGTTTCAGGTTGATGCACCGCCGCTGCTGCCCATGCAACTAATTCATCATTATGGAAAATAGGCATTACCGCAACCTGGTCTGGGTTATGAACTCCTCCATAGAGCGCTTCGTTTGCATAGAAAATGTCTCCTTCATTAATTCCAATTGTAGGATCGTCCTTATAATGTTTAAGAATATATTTAATTCCAATCTGAGTGGTGACAGCATGTAGATAAACTCCACAATAAGCAGCAACAAGGTCCCCTTTTGCTGTATACAAGCCTACAACAATATCCCCTGAATGAAGCATGGAGGAAACTCCGATTTTCGTTAATATTTCTTTGGCTTCAAGCACTAACTGGTTTAGCTTTTCACTATAAATTTCATATTCACCAGGCTTTAAACTTTCAAGGGCCAATTGTTCAAATTCATCTATTGGTTCTGGATGGATTCGATCATTAATTCCAAAATCAATCATGCCGATACCTCCTCAACCATTTTCTTTTCGATTAATCCATTTAAATATTGATCAACTGTATAAATTACGTTAGGTGGTAATACAACCGTTGTATGTGGTGATTCTATTAAAGCTGGACCTTCTATTTTATTACCACTTCTTAAGTCTTCAAGCTGATAAATGTTGGTGTCTACAAATCCTCCAAGGTCTGGCCAGTACGCTTTTCGAGTTCCTTTTATCGCATGGCTTGCATCTTCACCGATGGATTCATTCTGGATAAAATTAAACTTATCCTGTGGAACAATAGCCTTTAAAACAATATTCTCAATTTCGACTCCACCTTCAGGATAAACGGCAATGGAACTGTATGCATTTGAGTATTCTTCTGTGAAACTATCCCACAGATTTTGGACATCTTCAGGCCTGTTTAAGATTAAAGTAGGAGAAACGGCCCTTTTAATATTAAGCTGTCCACCAAATTTCATATCTAATTCCAAT
Source organism: Bacillus sp. JJ1562 (assembly GCF_036962705.1). Lineage (NCBI taxonomy): Bacteria > Bacillati > Bacillota > Bacilli > Caryophanales > Bacillaceae > Bacillus > Bacillus sp. JJ1562. The sequence goes on from NZ_JBALOQ010000044.1 coordinate 32,084, forward strand.
TGATATTGAATATCTTCTACATTAAATCCTTCCCCCGTAATATCGCGGATAGCTTTTTCCTGTAGATCACGTACAACTGAATTTAGAGATTCATAGTCGGTTAAAAACTTCTTTGTTCCAGGCTCCAGGAGAATGATGTGTTTTGATTGTTCATAAATGTGCATGATGTCCATCATGGAAGATGAGAAGGCACAGAATACAGGCGATTGTTGTAAAACGATTGTTTTTGGAATATCCGCCTCAAATCCAAAACCTGCACCATGTACAGGACCGCCACCACCTAATGCAAATAGTACGAAATCTTTAGGATCATTTCCTTGAAGCGAGGTTTCTTTCTGGATAATATTTGCCATATTTCCATCACATACTTTTTTAATAAGATAAGCAGCCTCATAGACATCTACACCTAATGGCTTAGCAATTTTTTCTTCGATTACTTGCTTTGCTTTTTCAATATTTAACGTTAAGTTTCCGCCATGAAAATAATCAGGGTTTAGATAACCTAATACAAGGTCTGCGTCTGTCACTGTTGGCTCCGTTCCCCCTTGGTCATAAGCTACAGGCCCTGGAAAACTACCTGCACTTCGAGGACCAACCTCTAGTCGACCTCCGAGAAAATCGTTAATCCATGCAATTGAGCCTCCACCTGTTCCTATCGATTTACTTTCTAGCATTGTCATATCAACTAGCCAACGATCAATGACTGGTTTGAATTGATAATTATTTGTTTCTCCGTCCACAACAAGCCCGATATCAAAGCTCGTGCCACCCATATCCGTAACGACAATATTAGGATAATCATATAACTTACCGAGTTGATTACTTCCAATGATCCCAGCAACTGGCCCTCCATTATACGTATTAACTGCCGATGTACGGAAAACCTCTGCCATTCCTCCTGTATTGTGAACCATTAGAAGTGGATTCTTGTACCCTAAATCGCGTAGTTCATCTCCAATGTTGGACAATTCTTCTGCCATTGCCTGGTGGAGATAAGCGTTTAAAATCGCCACATTTGATCGGGTATATTCATATCTCTTAGGCATAACCTCACTTGAAAGAACAACCGGCATATTCCCGAGGTAATACTCTGGATATTCTTCTTCAATAAGCTCCTTAATTCTTTTTTCATGAACAGGATTTTTAAAGGACCATAAAGTAGATACAACAAAGCCCATTACCCCCTGATCAACTAAATATTGTAGTTTATCTTTAAAATCTTCTTCATCAAGTGGACGAATTACTTCTCCTGTATAATCAATTCGCTCTTTTACGCCCACAACATTTTCTCTCGGAATTAACGGAATCGGCTTGCTTACCTCGGCAATTTTCCTACTTTCTAATGAACTTATACCATCTTGCCATTGGCTTCCCTTTCCGATATATAGCATATCTTCATATCCCTCGGTTGTAATAAAACCAAGCTTTGGACCTTTTCGTTCAATTAGTTTGTTCATTGCAACTGTAGTTGAATAACGAATCATGTCCGTCTCTTCTAATAGTTCATCAATGGCTAAGTCAAGGAGTTCCGCTCCATTTTCAATGGCTTTAATAAATCCTACTGATAAGTCATATCCAGTTGTTGGACTCTTAGAAATAACCGATTGATCTCCGTATCGGATAAAGCAATCTGTAAATGTTCCCCCGATATCAATATCGATTGTCGCTCTTATTTTTGTTGTCATTTATTCTTCCTCCTTTACACATTTTTAAATAATTGCTTCTGTTGTTTTTCTTCTTCAAAAGCCCTTTGTTTTAATGATTCTAGGTCTATTTGAATGTCATGTGTAATTGGATGTCCAGGTGCAAGAACTTCTGTTTCTACCATCGTACCGCAGCCAGGACAATAAAATTCAACTAAACGAACCCAATTTGCATCTGGAGAGAATGTGTATTCTCCTTCTATATGTGGTTGATGAATTTCATTAGGGTCACGATCATAAATGAGGCACCCTTTCTTGTAATTCTCATGTGCAGAGTTTATTTCATGATCACATTTTTCACAAACCCACATTTCTTTCTGTAAATCGATCGCAATATACTCAGTAACCTTTTTTCTCATTCTTACACCTCCATAATTCCGTTTAAATGTTGGTCCATTCTAAACATTGCACCAAGCGGAACAACAATAGTTGTATTTGAGCTTTCTAAAACCGCTGGCCCATCAATTTTATGACCAGGCTGTAACCCTTCAATGTCATAAATATGTGTATTGATTACATTTCCTTGCCAGTAAATTGGTCTTATCGATTTTGGTTCAGGAATGGTATTATCAAGCTCTAAGGATGGCAACGCAAAGTGAGAAACACTTACGTAACTATTTAATCGTACAAACTCAATCGTGATTCTCTCTGAATCTAATTGCTTAGCGATAGAATGCAACTCTTCTTTTAGATACTGTTCATTTGTGCTATGAAAAACATCGCTAGGTAAAAAGAAAATATCTCTAACTTTTCCATCTTCTGAAACGATCTCTAAGGAAACTTCATATCGTATGGATTCTGGGGTAAATCCTTCTCCACGCATATCACGATGAGAGAGTTTTTTCATCTTTTCAAGGCTGACTTTGGCATTGATAAGAAATTCGCCCATCTCTTTACTAGGACCAAATTGGAAATCAACACGTACCTGATACGTATGGGCAATATCTGCTGTTGAAAGACCGAATGCACTAAATACAGAACTAAAAGGGAATGTGAAAATTTTACTGATTCCACTTTTCTTAGCCATTCCAGCGGAAAATAGCCCTCCGCCTCCACCGAATGAAAAGAGTTGGAAATCCTTAATATTTTTACCTCTCTCGTTCGAAAGCTGTTTTAGCGTATCAGCACCAATTTGTTCGATCTTGTCAACAATAAGTGATGCCGCCTCTTCATTCGAAATATTTAACGGTGTGGCGATCCGTTTTTGAATAGCTTCGATCGCTTTTTCCTTCGATATTTTTTTTGTTCCACCTAAGAAATAATCGGGGTCAACGATACCGAGAACTACACAGGCATCCGTGACTGTTGGATTTGTTCCACCCAGCCCAAAACATGCTGGTCCTGGAACTGATCCTGCACTTTCTGGACCTAGTTGAAAAGTTCCATCCGGAGTTACTTTAGCAATGGTTCCACCGCCACCTCCTACCGATAGAACGTGGATTAGCGGAGCATGTACAGGAATTTTTGCAATACTTGATTCTGTATCAAATGTAAGCTCACCATTTGAAATCAATCCTACATCTGTACTAGTTCCTCCCACATCAACAGACATGATATTATCGAGCCCGTACAATTCACCGATATATCTCGTTCCCATTAATCCTGCAGCAGGACCGGAATTGTACGTATCCAACGCTTTTGTTTTTGCTACACGTGCAACACCACCATTGGAATGAGCAATTAACAATGGCTTTGTATATCCTTTTTGTCTTAAGCCCTCATCCGCTTTATATAAATACTTCACCATATCGCGATGTAGATAAGCATTTACCACTGCAGCATTTGTTCGAATACCATTATCGGATCGTGAACTAATATCACTGCCGAGTTGAATTGGTTTTGTACCAAGATAATGTTTTGGAAAATCTTCTTGAATAATCTTTCGAACTAGTTTCTCATTTTGATTGTTCGCATGAGCGTTTTTTAGACTCACAACGATTACCCTTGTACCGAGTTCTAATAATTTTTTTGTTACTCGTCTTATTTCAGCTTCATCGACTGATTTAACAACTTTTCCACTTTCAGATACTTCTTCATCAATTGAAACAATCAACTCTTCCTGGATTAGAAAATTCAATATCGGATTTTTACCATCTTGGTACAGTGAATATTCATTCCCTTTTGTCACAATCAACCCTAGCTTTGGTCCAGTTCTTTGGATGATGGAATTCGTTCCAACAGTTGTAGAAAGTCTTATCGTCTTCGTATCCTTAAGGAAATCGCTTACATTTTCGCGTCCGAATCTTTTAGCACCTTCCGTAATGCAATTGTTAAAACAAACGGTTAAATCATGCGGCGTCGTTTCTACTTTTACCACTTCAAAGCGGTCCCCATAGGAAAAGAACCCATCCGTAAAAGTTCCACCTGTATCAATATCAACAGTGTATTGCGCCATGTAAAACCCTCCCTAATTTTTTATAGTTTAGTAGATTTCTTTGACATACTTTGTTTTCATTTCAAAGCGAGGTAAGGTACCCTCAGGAACTAATTGAACATTTGCACGAAACATGAGCTTGGCTCTTAACGTTTCCTCTAATTCTTTTTTCAGCATTGATAAATCCTTTTCTGAATTAATCCCATGCTCCACTTTAATTTGCAATGGTGGTTCGACTGTAGGTCCTGGTTGTTCAAGTAAAATTTGAATATCACCTGTTGTTCTCGGATAGAAACTACTTACTACATCTTTTATTGCCGATGGGAAAATGTTCACGCCTCGAATAATTAACATATCATCTGTTCGACCTATGCACCGAATTCGAAAACTAGTGCTACCACATGAACATTTACCTGTTTTTATCGAGATTAAATCTCTTGTTCGAAATCTTAATAATGGTACACATTCTCTATCAATCGCTGTATACACTAACTCCCCTTCATTTCCATCCTCAAAAGGCTTAACCTTACCAGTGTCCGGATCAATTAGTTCACAAATTACATAGTCTGGAGCTACAAAATGCATACCATCTCCTGCTGGGCATTCTGAGAAAAGAACGGGTGCCATATCAGCATTTCCCATTGCTTCAAAAACCCTTGCACCCCAATCCTGTTCAATCCTTTGCTTTACCTCTAGTAAACCACCACCTGGTTCACCACCTGTACCAATTAACTTAAATCCTAAATCTCTTGGATTCATACCAATTGAACGAATATAATCTGCAAGATAATTAGCATAAGATGGAGTACATAAAAGCACATCCGGTTTTAAATGCAAAGATGTTGTAACGAGTCTCTCAGAAGCACCTGTTCCAATTGGAATAAAAGTAGCTCCTAAATTCTCAATTCCATCCTTTAAAGGGAGCCCACCTACAAAGAATGACAATCCCATCGCAAAAATAACTTTATGATGAAGTCTTACACCTGCTGTGTAATATACCCTAGATACAATATCTGTCCACACAGCACTATCCTTTTTGGTAATTCCTACATATGTAGGTCTTCCTGTTGTACCAGATGATGAGTGAATTCTTATAATCTTATTTGAATCAATACATTGATGTAAACCTAGATTAGAGGTGTCTTCTTGGCTTTTACGAATTTCAAATTTCTCTGTAAAAGGGAGCTTTTGTAAATCTTCAAGTGTCTCAATTTCCATAGGGTGGATTCCTGCTTCATCCAATTTAGAAGCATACAAGGGGGAATTTTGATACATATACTGGACTTGTTTTCGTAACTTCTTTTCCTGTAAAAGCTTAAGTTTCTCTGGCGATATCTGTTCCTCAACTGACTTTTGATATGTGAACAAGATTAGCCTCCTCTCTATAATCTGATTTTTAATAATTTAGAATATTACATTTTAATTGTACAGGATACAAAACACCATAACCACGTTGTAAACCTACAAAAATATCAATTGATTTTTTCTAAACTTTGTCTTCTAGGAACAAAAAAAATGACCATTTTTAAAATAGTCATTTTCCTAAACCTTACTATACATTAAATGCTCTAACCGCAATGCTAGAGATAGACTAAGTCGTACTTCGGAATCCCCTAGATCAAACCCAGTCATATCAGTTATTTTTTCGATTCGGTACTTTAGTGTATTTTGATGGACAAATAATTCCTCTGCAGCCTTCTTGATTTGACCATTATGCTTTAAATAGACCTCTAAGGTTTCTTTAACTTCTTTAGAATTTTTCAATACATTTATCTTTTTTAAGTATAGGCCAGTGTATGCGTTTACGTTTTTTTCATCAAACAGTATTATACTCGAAAGTAATGTCCAGCTTCCACACGCTGGATAATAACCAACATTCCCAAGATGCCTAATTCTAGGAAGTGCATTTAAGATTTGACTAGCTTGTTGATAGGAATGTTCTGTCAACTCGATTGAACCTACTGATTCTCCCACTCCAATGAAAATCTCTAGTTTTCGATTCTTAGACTGTAAACTAAGATATTTCTGTAGTACATTTTGTAACTTATGGCTTATATCAAGTATTTCATTTTCTGAATCATGGGAAACAAGGGCAATGATAGCCCCATCTTTGTAGATCATACATGGGGACCCTAATAGTTCTTCCATTTTTGAGCAGATTCCTTTAGGTACACTTTTGGAACTTAAGTTGAACCATTCGCCATTATCATACGCACCAATTCGCAAAATACAAATCCGAGGTTTTAAGGTGATTTCCAAAGTCTTCAGTATGCTATATGCTTCCATTACCTTTTCTTTATTACTAAATAGTAAGCAATCAAAAAGCTGCTGTATAAGGTATCTTTCAATTTCTAATCGTTTATTTTGGGGAGTTTTTGTGTGAGACATCTCAAGTGCAGCATTTATCGTAAGTCCTAATTGCTCTGATAGCTCCATTAATAAATTTAAATCATCTTGGGTAAAATATCCGTCATTTTTGTTGATAGCATGAAGAATACCAATTCTGTTATTATCAACCAGTAACGGAACGGTAATGATAGATGTAGCTTTAAATAGTTTTACATAATTTTGGTTAAAACGCTCATCAGATTGTGCATTAGATGTGATAGCTGGTATTCCTGTTAAAAAAACATCTCGTGCATTGCTTTTTTCCGATAAAGTAACACGGTATTGTTCGATTATTGAGTCCTGCCATGATCCAAAAGCTGGTTTTTGCAATCTCAATTCCTTATGTACAGGATCATATAACATGATCCCAGCCATTTCCGAATTCAACAGCTCACCTACTTTTTGAACGATTTCAGCCAAAATCTCTTGAAAAGAATAGTGGTTAACGAGTCTTTGAAGTTGTGTCATAAAGTTGAGACTCTCTGATTTCCTTTGCATAATTAAAAATAAGCGAGAGTTTTCAAGGATAATTGGAACTGACTGCATAAAGAAATTGACAATATTTATCTGTTTCTCTGAAAGTTCCTCTTCTTGCTGTGGAATAATAACTAAGACTCCGGAAAAAGCCTTTTGTCTTGTAATGGGGAAAAAATAAGTAGTATTTTCTTTTATGTTTCTTTGTGTTTGAAGTTCAATTTGCTGAAATTTTTGTTGTGTCCGATCGATTAATACTTTTTTCTCCAGTTTATTCAAATTCTGACTAGATTGTGGGATTAATTGTTTTAAACTTTGATCAAAAACAAAAAAAATCCCCTTTCCACCACCGACTAATTTTATTCCCTCTAACACTATGGCTTCAGTTAATGGCTTCCATTCTTGGATACTGTGGAGACTTTCAATTCCCTTTTGAAGTAATTCAACCTGATTTTCATTTAGATACCTATTTTGCATAGTAATAAAAAACCACCTCCCAGCATTAATTTATCAGCCTAAAAAATATGTACGAGGTGTCACATAAAATTATGTTAATTATTAATATAAACATAATTCAAAAATCTTGTCAATAAGGTATTGGTTAGGACAGGTTCCTTCCCACCCTATCTACATTTAAACCAATCCGCCTTTTCAATATTCACAAAGGGGATATCAGTATCCACTTCACCTTGGATTTTTGTTATAGGGAAGTCTGTCCCATTTAGCCATTCAGTAAAATCAAAAACAGTAGGTTCTTGGTCCCCGCCGAGTGCACACCAAGCTTCTAGTTTTTCAGGAAAATAGGCAGATGTATGTATGGTTCCAGCCCAGCTCCCATAAAGCTTAGAAAAAACCCCTTTATCTGTATCATTTAATAGTCGAAACGCTTCAAGTCCGTTTAAGTTGTCTTTTTCTTCAATAGCCTGTAGCCTCTTATTCGAATCATCAAGGACTCGACGATTCTCTTCTGTTAGGATTTTAAAATGATTGGTGCAAGTATATCCTTGTCGTACCTCTACTCTTCTTGGTGACGTTTCTACGATAAAAGGCATCTCACAGCTAGAATCAAATAAAACATAGCTAAAAGAACCTCGATGCGGAATTTCCTTTAATAACTGGACTGCTTCTTCTACATTTGCGCATAGCTCGAGAATAAGTCTTCCAATCATATAACAAACAAATCCGTCTCTAGGACGTCTTCGGTTCATAAAAGTATACCCCATAGATAATCCCTTATCGTTCATCCCATCAGATCTACCGGTAATTTTTTGGGTTAAACCGAGGGTTGCATGCCCACCATCGGTTGGTTGAAATACAACTAAGCGACCATCATAGGTCTTCGGATGATAATCATAGTTCCGGATCATGTAATTGTCGCCAACCAATATCGAACAACCTGAGGGTTTAATATTAACCCTATATCCTCCAAATTCCATCAATACCCTTTCTATCGACCAATCTAAAGCATCCTGCAGCCCCAAAAGCTCTTCCCACATAAATGGGGCCAAACGTTCAAATACCTGTTTCGTCTCAATTGGATCGATTCGAAATAGCGGCTTTCTTACTTTCCATTGCTGCTCACGATTCCTTACCAGAAAAGAATCCTTAAGAAGCCTTCCCTGCATATGACCGAAATCATAATGACTCCCTCGAAACTGAATCACATCCGCAAAAATCCTCTTCATCAATAATTCCTCCTAGGGACGCGGGGACTGGTTTATTGCCCCTTAAAAAATTGGTAACATCCCAATTCTATATATACCTTGATCTTCACCATGGATATCTTCTCATTTTTTTCCCCAAACGTAAAATAGATCAAACCTTAAGGCTTGATCTACTAATTAGATAACTTTTATTGATCTTAGGTTCTGCTAGTACTAGGTACAATTTCTCGACTAGGTTTAAATAGAAGACTAAGACTGTATAAACCACTTAATCCCACCAAACCGTAGATAATCCTAGATAAAAAGGAATCCTGGCCGCCAAATATAGATGCTACCAGATCAAACCGGAAGAAACCGATAAGCCCCCAATTAATTGCCCCAATAATTACTAAAGCAAGCGCAAAACGTTGTAATCCATTCATAGTTATCGCTCCTTATATTTAGTAATTTTAGGTTTTACAACTTAAAATAAAAATATACATGCATGGATACAGTTTAGCTAAGTACCGGTCCCTGTGACCCAAGGTCAATACCATTCTTAATATAAGGTATAGCTGACTTAATCATTTCCTCTGGGCTAACGGTATCCGGATTTCTTCTCCATTCGACGGAAGCCCCGTACATCCCCCAACTTAACATGATAGCTGTAACTTTTAGCGAATTTTCATCATCTGTAGGACGCTGTTTTATTAACAGTTTATAAAAAATAACTTCTAGCTGGTCCCGTATAATACGGGCAATTGTATCTTCATACCCACGATGGCATCGGTTCGATAACGAAAGCTGAAAATTTGTGATTGCCTTAAAGATAGCTATAAATGTTTCTTCATTTAATTCACTTTGTTGATAGGACTCGCTATTCAAATTAATTAGCAAAACCTCGGATAATACCTTTTCCAATAGGTCATAAATATCTTCAAAATGATAATAAAATGTTGCCCGATTGATCATTGCTTCAGTAGTGATGTCTTTTATCGTTATATCTTTAAATTCCTTTTTTCCTGAAAGGTCAATGAAAGAATCCATTATTAATTTTCGTGTGCGTAGAACTCGGGGGTCAGTTTTTTCTTCAGACATTTCGTAATCCCTCCCACTTTTTCAACATTTTTTTAAATATGTTGGATATCCAACATATCAAGTAATCTATTGGTATGTATGCTTTCCATTATCCACTAAAATGGAATTACAAAGCAAACAGATTGATTCAATAAAATTAAAAGTGAGGGAAATCAGATGACAAACAACAATTTAATGTGTGATTTAGAAACAGGTGTATGTGGAGTAGCAGGAGACGAAGAAATGGAGATGATTGATTTGAACCCGAAAAAGACAATTGATTTATATTATGTAACAGACCCAATTTGCTCCCATTGCTGGGCGCTTGAACCTACTTTCCGCCGCTTCAAAGAGCAGTATGGACATTACTTCAATTTCCACACGGTCTTGGGTGGATTACTTGAAAAATGGCATGGTGGCCCCGTTGATCCAGCAAACGGGATCTTTGGACCGGCAGATGTAGCAGGGCACTGGAGAGAAGTTGGCGAATACTCACGTATGCCAATCGATGGATCATTGATGGTTGACAATCCTGTTCAATCTTCCTTCCCACCATCACGTGTGTACAAGGTGATTCAAAAAAATCATGGTGACGAGAAAGCAAATGAATATTTACGCTTTGCTAGAGAAGAACTATTTGCATTCAATAAAAATATTGCTGAAAAATCTGTGATGATTGAAAATGTAATTCATTTAGGACTAGACGGAGAAGCTATCGTAAATGAAGCAGAATCTGAAATCGGACAGCAACTATTAAACGAAGACTTTGCTCTTGCGGCGAAACTTGGTGCTAGAGGCTTTCCTACCATTATTATGGTGAATGAAGAAAATAAAGGCGTTAAAATTGTTGGTAGCCGTTCGTTGGACAACTATGTTACCGGGCTATCAAAAATTACGGGCGAAGAGGAACCAAAAGCGATGCAGCAACCTGCGCTTTCACAGTTGCTCGAAAAAGAAATTCTTTTTGCAAAAGAAATTGAAGTTATGTACGACTTGGAACCTTCTCAACTTCAGACATTCGTTGAGAATCAATTAAAACCAGAAGCTTATGAAGAAAAAGTGCTTCTCGGCGAAAAATACTTTGTGAAAAAATAAAGCTAAACGAAAAAATCTGTAAACCTAGTTGTAGGTTTTACAGATTTTTTTGTTCTAAAATTCATATCGACATCCGGATTGCGATCCATAATGGCATTTATTACTGTTGCTCTTAATAAATTTAAAAGACTTCCCAAATCGCAGCGATTCCTTGGCCTCCTCCGATACATAATGCTGATGCGCCGTATTTTTTATTACTTCTCTTCAGCTCATATAGTAAGGATAGGCTGATTCTCGCACCACTTGCTCCGAGAGGATGACCTAATGCAATCGCACCACCATTGACATTCCCAATACTTGGGTCAAAACCAAGTTCCTTTTGACAAGCAAGATATTGAGCAGCGAAAGCTTCATTGATTTCGATTAAATCTAAATCCTCTACTTTCATATTGGCACGCTCTAATGCCTGTTGAATTGCAGGTGCAGGTCCAATTCCCATGTACTTTGGCTGAACACCGACGATTCCCCATGAAACCAATCTTGCTAGTGGTTTTAAATTTCTTTTTTCTGCATACTCACTAGAAGTGACGACCAACGTTGCCGCTCCGTCATTTATCCCACTGGCATTTCCAGCTGTAACAACACCGTTTTCTTTAAATCTTGCTGGTAATCTATTTAAAACATCAACTGGTGTATCCCTTGGATGTTCATCCTGATCAACAACCTTCTCCGTTTTTCGTCCTTTAACAGTTACAGGTACAATTTCTTGTGCAAAAATGCCATTTTCTTGTGCTGCTAATGAACGCTTGTGACTTTGTGAAGCGAACTCATCAATTTGTTCTCTAGAAATCTCATATTTTTCCGCAAGATTTTCAGCTGTAATTGCCATTGAACATTTACCATATGGATCATAGAGAGCCTCCCACAGATAATCTTCCATTGGTGCTTTTCCAAGGGGTAAACCCCATCTAGCCCCACGAACAATATGTGGAACCTGGCTCATATTTTCTGTACCGCCTGCAAGGCTTACATTTGATTCTCCTAGTCTAATGGACTGTGCAGCGTTTACAATTGCTTGCAGTCCTGAACCACAAAGTCGATTTACCGTTAATCCAGGCACATGCTCTGGAATTCCTGATTTTAACCCAACATGCCTTCCCATATAAATTGCGTCAGTACTTGATTGAATGACATTACCAATGACAACCTGGTCCACTTCTTCGGGCTGAATGGATGACCTGCGCATTGCTTCTTTCGCTGTATGTACGGCAAGATCAATCGCAGACACTTCGCGAAACGAGCCTCCGAATTCTGTAAAAGCAGTACGAGCACCTTCAATAACAACAATATCTTTACTCAATTTGATTCACCCTACCTTCCAATCAATTGTGGTTTCTTTTTTACAAAAGATCTCTTGCTTGCAAAAGAATTTCCCAAACATGCTGTTTCAAGATGAAAAAGTCATAATTTTTATAATTTTCATATTAATTATAATGCTTTTAGTGTAATTTTTCATCTCAAATTCAAGAAATTGAAAGATTCCAATTTAGCTAATTCGAAGGAAAGGTAGGCTATATTGGTCTGCGAGATTGAGATTAGAGCATTTTGGATACAAAAAATTTGATTACTACTTCGTTTCATTCTCAAAAATATCAAACAAGAAGCGAACACCAACGAAATAGTGTTCGCTTTACTTTCCAATCCCACTTATGGTTCCCATCATCGACATTGGCGCTTTCATATCAACGAAAAATAGCACAACAGTTGTATCAGTTACCGCAGTTATCGGGGGTAATGCCCCTTCTAAATCCGTAATAGCCTCCATTTTTCTAATCTGAAGGTCACCTACAGCCAACTCACCATCTAAAACATATAAAAATGGTTGTAAGCCTTGATATACAGGGATATCTAATTGATCCCCTTGCTTCGGATGTGCATCAAGAATATAAACATTTTGTCTAACTTTAAGTGATGCCTGACTTTCTTCAGGTCCCACCATAAGATACCAATCCCGATTTCGATTGGGCTTTTCATGAAATTGAATAGTTGGTTCGAGATCTGTATTTCGTGGTCGAACAAAAATTTGAAGCATCTCGACATGATCATTTTTCACTTTTTCTTCATGCCAGAAGCTTTTTCCCGCATTCATCATCATTAAATTTCCAGGAGAAATGGGTGCCTCCAAACCAGTTGAATCCTTATGATGCATCGTACCATTCCATACATAGCTCAAAATCTCATCATTCACATGCTCATGCATTTTGATGGTTAATCCCTTTTTCATTACAGCATGATCGATAATGCTTAATGGGCCAAATGAAAAATCCTCGTTCTCCTCTAAAATATCGCCTGGCTGAATTCGTGTAATTGTAAATGGCCCCTTGAATGGTTGCCAATGCTTTTCCGCAGAAAGTTTTCGTAACATCGAATAGCCACCTTTTGTTTTATGTATATTATAACAAATCAAACTAATCGTTTCTTGTTCCAGACTTTTATCATACATATAATTAAAATAAATAATAAATATTTTTTACCCCGTATCTTTTGATAATCTTACATTCGTTTATAAAGTAGAGACGCGTTGAAGGAGTGATTGTTTTGCATAGCAAGCCTTGTAATGGATCAGAGGATTTTAAAGAACATCAGGAACTTTTTACTGAAGAACATCTTCATGAACTCTATCCGATGCTTCGACGATATTGTCAATTTATTTCCCAAAATAGCTGGGATGGTGATGATCTCGTGCAGGAATCATTGATAAAAGCCTGGAAACATTATAAGCACCAACCTACTATCTCGAAAGCTTTATTGAATAAAATTGCTCGAAATGAATGGATAGACACTGTAAGAAAACGTAACAAAGAGTCTCTTGAAGCTATTCCTGATGATGGATATGATGATTCCGTTCACATTGAAGAGCGCTTTGAGGCTGTACAACAGCTTATAAATAAGTTAACTCCAAAGCAAGCTGTCATATTTGTCTTAAAAGAAGGGTTTCAGTTTCAAATATCTGAAATAGCTAAGCTATTAAATACAAATGAAACTGCTGTTAAAGCTGCCATTTATCGTGCAAAACAGAGAATGGAGAAAAAAGATGGAAATTCACTTATTGAGCAATATTGGATAGAGGAAGATCGTGAGCAAATTCAAAAAGTATTTCATGAAACTTTTAGAACTCAAGATCCATCCATATTAATTAGGACCATTCCTTCTATCCGTTCTTTATCAAAAAATATAAGTCCAACTTGTACTATGCAAAAATCACGTCTCTTCAAACTTCCTTCAAGCACTGTCTCTATGGCTGCATAATAAGGTGCAAGCGAATAAGGAGGTTATCAAAATGAATACAGTCCCATATGTTATTGAACAATCAAGTCGAGGGGAACGCTCATATGATATTTACTCGAGGCTATTAAAAGATCGAATTATCATGATTGGTGATGAAATAAATGATGCAGTTGCTAATAGTGTGGTTGCACAGCTACTATTTTTAGCTGCTGATGATCCTGATAAGGATATTTCTCTTTATATTAACAGTCCCGGAGGTTCAACAAGTGCTGGTTTTGCCATTTTTGATACGATACAATATATAAAACCAGATGTTAGGACGATTTGTACAGGAATGGCTGCATCCTTTGGGGCAATGCTCTTGCTAGCCGGAACAAAAGGGAAAAGATTCGCCCTCCCAAACAGTGAAATTATGATCCATCAGCCCTTAGGTGGTGCACGCGGTCAGGCAACCGAAATCGAAATTTCTGCAAAACGAATTCTTAAGCTTCGAGAACATGTCAATCAAATCATTTCAGATCGTACAGGTCAACCTGTTGAAAAAGTAGCAAAAGATTCAGATCGAGACTTTTACATGAGTGCGGAAGAAGCAAAAGAATACGGAATTATTGATGATGTAATTGTATAACTGATTTTTTAAAAAAAGCGAACACCCATCATAGTGTTCGCTTTCCCTTTTATCCCCAAATCTCTTTTGAAATATCAACAATATACTTCAATTTCGCCCATTGCTCTTCTTAATATGCGTTGTAGGACAAGGGACCCGTCCCACTTATGGCAAAATAGCAAATGAACGTACTGGAAATCCTGATCCTTTTTCAGGTTTTGGACAAATATTAAAAATAACTGCTCCTTTTGCAGGTACCTTATCAAGATTAGTCAATAATTCTATTTGAAATGTATCTTGCTCAAGCACATAGTATTCTCCAATAAGTGAACCATTCTTTCGAAAATCAATAGCCGCATCTGTATCAAACGTTTCGTGTCCAACAGCTTTAATATTTCTTTCCTCAAATAAAAACTTTAAGGCCTCTATTCCCCAACCTGGAGCGTGACTATTACCATCAGAATCTTTATTTTCAAATGCCTCTTTATTTGGCCAACGCTTGCTCCAGTCTGTCCTCAACGCCACAAATGTACCTGCTTCAATTTTTCCGTGTTCTTCTTCAAACTTCAGAATGTCATCAACACTTAGACTTAAATCATGATTCTTTTCCGCTTCCTTTGACTTATCAATCACCACAAGGGGTAGAGCAAGTTCTTTTAACTCTAGATCTTCCAAATAGCGTTGGTTAGGAACAAAATGGATTGGTGCATCAATATGGGTTCCATACTGTCCTGGAAATGTGAAGCTTTGTGCAAAAAAGCCATCCTCATGAGTGAAAAGTGTTTTAAATTCAGCATCTTGAAAAGCGGAAAAATGAGGAGAATCTGGACCAAAAGTATGTGTCAGATCAACCCACTCTTTACTTTTCAGAGTTTCAAATGCTTTTAATAATTCATTTTCTGTACTAACTGTTGACATACAATCACCTCTTAAATAAATTTTAATATATAAAAAACCCTCTTCTTGAAAATAAGAAGAGGGTTGAATGGATATATGAAAGTACCGCTCTTCTTATCTTCTAGCATCTTGCTACAGGAATTGGCACAGTACTTTAAAAAGTCTGTTGCCGAGGCTTCAAAGGGCCAGTCCCTCCACCTCTCTAGATAAGAAAATTTTGAAATATTAAATTATATATAAACATTAGACCATAATAAATTAATTGTCAACTACATTATCTTAAAAAAACCTTCTGCACCTAGAACTATATCAAATGCCTCTTTGGTTTTCGTAATCTTTTCCAATCAATCTCACTGATAAAAGAGGACCCCAATATTAAGACTCCACCCACAATTTGTACAAAGCCCATACTTTCATTCAAAATGATAGCTGCCATGATCACAGCGGAAATGGGATCGATATAGCTTAATACCGCGATAGTTTGCCCTTTTAATTTTTTCAATACTGAAAAATAGAGTAAGTACGCGACCCCAGTATGAATTACTCCAACTATAAATAGTAGACTGAGAGATTGCAGTCCCAATCCTGAGTAATCTAAGCTTTGCGTTGCTAGGACATATGGAAACAAGACAATCGAAGCAGTCAAAAGCTGCATAATGGTAGTTTCAAAATCTGATAGGTCTTTAATAAATTTATTAAGAAGAATCATACTTGTATAGAAAGCAGCAGCCAATAATCCATACATAATACCAACAGAATGGTTATTAGCATCTATGGGCGCTTCACCCCCTGGATTAACGACCAATAGTAACCCTATAAATGCAAGTGTAATCCCAAGTCCCTTCATCCAAGTCCATTTTTCCTTCAATAAAAATGGTGCCAAAATCATCACAAACACTGGAGCAAAATAATAGCTCAGAGTGGCGTTAGCAATCGTAGTATAACGATAAGACTCAAATAAAAAAATCCAGTTAAAACCCAAAGCTGCGCCAGATAATAGAAGTAGTACAAGATTCCGCTTCGACGTTTTGAAAGAAAACCTCTGCTTAACTAGAAAACTAGCACCAATTAAAAACAAACTACCAATTGCTCCTCTAAACAGAGCAATTTCGCTAGACGACAAATCAATATTCTTCACAAACAATCCAATGCTACCAAAGATCAGCATCACTACAATAAAAATAAACTTCGCCTTCATATTCATTCTCCTAATGGGTCATGGGGACAGGTGTATTGTCCCTAAATATCCTTTACGAACTATTCTACCTATTAACAATGAAATTGTCATTGAATGGATTATGTAGATAAAAAAAAACAGAAGATCTCAGTTACGAGATCCTCTGTTTTTGTAATGTTACCCTGCTTTATTTGCATTGTCAGTCTTTTTTTCGTCTTTGCCTGTATCTAAGAATTGTAATAACTCCTCAATTTCAGGTGAAACTGTAACTCCTCTACGCTTGTTGATATAGCCTAAGCCAAAGAATATAATTGAAGTTACGATTAATGGGAAGGCAGTTTCAACATCAACAGGGATAATATCAGTTAGTTGTGTGATAGCAAATCCAACGATACCCCCAACTATAGAATAGATTGCTACTGCTCCAGTGCTGTGTTTAAATTTAGAGAATAAACCGAAAATCAAAGGTACCGCCATTGGTCCAACTAATGCCGAGAACCATGTGATAACTAGTCCAAGAACGCCACCGAATTGTTCTTGTTTTAAACCAACAATAATTGTGATGATTGTAAACATAACTGTTAAACCACGTGCAATCCAAAGAGATCTTTTATCAACATTTTCTTTCA
This sequence comes from Bacillus sp. JJ1562, assembly GCF_036962705.1. Lineage (NCBI taxonomy): Bacteria > Bacillati > Bacillota > Bacilli > Caryophanales > Bacillaceae > Bacillus > Bacillus sp. JJ1562. The sequence continues at coordinate 49,376 of NZ_JBALOQ010000044.1, forward strand.
TTTCTTTAAATTTCTTATTTAAGACTGGTAAAATGTCACGTTGAACAACTGCTGTTAAAGCGTTGATATCTGACACTGTCATACCCATTGTACTTGCAAACATAGATGCTAAAACTAATCCAACTAAACCAGCTGGTAAGAAAGTTGTAGTTAATAATGGATATAATTGTGAAGCTGGATCACTTAAATCGCTAAAAACAAGTGGTGCTGCTACCATTGGTAAGAAAATTAACAATGGCCATACAAAGTAAAGGATAGCTGAAAGTCTTGCTGCTTTTCTTGAATTTTCACCATCCGGTGTAGAAATAAATCTTGCTGCTAGGTTCCAGTTACCACCGTTGTAATCAAAGAATTTTACGAATAAGAATAAGAATACCCATAGTGGAGTATAAGATCCATTAAACGGACTTGCATGACCATCCGGTAGGTCTCCCCACATTGTAAATACAGAGCCTAATCCTCCTAGGTGGCTGAAAACGCCCACAAAAATAACAATACCCGCGATTAACTGTACAATAAATTGAACAAAGTCAGTAATTAAGTCAGCCCAAAGTCCGCCAATTGTAACATAAATTAAGGAAACTGCACCAGATAAAATGATACCTAACCAAATTGGAAGTCCAGTGAAACCACTTAATAAAATACCCATAGATGCCCATTTAGCACCGATATCAAGAAGTTTAATTAATACCCCAGTCCATGCTGTAACTTGCTGTGCTGGTAAACCAAAACGAATTGCCATGTATTCAGTAGGTGATTGAATTCCTAACTTTTGACGAAGTCTAGGCCATCTTGGTGCGATAAATTTTGCCCCGATGATTAACCCAATTCCGATTGTAACTGCCCACCAAAAGTAAATCGTAATTCCATAAGTATATGCAATAGCTGCATATGCAACGAATACCACACCACTGTGACCTGAAACGTGGTGAGAAACCCCGGAAAGCCACCAAGGTACTTTTCCTCCTCCAACGAAGAAGTCATTCGAGCTTTTATTTGCTCTATAACTAAAAATACCGATTCCAATCATTACAGCGAAAAACGCTCCTAAAACAATCCAATCTAATGTTGCCATAACTTAATTCATCTCCTACTCTTTTAATCTGTTATTCTAGGACCAAATAATCTTAATGCCTTTAAGGGTTCTTTTCCTTCGTTTCGAAGTGTTAAATCGCTTACCTTTGCAGGAACAAAGTATTGATCACCGATGTTAAATAATTGATGATATCCATCTGAAACAATTGAACCGCTTCCAGAAAGAATGTACAGACCAGAAAATATACCATCATTGGTTATTTCTATTTCATTTTCTACTTCAACCTGTGTCATTTTAAAATAAGGTGTGTCTTGATAACCGATTAATTCAATTTCTCGATTATTCATAACCTCTTTTAAAACGGAAGGCTTCACATACCATTTTTCCAGTGTTTCATCTCGTGTATAGGTATCATAATTGAAGCAATCAAACATTTTCTTAAATCCAATCCCTTGATGACACATAAAAGCATCAATTTCAAGTCCTGATGGTGACACTTTTTCAATGCGAATTGTATAATCAGTTGGTTCTTGAATTTCAATCAACAGACATCCTGAACCAATCGCATGAGGTGTACCACCTTCAATTAAAAATGTGTCTCCAGGTTTTACATAGTATTTGTGAAGGCAATCAAGCATACCTTGAATATCCTGGACTTCAAACAACTTTTCCCAATGTTCTCTCGTGACACCAGGTTTGAAGCCAAGGTATACATATGGAGGTTCACCATCAATTTCTCTTCCTCCAATAATGTGCCAGCACTCTGTTTTTCCATAGGCAGAATTGAATAATTCTCTTGCCTTCTCCCGATTCGGATGCACCTGAACTGTTAAACGTTCGCCAGAGTCGATTATTTTTGCGAGAACCCCTGTATTGTTACCGTATTTCTCGAAATGACTCTGTCCCAAAAACTCGGTAGCGTTTTCATCAATGAGACTTTTTAAGGAAATATCTAAATCAGGAATATCCAATTTACTTAAGCCTTCATCAATGATATGTTCACGTCCGACATTTCTGGCAGAAACGATCGACATCAGCCATTCCTCGGGAAAATGACTATCTTCTTTATTTTTACCCCCATGCAGTTCTTCGATCAATTTCCCTCCCATATAAGTCCGCCATGCTCTTGCAGGTGCTAATTTCAAAGGAAATTCTCCGTTTATGTTTGGTACAGACTTATTCATAGCAAATCCCTTCTTTGACTTGAATTTACTGTAGAAAAATATTTTCACTTTTCTTTATTACTAGAATGCAATCGTTAACATACTAGTATATTAGTATTCTAGCATTACTATATTTTTTTGCAATACCTTTTTTTAAAACGTTTTCAAAAGTATGTTTTGAAATATGCTTCCTTTAAAAATAATCATACCGATTTAGGTTGAGATTTTCTGGAGATAATAAAAGTAAAATGACTTAGATTAGGAGGGCTACTATGATTTACATATACAATGATTATGCTGGGACACATAGTACAGCATTAGCCGCAGCCTACCATTTAAATAAATTACCTACTGATCGAGAGCTAACAAAAGAAGAAATCCTGAATATTGATTATTTTAATAAACTAACAAAGAAGGATTTTGGAAAAATAATCTTCCATGGAATTGATGAAGATGGTAACCCTGTCTATTCACTAGGTCGAAAAAGAAGCAAGTTGGTCGTTCCCGCTCTTAAACAACTTAGTACGATCCTCCAAGAAAGATATAAACAAAAGGAAAAAATCATTTTCTCAAATACATCCCCAACAGTTCCGTTAGCCATGACGATGGGCGGATTCTTTTCAAGAGGCATCCATATTGACTTCATCGGTGTTCCTCTTCTTGTGATAGGCGCTAAACAAGCCTGTGACACGATTCAGCACTTAGTTGAACATACAAAGCAAACAGGAAACTCGGCTAGTGAGGAAATTGTTGTGTTGGACAATAAGAATTTCAAATAAGGCAAAAAACTCACAAAAGCTGTAGTAAACAGCCTTTGTGAGTCCCTACCTTCATTCAGTTTCTAATCCTCGAATCTTTCCGTCCTCTTTTTCTTCTAGCATCATTGTTTTCAAATCATGCCCAGATGGATTTTGGAATAAGCGAAGCCCAAATTCCGGCGCAACTGCAAACAGGTGGTCAAAAATATCAGCCTGAGTCGTTTCATACACTGCCCATCTTACATCATTCGAAAATGCATATATTTCGAGAGGTAAACCATGCTCAGTGGGAGCCAGCTGACGAACCATCATTGTCATTTCTTGATTAATACCAGGGTGCTGGTGAATATAGTTGCTAACATACGCTCGAAATACGCCAATGTTTGTTAGCGCCCTTCCATTCACAGGATTGTTCTTATTAATTTCATGCTCGATATTGTAATCTTCAATTTCATGTTCCCGGTTTGTTATATAATCCGAAATAAGTTGGATTTGCTTAAATTTCTCAATCATTTCCTCTGTACAAAATGTAATACTATTTGTGTCAATAAATAAAGAGCGTTTAATCCTACGTCCACCTGAGGTTTGCATCCCTCTCCAATTGATAAAAAAATCGGAAATAAGAGCATAACTTGGAATCGACGTTATCGTTTTATCAAAGTTCTGCACCTTAACTGTAACTAAAGAGATATCGATTACATCTCCATCTGCCCCGTACTTAGGCATTTCAATCCAGTCACCAACCCGAACCATATCATTGGTTGTCAGCTGCACACCTGCAACAAGACCCAATAATGAATCTTTAAATATCAACATAAGAACAGCTGATAAAGCACCAATTCCACTTAAAAGAAGAAGTGGACTCTTCCCCATTAGATTCGCGATTACTAAAATAATCCCAAAGGTTATGACAATAATTTTTACTACCTGAATATACCCTTTTATCGGCCTAGTCTTCGATATCTCATGGGTTTGATAAATATCATTTATGGCATCTAATAGGCTGCTAAGGACCATTAAAGCCACGATGATTATGTATGTATTCGCACCCAATTGAATCAAATGCTCATATTTAAAGCTTGAAGCAAAGTAATGAATAATAATTGCCGGAACAATATGAGATAGTCTTCGAAATACCTTCCTCTCTACAAGCATATTATCCCATTGAAATTTGGTCTTTGTCACGATTCGAGTGATGATAGTAATGATCACTTTTTTCGTGATAAAATTTGCCACCATACAGATGATCACGATAAAAAGAATCATCAAAACAACAGCAAGATAATGCGCCCATGTTGGATCCATTCCATATTCTAAAAGTTCCTTCTTAATAAACTTCATATTTCCCTCCGTGCTATGTAATACGTGTCTCCATACGCGTGTAATGAGATATTTACCATTATAACAGAACAATTTGTTTCATATCGCGATGAACTACGTCGCTTCCACAGATTTTACGTCGTTACTCGAATATTTGCATCGTTTCCCACAGATTTGCGTCGTTTTAAGAATATTTGCGTCACTAAACGAATATTTGCGCCACTTCCCACAGATTTGCGTCGTTACTCGAAGATTTGCGTCGTTTCCACAGATTTTGCGTCACTACTCGAATATTTGCTTTACTATCTATATATTTTCGTCTTCTCTAACGGAATTGCGTCTGCTCACGTTTATTTGCATCTTTTTCCCAGCATTTGCATCTACACAGACAGTTATGCATCTTCACAGTAAAAAAGAGCCCTAACCACAGTCGTGGTCAGGGCCCATATAAAGGAGGAGTGGGTATCTAGCCTTTAAATACTCTCTTGCTTCAACCCATCTATGATATTTTCTTTTTTAATTTTTTGAATCGAATACAACATAGCTGCACCCACGATGATAAATATGATAATAACAACAAACAAGATGCTCATCCATGGGAGTGTAAAACCATAGTCAAACGAGTTTCCAAGTGACCAATAGATTAAAAACATAACAACTAAGCTAATAGGCAACCCAAAAGTAAGAGCCTTGATCCCATAAAAAATGCTTTCATAATTGATCATTTTGTTAAAGCCTTTCGGTGTCATTCCTACTGAGCGCAACATCGCAAATTCTCGTTTACGAAGGGAGATGCTAGTTGAAATCGTATTAAAGATATTTGCAATTGAGATTAATGAAATCAATGTAATGAATCCATACGCGAAAATTGACATTAATAGCATTAACTGTTCTTGGCCTTGTTTACTTTGATAGACATTGTACACATACATGCTGGATTGCTTCATTTTATCCAGCTTATCCTGTGTTTTTAAAGGATCAGAGCTATTCATGAACAAATAGGTTTCAATCTCTTTTTTTGCCCTCTCATTGCCTGAAATCACATCCTTCAAAACATCCTCTGAAACAACGATATCTAATCCACCAATCCCAGTCGTGTAAACTCCCATTGGAAACTGGTCGGTTAACGCCCCAATTTTGATATTTCCCAAAGATATTTGTTCCTCATCTTCAAAGTCCATATTATACAAATCCAGACTATTTCCTACTTTTGTTTCGATTGATTTTGTTTCAACAAATTTTCCTGATTCAAAGTCTTTGTAAGAAATAGTATCGATGATGATCGCGGTCGGTTGATCTACTTTTTCAAATTTAGTAGTATCCGCGCCAACTTTTTCAGCATACTTTTTGAAGCTATCATTATCTAGACCATGTAATGCTATATAATACCTATACTGTCCGTCTTGTAGCATGTCAGGATTCTCTATCACTTGTTTTTGTAATTCACTCGGAAGTTGTTCCTCATCCACCCAGGTATTTAAATTAACAGTTTGAACGATACTCGATTCTGTTACAAAATCAAGCTTCGTTAAGGGTTGTAGATCCTCTTTGTCAAATTGACTACCATACACTAGTATATCAAAACTCATGTTCTCTTGAGAAAGCGCCAATGATTTTTTGAGGCTATCTGTAAAAAATGAAACCGATAAAAAGAGAACAATACTAATCACAAGTGAGAAAACAGTAGCCTGATACCTTCTTTTATTCCGTTTCAGGTTCTTTAAGCCAATTTCTGCTTCCATTCCAAAAATGCTTCGAACAAATTTTGATGTTTTCACTGTTTTTCTTGACAGTTTAACATCTTGAGTTTGACGAATTGCATCAATTGCCGAAACCTTTGAAGCTCTTTTCGCCGGGAGAAATGTAGAAATGAAAATGGTGACAATCGATACTACACACGCCACTAAAAGGGATGCTGGCGTAACGATTAGCTTAAGTTCTTCATTAACACCGAGTGCCCCTTCAAGATAGGAATTAATAAACCAGAAGGTTACGCCGATTCCTACTAGCCCCGAAAGGATCCCAATTGGAAGACTAATTGCTCCAATTACGGCACCCTCGAAAAAGACAGAGTTACGCTTTTGCTTTTTGGTCGCTCCTACACTCGAAAGCATTCCTAAGTGTCTAGAACGCTCTGATACACTAATAGCAAAAGCATTGTAGATTAATGCAATCGAGCCAATGATAATAACCGTCATAATAATTCCCGCTAAGGAGAATAATGTCACACGAAGGCTATCATTTTTTGTAACCCCATACAAACGCAATAGTTCATTATTGTATGAAACAAACTGGATTCCATGTTCATCCGCCAGTGTTTCCGAATGTTTAAATAAAGAGCCATTTATCTTTTTTAACACGACAACTGCATCAGCTTTATCTGTTGGATTCAATGAGTTTTCATCCATATATTTAATAACTGTGTATCCTGGTGACCAAGTAGGTTCCCACGTTGGTCGTTTGATTGTCCCTACAATTGTAAGTGTTTCTGTGGACTCAATCTGAAGTTTTTCGATTACACCATTTTCGTCTGTTTGCAAAGAATAACTCTGATCTAGCGGTTCCGCTTCCCCAGCAAACATTCTTTTACCAACATCAACGTTTAACTGGTCCCCAATGTTATATTTCACTTTGGCATTATCAGCAATCGCTTCTGAAATCACTATTTCATTTTCTGCGAAAGGTAGGCGTCCCTCCGCCAACTCTATTGGAAACTGCTGAAATCCAGCTGTGTTATATTCCTTGAAAAATAAATAGGGTTTACTATCATTATCTGAACCCTCAAGAGTTGCATAGCCGAGGTCATTTGAAAGTATCAATTTTTTCGTCTGACTATCATTTTCAATCGCTTGTATTTGTTCGTTGTTAACGTCGTGGTACTTAACATGCCATTCCCCATTTGAAGCTATTTGATCTCTAATGATCAGGTTTAAAAACGAAACACCAAGTGTTGCAACTGCTGTTATCATCGCGACTGAGATGATAACACCAATAATTGTAACGAGGGTTCTTCGTTTGTTTTCCTTCAGATGACGAATCGTCAGTTTGTTGATGATGTTCATGGACGGATCACCTCATCCTTAGCAATCCTTCCATCTTCAATTGAGATGACGCGGTCTGCCTGAAGTGCAATTCGCTCATCGTGGGTAATCACAAGTAGGGTTTGTTGATACGTTTTATTGAACATTTTTAACAACTCGATGATTTCGCTACTATTCTTACTATCTAGATTTCCTGTCGGTTCATCTGCTAACATAATCGCTGGATTGCTTATCAGTGCGCGTCCAATCGATACCCGCTGCTGCTGCCCCCCTGAAAGCTGGTTAGGAAGGTGATTTAATCGTTTCTCTAAACCTAAAATTTTCACAATATCTGCTAATTGCTTTGGATCAACCTTATGTTCATCTAACAACATAGGCAGTGTTATGTTTTCTTCAACCGTCAAAATAGGGATTAAATTATAAAACTGATAGATTAATCCGATTTGTCTTCGTCTAAATATCGCTAATTGTGTTTCATTTAGATCATAAATGTCCGTGTTATCAATGAGAACCTTACCACTAGATGGACGATCTACACCACCTAGTAAGTGTAAAAGAGTAGACTTACCTGAACCAGATGGTCCGATAATCGCTACAAATTCCCCTTTTTTTACGGAAAATGACACATCATCAAGTGCCTTAACAGCCGTATCACCCTTACCATATACCTTAGACAGATTTTCAATTTGTAATATATTCATTGGTAACCCTCCACATTTTCGTATCTTGAGTTCAGTATATCTGCCTAAGATGACTATTAAGTGACTCCAAAGTGACTATTTATTCACTTTAGATAACCTGCTTGTAAAATTTAATCATAAATTGTGTGCCTTTTTCCTCAACACTTTTTACTTCAATATCACCATGTTGATTTTTAATGATACTATAGGCCATGGCAAGGCCAATTCCTACACTTCCCTCACCTGCATTTTTACCCTTATAAAAACGCTTGAAAATATAGGGGAGATCCTCTTTGGCAATGCCCTTCCCGTTATCCGAAACGATAATCTCGGTATACATCGCATTTTCTGAAAATGTAATCAAAATCTCTCCATTATTCTGTGTATGCTCCACGCAGTTTTTTAAAATATTTATTAGAGCCTCTGTTGTCCAGTTAAAATCACCAACAATAGAAACCTCTTTTTCTCCAAGTAATTCAAGGTTTTGTTGTTTAATATCCATTGGTACAAGAATAGGATGAATCGCCCGCTCAACCAATTCTGAAACATATATAATTTCTTTTTTAAACAGAGCGGTACCTGCATCAATTTTCGAAAGCTTTAATAAAGACGATACAAGCCACTCAATTCTTTCTAATTGAACGCGAATGTTATTTGTAAATTCGGCTCGCTTTGAATCGTCTAATTTGGCATCTCCTAATAAATCGGCCATAACCATCATGGAGGTTAGTGGTGTTTTTAATTGATGGGAGATATCCGAAATCGCATTCGTTAATTTAACTTTATCCTGCTGCAATAGCGCGCTATGCTCAGACAGCATTAATGTCACTTTATAGATTTCATTTTTTAAAATACTAAGTTCACCTTCACGGTTATCTCTTACATCTAAACTATAATCACCACTAGCAATTTTGCGTAAATATCCAGAGAGTTTTTCTATTTCATGATATCTCCATTTTGTAAAAAGCATGCTACATCCCATTAGTAGAACGGATAGGACAAAAACAAAGAGTGCAACTTGTCCAGAAAACAGAAAATATGCTACTCCTATTGCAAGTAGTGAAATGGTGATTTGCCCGAGCTGGTAGAATTGGACTTCTCGGTTACGCAGCATGTTACTCACCAACCTTATAACCCAAACCACGAATAGTCTTAATGATTTTTGGGCTTTGTGGTTCATCCTCAAGCTTCTCTCGTAATCTTTTAATATAGACAGTCAATGTATTATCATTCACGAAATCACCCGCTACATCCCAGATCCGTTCAAGTAACTGTGTTCTCGTCAGAATTTGACCAATATGATTTGCAAAAATTAATAATAGACGGTACTCCAACGACGTTAGTAACACTTCCTCGCCATTTTTATAAACCTTACCTTCTAAGGTGTTGATCCGTAACGTGTCGATATCTATTATCGTTTTGGGCTGGGTTGGTGTTTGCTTGTTATACCTACGAAGTACAGATTTAATCCTGGACAGAAGTTCACGAATCCGAAATGGCTTTGTAATATAATCATCCGCGCCCATATCGAGTCCCATTACAACATTCACTTCATCATCCAGTGCTGTTAAGAAGATAACTGGTTTATCACTTTGCTTTTTAACTAACTCACATAATTCATAGCCACTTCCATCCGGCAACGATAAATCAAAGAGGCAAAGGCCGATCCCATTTATTTTTTCCGTGATTACCTTCTTGGCATCCTTCGCATTATGACAAACAATCGTCTCATACCCATCCTGCGTTAAAGAATAATCCAAGCCAGACGCAATCGTCTTATCATCTTCAACAAGTAATATTTTCATAGTGACTCAGACAAAGGGACAGGTCCCTCGTCCCAACACCTCCCATGTTTTATTAAATAGACCTAACTAGAATATTTTAACAAAAACAAAAGCCCCTGGATATGAGGTAAAGACATTTCCAGGGGCTGCAACTTACAGATATATAAAATAAACAATGAACGTAACAAATAAAACATACATAATCGGATGTACCTCTTTATGTCTTCCCAATGCAAACATGGTGACAGGGTACATAATGAATCCTAAGGCAATCCCTGTTGCGACACTGAAGGTTAATGGCATCATAATGATCGTTGTAAATGCCGGAATTGCAATATCGAGCTTTGTCCAATTAATATGGCGAACTTCCGCTGCCATCATTGCACCCACAATAATGAGAGCAGGAGCTGTAATTTCTGACGTAACCACCGCTAACAATGGCGAGAAAAAGAGAGCCAGAAAGAAAAAGCCTGAGATGACAATCGATGAAAAACCAGTACGTGCACCTGCTGCAATTCCTGCCGTAGACTCGATCAGGGACGCAGTCGGAGAAGTACCCAGAACAGAACCGATAACAGTTGCGGAAGCATCAGATAGGAGCGCTGGCCCCGCGTTTGGAATTTTATTATCCTTCAAGATTCCAGCTTGACTCGCGACAGCAATCAACGTCCCGGCAGTATCGAAAAATCCAACAAAAAGGAATGTAAAAATAACAATAATTAATTCTGGTGTAAATACATTTGGTAGCTCTGAAAAAACAACACCAAATGTTGGTTCAAGACTTGGAATTTTACCGATGATACCAGTCGGCTTGTCAATGATCCCGAGGATCATCCCTACAACTGAAGAAATAACCATTCCGTAGAATATGCCACCACGAATTCCCCTTACAAGCATAACTGAGGTAATGATGAATCCGAATAAGGCAAGCAAAGTCGGGCCAGATGTGAAATCTCCAAGTGATACAAACGTTGCCTCGTTCCCTACAATAATTTTCGCATTTTTTAATCCGATAAAAGCGACAAAGAAACCAATTCCACCCGCAATTGCATACTTCAAATCCTGCGGAATCACATTAATAATTTTTTCCCGTACTTTTAACACACTTAATATCACAAATAAAATACCTGCGACAAAAACACCTGTTAATGCCGTCTGCCAAGGAATTCCCATCCCGATTACAACTGAATACGTAAAAAATGAATTAAGTCCCATACTAGGGGCAATCCCAATTGGGTAATTAGAAAGGATACCGATAAGCAATGAGCCAACTATAATGGTTATCGTGGTTGCCGTAAAAACAGCACCTTTGTCCATCCCAGATTCACCTAAAATAATTGGATTTACCACAAGGATGTAGGCCATCGATAGAAATGTTGTTAACCCACCGATAAATTCCTGCTTATATGTAGTTTGGCGTTTACTGAAATCAAAATAATTTTTCATATTTCTATATTCCCCATTTAGATGTAAATTATATTTTAAAAATAAAAAAGCCTTGATAGTGTTAAACTACCAAAGCTCGTACAAATGAGAGTAATAAGGACATTTGATATCCCTATAAACCATTTGTAGTCAAGCTTTTTACGGTGCTTGGTAGAGACGATCGGCCATATCCCGAACTTATACAAATTACTATATTAATATAATTAGGAAATTTTAACAGTGATATTCTGTTGCGTCAAGCATTTTTTGTTGTGTTATAGACATGGTAGAACAGATTTGTTATAATATATATAGAACAGATTGAGAGGGACAGTATCCTTGTCCTATAGTATTGGAGGGATCGAAAATGATGATTCGAATTGAACCTGAATCCGATATTCCCATTTACCAGCAAATAACCAATCAAATCATCGAAGGAATCGCTAGAGGATTGATTCAGCCTGGTGAATCACTACCTTCTGTGAGAAATTTTGCTGGAGACCTTGGCATCAACATGCATACAGTCAATAAAAGCTATCATCAGTTAGAGGAAAAAGGAATTATCCGAATCGTCCCAAAATCTGGTGCGGTAATTTCTTCCCCACAAGATTTTAACGCAGCTTCCTTTGACCGATTAAAGGAAGACTATAAATTACTCATTGCAGAGTCACTAGTAGCCGGTATGTCTAATGAACAAATTCAAGAATTAGTTTCTTCTATTATTATTAATTTTAAAAGCTCACCAAATAAGGAGGTTTAATTATGACTTTAGCTATCTTTCTCTTAATCGCGATTATTCTAGCTGGAATTCAAACCGCTGTTCCTTTCCTTGTGAAGCGCACGGTTATCTTCGGGATTACGGTTCCAGAGAAAAATATCAAGGATGAAAAACTTTCTTCGTATAAAAAGAAATACGCCCTACTCGTATCCCTTTTATCAATAGTTGCTTTGGTAGGTTACGTTGTATGGGTACTAACGAGTAGCCCATCTGAGGAACAGACTGTTCTGATCGGAACAATTATTCAATTTGCGATAATTCTTTTCAGTTTTACACTCTACTTTTATTTTCATGGAAAAACACTTCAGTTAAAAAAGAAAAAGAAATGGGGAGAAAATACAAAACAGGTACAAATCGCGGACTTGTCAGCTCGTGCTAAGGATGAAATGCTTCCATGGTACATATTTTTAGTACCGATGGTTATCACAGTTGGCCTGATTGGTTACACAATTGCACAATACAATCTTCTTCCAGACCAGATTCCAACTCACTGGGGAATGAACGGAGAAGCTGATGCCTTTACTGAAAAAACACCAGTTTCAGCTATTTCATCGCCACTTATGTTATTAGTGATGCAGGCAATGTTTTTAGGTATTCAAATTGCTACGAAAAAGTCGGGTATTAAATTAAGTGCAACGGCAACCAATGCTTCACAGTTAAGACAACTTACTTTACGTAAATATACAAGCTGGTTCATGTTTTTAACGACCATTTTATTAACGGGGATGTTTAGTTTCTTTCAATTAAGAACGATTCACCCTGATATCGTGGACGGAACAATTGTTATGGCAGTACCAATTATTTTTCTAATCGTGACTTTAGCTTCTACAATTGCTTTTGCCATAAAAGTTGGGCGCTCTGATAAAATAAACATTGGTGAAACAAATGCAGGAATAAGAGATTATGACGATGATGCCCATTGGGTTGGCGGACTTTTTTATGTAAATAGAAACGATCCATCCATTTTTGTTGAAAAACGCTTTGGCGTTGGGTGGACACTCAACTTCGGGAACCCGATCGGTTATTTTATAATCCTGTTACCACTTGCAATCATCATCCTGTTTAGTTTTCTTTAAAAAACGACAAGCTCTGCTCGTCGTTTTTTTCATCCGGATGATGGATTTAGTTTCATTTTTGTATCGTAAGCCCGGAATAGCCTTCCGTAAAAATATGCAAAACTACCTTGTAAACCTGCTGCAATATAAAAAGGCAAAGCCAGTGCGCCTAATCCAAAAAGGTATCCCGTTATATAAGGGCCAATCGACATGGGGAGTCGCATCGAAATAAGATTGATGCTTGAAGCCAAGCCACTTCGATGACCGCGAGTTAAGCTTACACTCAGTGCCTGCCCGGCTCCTTGCGATCCTCTATTTAAAGCCGTTCGTAAGATATAAATAATCGAAACAAGTGCATATGATGATAACAATGGCATTAATACTAAAAGTAGGCATGCGAGATATCGGACCACTACAATTGATTGAACGGTGCCATGCTTGTGCGAAATTCTTGCCTGAAAAAGCGAAGTCATACCAGTTGCAAAAAAAGTGAGTGCTAGTGTGCTACCAATTTGTACACTACTCACTCCGAATTTCACTGAAAACCAGTAGGCCATCATCGGCCCCGTTAATCCAATCGCAATTCCATTCAATACGTTGATTCCAGCTAGTTTTAAAATCGATGTATTTTCTTCTTTTGTAATTTTTTTCTCTTCAATATTGTGCGACATGTCGAGTGTTTGCTTTTTCCTGTGTTGCTTTTCTCCTTTTATCGTTAAAATAATCGAGGTTGTCACAAGTGAGAAGGCAAAAGTAACAAAGAAAGCAAGTTGATACGAGTACGCTTCGGATCCTATATTCATTATTCCAACGAGTACTGCGCCTGTCGCCATTCCGAAAAAACTAAGCCCATTATTCAAGCTATATATTTTTCCACGATCAGACGGTTTTATAAAGGAAGCAAGCCATGCCTGTTCCGCGGGAGCAAATGGACTTGCTGAACCAGCATCTGCTTTTCCAAAACCCGAAAAGGTGATGGCGACAAATAGTAAAATCGGGTTCGTTGTCATGATCGCAATCAATGCACATGCGGCTGTTAATAGCTCCGAAAAAAGAATAAAGGGTTTCCTACCTTTTCGATCACTAACTATACCAATTAGCGGTGCTAGGAAGACTCCGAGCAATCCCCCGGCTGCTAGCACGGTTCCGATTTTTATAGCGCTCCACCCTAAAGCGTCAAGATATAGAGCTAAAACAACCACCATCATGCCTTGTCCAATGCTTCGAATGGTGTTAACTAACATCAGCTTTTTAACAACTGGGTGTATTTTATTTGGGGTGTCTTCTCTAATTAGCATTTTTTCACCACTTTTGTATGGACTTTGATAGTATAAGCGTTCCAAAGAGGGATGGTAATTATTCACAGGCGTTCTAGTTAGTATGCTGCTTGTCCATGAAGAACTTTCCGATGGGGGCAGGCGGCGTTCGGTTCTTCATAACTTCGATGAAGGACTTTACGGTGAGGGTTAGGCGGCGTTCGGTCCTTCATAACACCGATGAAGGACTTTCCGATGAGGGTTCGGCTATGCTCGGTCCTTCATAACGTCGATGAAGGACTTTCCGAAAAGGCTTCGGATTAAGTCCGTATAATTGTGTAAAAAGAAAAGAGTCATTTTATTCCTTTTTGTCTACAATGTTTAACGACCAAGAAAAACAAAGAAAAGAGGAATAAAAATGACTCAAATACAGTTTAACCTAGATATTGATGTTTTAAAAGAATCAGTGATGAATTCCAATATTGATGCAGTTGTAAAGTCTTCCATTGTATTAGTATTAAATGAGATTATGGAAAAGGAACGTGATAATTATTTACGTGCAGGTTCCTATGAGCGTTCTTCGGAACGCCTTGATTATCGTAATGGATATTATGAACGAGAACTAATACTTAGTATTGGGAGAATCAGGCTACGGGTTCCTCGTACAAGAGAAGGCCACTTCTCCCCTTCAGTTTTTGAGAAGTTTTCTAGAGTTGATCAGGCCCTGGTACTCGCTATGTTGGAAATGGTGGTAAATGGTGTTTCTACACGAAAAGTTACAAATATAGTGGAGCAGCTATGTGGGGAGAGTGTTTCTAAGTCTTTTGTTTCCTCCCTAACTGAAAAACTCGATCCAATTGTTAATAAGTGGGCTAATCGTCCTCTTAATACTCAATATTTTCCATATCTATATGCTGATGCGATGTATATTAAGGTCCGTGAACACGATAAAGTTGTATCAAAAGCAGTCTATCTCATGACTGGAATGAATGAGAAGAAAAAGCGTGAAGTTATTGGATTAAAAATAGATCATATAGAAAGTTTTGAAGCCTGGCAAGGCTTCTTCCAAAATCTAAAGTCTCGGGGGCTCCAGTCTCCTAAGCTCGTTATTTCTGACGCGCATGCTGGGTTAAAGAAAGCCATAGAACGAGAGTTTATCGGGACCTCTTGGCAACGATGCACTGTTCATTTTAAACGAAATATTATTGATAAACTCCCTAAAAAAGGAGTTGGTGAATTGAAAAATGAAATTCGCCGTATTTATCAAACAATTTCTCCGGACGAGGCAAGGGTATTTAAAGATGAATTTGTTTCGAGACATATTGAATCCACAAAGATTAAAAATGCGATTTCTATTCTTGAAGAAGGCTTTGAAGATTCAATCCAATTTCTAAATGAACCGGAAAAATTTCAATTACATATCTCTAGTACTAATTCGCTCGAACGATTAAATCAAGAAATTAGAAGACGAGAGAGAGTTATTCGAATCTTTCCTAACACACAGTCAGCTTTCCGACTTATTGGGGCTTTACTGATGGAAAACGAGCAACTTCAACTGAATAAAAAAAGATATATTAACCAAGGGTAACCGCGCGGAGCGAAAATTTGTGGTATTGGGAAGGGGTACCCCTTCCCAATACCACAAATATACAAACAAACAAAATAGAGTTGAAACACTGTAGACAAATTTTACACAATTGTTTGGACTTGACT
>NZ_JBALOQ010000045.1:0-28600 GCF_036962705.1 Bacillus sp. JJ1562
ACAGTTGTTAAAATTCTATAATTTTTATATAAAATTGGAGGAAAGCATAATGGGTAAATTAGACGGTAAAGTAGCGATTATTACAGGGGCAGCACAAGGTATGGGTGCTATGCATGCTCGTAAATTCGTGGAAGAAGGCGCGAAAGTAGCGATTACAGACCTTAATTTTGAAGGTGCGCAAAACCTAGCCGATGAATTAGGAGAAAACGCAATCGCTCTTAAATTAGATGTTGCTAGTGAAGAGAACTGGCTAGAAGTTGTATCAAAAACAGAAGAAACATTTGGTCCGATCAATGTGTTAGTAAATAACGCAGGAATTGGTATCTTTAAAACTTTAGAAGAACTAACTGTTAAAGACTTCGAATTAACATTTAAGGTAGACGAGCTTGGAGTATTCTTAGGAATGCAAAAAGTACTTCCTTCTATGAAAAAAGCTGGCGTAGGTTCTATTGTTAACATTTCATCCGTAGATGGTTTGGTAAGTGCGCCAACGGCTATTGCTTATAGTGCTTCTAAACATGCTGTAACTGGTATGACGAAAGGTGCAGCTACTGAGCTTGGGCAATATAACATCCGTGTTAATTCTGTACATCCAGGAATAATCAAAACACCTATGGCTGACCAACCAGATGTTGAAGAATATCTGAAGCAACTTGAACAAGATATTCCACTAAGAAGAAGAGCAGAAGTAGAAGAAGTATCTAATTTAGTTGTATACCTTGCTTCTGATGATTCAAGCTATTCAACTGGAGCTCAATTTGTAGTAGATGGCGGAATGATTTCCGACCTATAATAGATATAAAAAGACTCATGGTTATGATAGAAATTATTGAATTATTAAGATAGGGAAAAGAAAAATTAGTATCGTTTACTTATTCCGTTAACGGATCCTTAGTTCCATAAAAACTAATTTTTTATTAATTGGTCTATTTTTATATTAAGAAAGCACCACAATATTGCGGTGCTTTTTTAATGTTATTTTTGATGTTTTTTGAATAGTTATTTTAACTTTTGTACCCCAAAATAGAACCCGTTAGGCTAATCAGCTTTTTTTATTATTTAGGCAATTTTTTTATATGAATTTAATTAAGATAAGGTAATAAGGCCTTAAACTAAAGAGCTAGAAGTTATAATAGGATAAAGATTCCCATCAATTGCGAAAGAAACTTTTCCTGTCTCTTCTGAAACAATTAGCACAAGCGCATCGCTCCGTTCTGTTAGTCCAATCCCTGCACGGTGACGGGTACCTAGTTTCTTTTCTCCTGCATTCACATCAGATAAAGGTAAAACATTTGCAGCGGAAAAAATATGATTTGAACGAACAAGTACAGCTCCATCATGGAGTGGATTACCTGGGAAAAAGATTGACTCCAATAATGAAGATGTAAGATTTGCTCCAATAAAGGTTCCTGGAGTTATATAGGGGTTTATTAGATCTTTACGTTCAATTACGATTAAAGCTCCATGCCTAAGACTTGATAGATGTTGTATGGAGGTAGAAAGATCTAAAAACTTATCTGTAAAAGGAGATAAATAACAATTTAAGTAAAATGAAGATGCCACAGTTTCTATTTCTTCAAATTTTTGTTTAAGTTCTTCAATGCTACCTAACAGACAGTTATTTTCATTCTCTAACGCTAAGGTTATAGAATCTATTTCTTTTGATACATTTCGTAAGCCTTTAACAATTTGTTGTTTAAGTGGTGAAAAGTCACAGTTAGGTTGGTTCAATAGATATCCCTCACCATCATATATAATAAAATAAAGCGGGTAAATACGTAACAATCACCCACTGAATGAAATTTTACTTTATTTTACTTATGCTAAATTCCCCTAAGACTCCATCTGGTCCAATAGATCAAATAAATAAGGTGGAAGAAATAGTTCAATATGCCACTACCGTTATCCTAGTTCAAAAATCATGTTAGGAATTCCTCACACATAAATGCTCCTTTAAAAGTTTATTTGTTAATAATAATTTTCCTTTATTCATTAAAAGTTATTCGAAAACTAAAATAATAAAAAATAGGAGAAAAAAGGGATTATAATGGCTAAATTTAAATAAGTTATTGACACATGACTATTTATGTAATATTATTACCTTGAAATCAAGATACTTTAATTAAAGGTTTTCTTAGGAGGTGTAAGTGTGGGAAGAAAATGCACAAATCAACCGTTTTTGATTTTAATGCAGACATCGAGAGCGCTCCAAGAAAGAATTAGAGATGAAATGTTGAAAAACAACTTAAGCATAACTGAGTTTTCTGTACTAGAGGTACTTTTTCATAAAGGTATACAAACCATTCAACAAATTGGTAAGAGTGTATTGATAACAAGTGGGTCAATGACATATATAATAGATAAATTAGAACAAAAAGGATTACTAAAGCGAAGTGCTTGTCCAGATGATCGACGTGCTATACATGTATCGTTGACCGATGCTGGAAGTGAAATAATGAATAAAATTATGCCTGAGCATGAGGATTATGTTGATAGTATTTTTGATTCACTAAATTCTCAGGAGGTAGATATTCTGGTAGGCCTATTGAAAAGGGTAAAAGATAGGGTGGAAAATTAAAGTTAATATCGTAGTTGTGTTTTTTTTTGATAAAATATCTTGATATAGAGATACTTAAATTAAAGATTAAATATGTTGCTTGAATGCTTTTACTTATTAAGTGAAAGCTGAAAGTAATTTTTAAAATATAAAAACCACAAATAGGGGTGAGACAAAAATGAGTAAAAAAACAATGGGGATTCACCACATTACAGCAATAGTGGGTCATCCACAAGAGAATATAGATTTTTATGCAGGTGTTTTAGGATTACGTTTAGTTAAGCAGACTGTAAATTTTGATGATCCAGGAACATATCATTTATATTTCGGAGATGAAGGTGGAAAACCGGGAACAATTATTACATTTTTCCCTTGGGTAGGTGCCTATCGAGGAAAAATTGGTGATGGTCAAGTAGGTATTACTTCTTATGCTGTCCCTAAAGGAGCGCTGGATTTCTGGGGATCAAGATTAGAAAAGTTTAATATTCCTTACACTAAAATTAATCGATTTGGAGAAACATATTTGGAATTTGATGATCCACATGGACTTCACCTTGAAATAGTCGAGAGAGAAGAAGGGGAGTTTAATACTTGGACATTCGGAGATGTAACGCCCGAAGTTGCAATAAAAGGTTTTGGTGGGGCAACTTTATTTTCATCTCATCCCGATAAAACGGCAGAATTACTGGAAAAAGTAATGGGCCTTGTATATGTAGATAAGGAAGGAGATTTTGTCCGTTATCGTTCTTCTGCTGACATTGGAAATATTATTGACCTAAAGGTGGTTCCAACTGGAAAAGGACAAATGGGTGTTGGAACAGTTCACCACATCGCATGGAGAGCAATTGATGACAATGATCAATTGGATTGGCAAAAATACGTTGCAGAAAATGGATATGGGGTAACTCCTGTACAAGATAGAAATTATTTTAACGCGATTTACTTTAGAGAGCACGGAGAAATTCTATTTGAAATTGCAACAGATCCTCCTGGATTTGCTCATGATGAATCTCATGAAACAATGGGGCAACAATTAATGTTACCTGCACAGTATGAACAATATCGAGAGCAGCTCGAACGTAGTTTAATTCCTATTAAGGTGAGAGAATTAGATTAAGAGGGGTCACGGGGACAGGTATGTTGTCCCACAATTTTAGGAAAAAAGTTTAAGGACGAGGGACCTGTCCCTCTGTCCCTAATGAATGGAGTGAATGAGATGCAAAAAACATCTGGTATCCATCATATAACAGCAATGGTCAACGATGCCCAAAGAAATATTGATTTTTATGCAGGTGTACTTGGGCTTAGGCTTGTCAAGAAAACCATAAATTTTGATCGCCCAGAAGTCTATCATCTTTATTTTGGAAATGAAACTGGAGAGCCAGGAACTGTTATAACCTTTTTTCCATGGCCCAAACAGCTAAAAGGTCGAATTGGTATGGGACAAGTAGGGGTTACAAGCTACTCAATTCCTCCCGGATCGCTACAATTTTGGGAAGAACGATTGCGGAAATTCGGTATTGAGTTCACGTCTTCCATTCGCTTTGGAGAAAGCTATATAACATTCAGTGATCCAGACGGTCTTTTACTTGAATTAGTAGAAAGAAGTGAGGGACCAATCAATAATTGGAGTTTCGGCGGGATTAAAACGGAGAATGCTATTAAAGGCTTTGCTGGAGCAACCTTAATCTCCGCACAACCCAATAAGACTGCTGAAGTTCTTGAGAATGTTTTAGGTCTTACATGCATTGGTGACGAAGAGGGTTTTCTACGATTCAAGTCAGATGCCTTACTTGGAAATGTCATAGATATTAAGTTGACTCCTTCAGTTAGGGGCCTTATGGGAGCAGGAACGGTTCACCATATCGCATGGAGAGCAAAGGATGAAGAGGATCTTCTCAGATGGAGAAATCTTCTTCAAGAGAAAGGGTATCACCCAACAGAAGTACGGGATCGAAATTATTTCAAAGCTGTATATTTTCATGAAGAGGGAGGGATCCTCTTCGAAATAGCAACTGACCCACCAGGGTTTGCAGTAGATGAGAATAAAAATGAACTTGGTCAAAAACTCATGCTGCCGTCATGGTTAGAGTCAAAACGAGAGGAATTAGAAGAAAGCTTACCTCCTGTTGAGGTTCGCGTATTGGAAGGAGATAAATGATGAAGCACATATTTAATAAGGGGACAAATCCAGAAAAGCCGACTTTGCTATTGCTTCACGGTACGGGAGGAAATGAATTAGATTTATTACCCCTTGCAGGAAGAATTGATGATGAGGCATCCGTATTAAGTGTTCGAGGAAATGTTTTAGAAAATGGTATGCCTCGATTTTTCAGAAGATTAGCTGAAGGAGTTTTTGATGAAGAAGATCTTATTTTCCGAACAAAAGAATTGAATGGGTTTCTTGATGAAGCAGCTAAAAAATATGGTTTTGATCGAAATAATATCCTTGCAATTGGATATTCAAATGGAGCAAATATAGGGGCTAGTCTTTTATTTCATTATCAAAATGCATTAAAAGGGGCAATTCTTCATCATCCAATGGTTCCTCGCAAAGGAATTGAACTTCCAGACTTAACTGGAAGATCAGTATTTATTGCTGCTGGAACAAATGATCCAATTTGCTCGCCAATGGAATCAGCTGAATTAAAATCTATGCTAGAAGAAGCAAATGCAAACGTAGAAATTCATTGGGAAAATAGAGGTCATCAGTTGACAGCAACAGAAGTTGAAGCTGCTGCACAATGGTATAAAAAGTTATAAACAAAAGATAATTTATGGAGGAAGACGAAATGGTACAAAAAAACGAAATTGGGGCACTTATTTTACGAGTTACATTGGGTATAATCTTTTTCATACATGGGTTAGTAAAATTCCAAGGAGGAATTGAAAATACTGTCGGATGGTTTGAGAGTATTAATATCCCTGGATTTATGGCATACGTAGTTGCTTTATTTGAAATAATCGGAGGTATTGCGCTAATCATTGGATTTGCTACTAGACTTGTATCTATATTAGTTGCTTTATTAATGGTCGGAGCAACAATTACGGCTAAACTTCCAGTTGGTTTACTAGGGAATGGCCAAATGGCAGGATATGAATTAGACTTAGCATTTTTAGCAATGGCTGTTTATCTTGCGATTAATGGAAGTAAACTATTATCAATAGGTCACTTGCTATTCAATGAGAATTCAGATGAGATAAAAAGAGCTGCTTAAAACCTTATTGATAGTAGGTGGAAATTGACAGTTAGAGATTTTTGATATAAATTAATCTTGAAATCAAGATATATAGAGGTGAGATAAATGATTCAAATATATCCAGCGGTATCTCGCTACTCAGTTAAAAATGATTGGTTAGAGAGCAATCTTAGTTTTTCATTTGGTGAATACTATGATGAGGAAAATATCCAATTTGGTCCATTACGTGTTTTTAATGATGATACAGTACAAGCAGGAAAAGGATTTGGGATCCATCCGCATAGGGAAGCGGAAATTGTATCGATTGTATTGCATGGTCAACTAAAACATGAGGATAGTCTAGGAAATAGTGGGATAATACAATTTGGAAATGTTCAGCGTATGACTGCTGGAACAGGTTTACTCCACTCTGAAATGAACGCTTCTTTAGAAGCAGAAGTTAGCTTTTTACAGCTATGGTTTAAATCTACCGAAAAACAATTACCACCTTCCTATGAGGATATTACTTTTAATCCTGATGATATGAGGAATAAGTTGTTACCTATCGTTTCTTCAACTCCAACCAATGGAGCTGCGAAGATTCATAGTGATGTTACCTTATACTTATCCAAATTAGATGCAGAAGAAGAGATCTTCTATCAACAAGAGCAAGGAAGAAAGATGTATGTTTTTGTGATTGATGGGGAGCTTATTTTAAACAATGATGTTGTAGTTGGAAAAAGAGACAGTGCACGTGTCACTGAACTAAATGAACTTACTTTAAAATCAACAAAAGAGACCTTCTTTATATTGATAGATTTGGGCGGTGTTTAAAATGATATTGATTCGTCATTCGATTGGAAGCCGACTTTTTTATCAAACAGATGAATATGAGATTCATCCAGACCAAGATAAGTGGGTCATTTCTATGAAAATATCCGATGAAGATGCCAAAGAAATCATCGAATTTAAAGAGGAATTAAATCTATTTGATGTGGGGGAAAACCAAAAGACTTGGTATTATACATCAGATGGTAATGTTGAATTTAATAAGGAAAAGCGCATAGTTACGATCATTGCAGATCATAAAACAGTATATCCGGTTTAATAAACGGTATACCACGGAGTCGAAAAACGATAAATGGTATACCGCAAACGTGTTAATCGGTATCATACTAGGTAGTCTTAACAAGAATCTATTTCAAAGAAAACAGCAAATAATGTAGCATCATTCTTTCTCAACCCGAAGGTTTTTCCGGTATTTCTCCGGTAGACCTTCGGGTTTTTTATGCCAAATAATAATACCAATCTATAATCCTGCAATAATATACTATATCCCATGAAATTTTTAGGTGTATATTAAAATGAGAACGCTAAAAAAGGAGTTTTCATCATGGATATTACATCGTTTATCATATACTGTTTTATCGTAACTTTTACAACTAGATTCCTTATGTAGTTTTTAAATCCAAAAGTAGTTTTATTCACACTGACTGTCATTCCTAGTTATGTATTGCCCTATTATACCGACATACCTGCTGTGTCATTGAGTGTTATAATGATAACAATTATTGGATTTTTGGCTTTTATCACCTGGGTTCTTTTCGGTGCAATCTTTAAGCAGTTTTTACAGAGGCATAAAAAGATTGTGAATATAGTAATGGCATTAAGTAACGATTGATTTCAGGGGGAGTTTACATTGAATTTAAAAACTGGAGATATCATTCGATTTAAGCGGACATTTACGAAAGAAGATGTTGGAATATTTACAAAAATATCAATGGATGAAGGGGATCACCATACAAACCCTGATGAACTCGGAAGACTTGTTGTCCAAGGGTTGCTTACTGCTACCTTACCAACTAAGGTTGGTGGAGATTACAATGTGCTCGCTCGTACAATGAATTTTGAATTTTTTAGACCTGTCTTTACTGGAGATACCATCAGTTGTGAGGTAACAATTGAAAGATTGGAAAAGAAAGATAATAATCGAACATCTATTTTGGCAACTTTCTCTTGTACAAATCAAAATGAGAAACAAGTTTTGAGCGGAAACTTTGCGGGGGTAATATTAGGTTAACTGACACACAGGATCTGATTTGGATGTGGTTCTAAAAACTAGTAAAGGAGTAATATTTTAAAATGACCGTAAAAATAAAAAAATGCAGCCTTGAAGATTTACATATACTCCAAGAAACAAGTATTGAAACATTTAACGATACATTTAATAATCAGAATTCACCAGAAAGTATGAAAGCGTATTTGGAAAAGGCATTTAACTTAAACCAGTTAGAAAAAGAATTGACCACTATTTCTTCGCAATTCTTTTTTGTTTATTTTAATCATGAAGTCGCTGGATATTTGAAGGTCAATATCAATGATGTTCAGTCAGAAGAAATGGGTAATGAATCACTTGAAATCGAGAGGATTTATGTAAAGAACAAATTTCAAAAACATGGGCTTGGTAAAGTCTTGTTCAATAAAGCGTTGGAGATTGCGATAGAACTTAAAAAAGAGAAAATCTGGCTAGGCGTATGGGAAAAAATGAGAATGCTCTGGCCTTTTATAAGAAAATGGGGTTTGTTCAAACTGGAGCCCACTCTTTTTACATGGGGGATGAAGAACAAACGGATTTCATCATGATGAAAACACTCATATAGCATGTTGAAAGGTGAGATCACTATGTATATACCTAAACATTTTAAAATCAACGATGAAGATACGATTTATGATTTTATTAAAAAGTATAGCTTTGCGACATTATTTTCTCAGCATAATGGAGAACCCTATGCGACTCATCTTCCATTAACATTAAAAAAGAGCGAAAATGCTTTATATGGTCATTTTGCACGTCCGAATGAACAATGGAAGGATGCCCAGAACCAACAAGTTCTTGCTATTTTTCAAGGACCACATAGTTATATTTCTCCTTCTTGGTACGAAACAATGAACGCGGTACCTACCTGGAATTATGTTGCTATCCATGTATATGGAAAGATGGAGATTATCGAAGATCAAAATATAATATTAGATTCTTTAAATGACATGGTGGAAAAATATGAAAGTCCGGATAGTCCATACAAATTAAGTGATGTAGACCCTAGTTTTATCGAAGGAATGAGTAAAGGAATAGTAGCCTTTAAAATAAACATCACAAAAATTGAAGCAAAAGCTAAATTAAGTCAAAATCATCCTGTTGAACGGCAAGAGCTAGTTATTAAGCATTTGGAAAATACATCTATTCAAGATAATAAACAAGTGGCAGCTCTTATGAAGAAAAATTTAAAAAGATAATAGATATTTGACTTTTAAAGCCTAATTTCAGATGAAAATTAGGCTTATTTTTTATCGATTATGTCAAAAATATAATTGACTAGACACCAATTGGTAGCATATAATTGTGACACTAACTGGTGTCCAATTAACAAGGGAGAAGGGGCTATTGAACGAGAAAAATCAAGAGCGTGATGTTTATGTAGCCATCGCTGACCCAACAAGACGTAAATTGCTACGCTTGTTGGCGGAGGAAGAGGAGTTACCTCTCTACAAGCTAACTGCTCAATTTCAAATGGGTCGAACTGCTGTATCGAAACATTTGGCTATCCTCAAAGAAGCTGGTTTAGTTGATGACCGAAAAGTTGGTCGAGAAACAAGGTATCGAATAAATGCAACTCCATTAAGAGAAATTAAAGATTGGGTATCCTTTTACGAGAAATTTTGGACCGACAACATAACAATTTTAAGAAGTATATTAGAGGAGGATAAATAATGGCAGAGGTTTCATTAGATTTTAAATTTAAAAGTTCAATCAATAAGGTGTGGGATTCACTAACAGATTCGGACACACTCGCAAAATGGATTATGGAAAATGATTTTAAACCAGTCGTAGGACATAAATGTCAATTCAAAAACCCACAGTGGAATTTAATTGTCAATTGTGAAGTATTAGTAGTGGACGAGCCTTACAAGTTATCCTACACCTGGGTGGGTGGTCCGATCGATACTGTAGTCACATGGACATTGAAAGAGGAAGATGGAACAACCTACCTACATCTTGAACAAACTGGTTTCGATAAAGAAGATCAAGCGTTCAACGGTGCGAAATATGGTTGGACAGGTAAGGTCGACGAACTTAAAAAAGTATTAGGTGAATTATAAGAACAAATTTTAGGAGGGCACAACATGGAAGCTTTTGCTGAATTTTTAGCAGGGATTGATGACCCAAATCACCTAGAAAGAGTGGAAGAAGTGTTTACTTGGATAAAAAATAAATATCCAAATTTAAAGACAGAAATTAAATGGAATCAACCGATGTTTACAGATCATGGCACATATATTATCGGCTTTAGTGTATCTAAAAAACACTTAGCTGTCGCCCCTGAAAATGTTACCATTTCCTTTCTAGAGGGTGAGATTGTGAAAGCAGGTTATGACTACACAAAGGGGATGATTCGTATCCCATGGAAGGATCCAGTTGATTATGCACTACTCGGGAAAATGATTGATTTTAATATTTCGGATAAGGTCGACTGTACCACTTTTTGGCGAAAATAGACAAGATTGGTCCTTAAAGAATTAAGAGGGCTATTTTAGGGAATTAAAGGAGTAACGATATGAGTTTTATTAAAGATGCAATTGCAATATTTAAAAAGAGAGATTTAGTATTTTTAGAAAGCTACAAAGAATCAGAGGATGTATATACTTTTCTTTTTGAAAAAGAAAAAGGCGTAACCTGGAAAGCAGGGCAACATGGTTTATTTACGATTACTCATAAGAAAATAAAAAACGCTATAAGACCATTCACTATAGCGTCTGCTCCCACAGAGAATGTTATTCGGTTAACAATACGAATTAGTGAGAACCCAAGCGATTTTAAGAAAGCGATGTTGGAATTAAAGCAGGGTATGACTGTGAAAATGAGTGGACCAGTAGGGAATTTTTATTTCAACGATAACAGTCCTTCACTTCTGGTTGCAGGCGGAATTGGAATTACACCATTTCGGGCGATGTTAAAACAAATAGAAACTGAAGGGAATGGAGACGGGAAACAAATACACCTACTCTATATGGATAGCAAAAAGTCATTTATCTATAAAGATGAGCTTGATGCGATTGCAAACAATCCTTCAATAAGTGTAACTTACCTTGATTCAAGGGATGATCTACATCAGGAGATAGATAAGTTTACAACCTTAAATAAGGACAATGGAAAATACTTTATTGCAGGTCCAAAGTCAATGGTAGATTCGATATCTACTAATTTACAAAATCAAAATGTTTCAAAGCGGAATATTAAAAAGGATGCCTTTTTTGGGTATTAATATTTATTTATAAATCAAGTTGGTTCTATTAAGGGACCAACTTTTTTCTTTACCTAAGCCCAACCATTTTCTAAATTTTGGTTGTTTGCATAAATTTTGTGTGATATATTATTTGCGTTACTTATTAAAGGTGTTTAATAAGTTTTTATTCAACACTTATTAAAATGATTTAATAAGTTGATTTTATAGGTGGTGACTCTAGTGAATTCTACTCCAAAATCTATGAATAAGGGTATCCTCCCTAGTATTCGGAAATCCCTTTTAGAACTTGGAAGTGCGACCAAAGTAGAACTTAGCGATCGATTAGGAATAAGTTTCCCTACAATCAGTAAATTCCTGTCACAGATGGAAAGGGAAGGTGAACTTATTTCAGCTGGTCTTGATGATTCGAGTGGTGGAAGAAGGGCGAAAAGATATACATACAATCCGGAATATATGCTAGGCCTTGCTATTTTCTTAGAGAGGACAGAGACTCATTATGCTATTTTTAATTGCATGGGCGAAGTAAAGAAACAAGGAATAGCCTCGAGTGTATTAATAGATGATGGTTTAAACCTTTTGAATACGTGCATTGAAAACATCTTAACTAAGTATCCAAAAATTAGTTCTATAGCAATCGGCGTTCCTGGGGCAGTCGATAATGGTCGAATTTTTTATATACCAGGATACGAGCAGTTTCAGAATTTTGATTTAAAAGGATACTATGAGGAACGTTTTGCTATACCAGTCGTAGTAGAGAACGATATGAACGCTGCTGTTCTTGGCTATAACAATAATCGAGGAATTAAGAATCAGCAATCTCTTATCTATTTGTACTCCGGTCATAATGGTCCAGGTGCTGGAATTATGATAAACGGAAATGTTGTAAGAGGAAGTACTTTTTTCTCTGGAGAGGTTTCATTCGTCCCTCAGTATGATGATCGAAATTTTGGGCGGGCTTTGGAAAGTGATAATGGATCTAAGAAACAACTAAAATATGACAAACAGATTGATGCAATTAGCAGATTAATAGCATCGTTTGTAGCGATCATCAATCCTCATACCATTATTTTTTGCAATGATGAGGTCGAGAAAGCCATATTGGCCAAAATTGCCATAGGTAGTTCAAAATACATCCCTTCAAAACATCTTCCAAACCTTACAATAAGCGATTGGAAACAGGATTATTTATATGGATTACAAAGTCTTGGAATTGACCTGATGATGAGCGAAACGAGTAAGTAAAACCATTATTAAAAGCGAGGTTTAAATATGACAACGATTCTTTTAATCATCATATATTTAGCTTTTATCAGCCTAGGTCTGCCTGATTCATTGTTAGGGGCAGCGTGGCCTGTGATGCAACCGGATTTGGGTGCTCCACTTGAGACAGCTGGGTTCCTTTTTATGACGATTGCAGGCGGTACCATTATTTCAAGTTTAGTGAGTGGGAAAGTATTAAAGCGGTACGGAACAGGCAAGGTCACATTTGTCAGTGTCTTAATGACCGCTTGTGCTTTACTAGGATTTCATTTTGCTCCATCGGTTGGTTGGCTTGTTGTATGCGCGATCCCACTTGGATTAGGAGCAGGAGCGGTTGATGCAGGATTAAACGATTATGTGGCTACACATTATAAGGCCCACCATATGAGTTGGCTACATTGTTTTTGGGGAGTTGGAGCTACTCTCGGTCCTATCATTATGGCTCAGTTTATTGCAGAAGGAAACTTTTGGAGAAATGGATATTTTGTTATTTCTGGCATTCAATTCGCATTAGTATTCATCCTTCTTTTTACTTTGCCTTTATGGAATAGGGTGAATAAAAAAAGCATTATTGCTTTAGATGAATATCAGGATTCAGCCCAAGATGTATCTGGTGATGTAGAGGCGAATGATGTCAAACCTTTACAAATTAAAGGAGTTAAATTTGCTCTCGCCTCTTTCTTGTTTTATTGTGCGGTTGAAGCAACAGTGGGGCTTTGGGGAAGTAGTTTCTTAGTAAATGTCAAAGGGTTAAGTGCGTCAACTGCTGCACAGTGGGTTTCCTTATATTACGCAGGAATCACAATTGGTCGATTGATAACAGGCTTTGTTACTTTTAAAATGACTAATCGTACGCTGATTCGAGCTGGGCAGATAATCGCATTAACTGGTGCTATTATTCTATTTTTACCATTGCCAACTACTTTCTCACTTGTAGGTTTTATTATTGTTGGGCTGGGATTGGCACCGATATTTCCGTGTATGCTACATGAAACTCCGGCACGCTTTGGGAAAAAACATTCTCAGACGATCATGGGCTACCAAATGGCCGTTGCGTATACTGGTACCACCTTCATGCCACCACTCCTTGGTTTCATAGCGTCTCATTCAACAATAGGCATTTTCCCTGTTTGTATCGTTCTTTTTGTTGCAGCTATGCTACTAAGTTCGGAAAAATTAAATGGCATATTGAAACATAAGATTCTCCTAAACAGAGGGGATACTGTTTCAAAAATAATGTAGTCACTCCTAGCACAAGCTATTGAAAAGGAGATTGAAAAAAATGAAAACTGAAAAAGAAAAAATGTTGAACGGTGAACTATATAACGCAGCAGACCCGGAATTACTGAGAGATAGAATGAACGCGAGAAGGTTAACTAGATTATTTAATGAATCGCTTGAAACGGATGACAACAAGAGAACGGAATTATTAAAGGAACTGTTTGGTTCCACTGGGAAAAATCTATACGTAGAGCCTACATTACGTTGTGACTATGGCTACAACATACATGTTGGCGAAAATTTCTATGCCAATTTTGATTGTGTCCTTCTAGATGTTTGTGAAATTCGAATAGGCGATAACTGTTTTATTGCACCGGGAGTCCACATTTATACAGCAACCCATCCATTAAATGCACAAGAAAGAATATCGGGTGCAGAATTTGGAATTCCAGTCACAATTGGTCATAATGTTTGGATTGGTGGGAAAGCCATTATAAATCCAGGTGTCAAAATAGGTAATAATGTTGTAGTCGCTTCGGGTTCGGTCGTAACAAAAGATGTTCCGGATAACGTTGTAGTGGGAGGAAACCCAGCAAGAATCATTAAACAAATAGAAACATGAAACAAAAGAAGCAAGGGCAGTCGCCCTTGCTTCTACTTTTGCCTTAAATCACACGTGCTGAAATAATTCCGTTAATTTGCTTGATTTGTTCTAGTAAACTAGGTACGATTTCACCGTTCACTTTATTATCGATGTCAATCATCGTATAGGCGTATTCGCCGCGACTTCTGTTAACCATGTCAGCGATATTTAACTCGTAATTTGAGATGGCGGATGTGATTTGACCAACCATGTTAGGTACATTTTTATGGAAGGCTGTTACACGTGTTTTTCCTGTATAAGGTAAAGACGCGTTAGGAAAATTCACTGAGTTTTTAATATTTCCAGTCTCCAAGAATTCCTTTGTCTGACGAGCTGCCATAATTGCACAGTTTTCTTCAGATTCATTTGTTGAAGCGCCAAGATGTGGTGTGCAAATGGTATTCTTCATTTTTAATACATTTTCATTAGGGAAATCTGTCATATAATTTCCAACGATACCATCTTCAAGTGCAACTGCCATGTCGATTTCGTTCACAAGCTCTCCACGTGAGAAGTTGATAATGTGAACGCCAGGCTTCATGTTGCTGAATGCTTCTTTATTAAACATTCCTTTTGTATCATTGGTTAACGGGACGTGTACGGTAATATAGTCAGACTCCGCAAACAGTTGTTCAAGTGACATTGCACGCCCGATATTACGTGATAAGTTCCAGGCTGTATCAACAGAGATGAATGGATCAAATCCGATTACATCCATATCTAGATCGAGTGCATCATTTGCAACAAGTGCACCAATTGCACCTAGTCCGATAACCCCTAAAGTTTTACCTTTGATTTCTTTTCCGACAAATTGCTTTTTTCCTTTTTCAACAAGTGCCGGTATTTGATCGCCTTTATCTTCTAATGTTTTCGTCCAAGAAATACCTGCGAAAAGATTACGGGATGTAGCCATTAAAGCAGTTAATACCATTTCTTTTACAGCGTTTGCGTTGGCTCCTGGTGTATTAAAAACAACTATCCCATTTTCAGTGCATTTTTGGATTGGAATGTTATTAACACCTACACCTGCACGAGCGATTGATTTTAACTGATCGCCGAACTCAAGGTCATTCATATTGAAGCTACGAACCACAATTGCATCGGGGTTCTCACTTTGATTATCGATTGTAAAGTGATCATGCTTGAACACCTTTAATCCGCTTTCGGCAATATTATTTAATGTTTTAATCGTTTTTACTTGGTTTTCAATAAGTGTACTCATCTCGTCTACCTCTTTCTGTGAACATAGATTTTAAGTATAGAAAACTTACAATATACGAATTACTGCGGTCTGGTCTGTCGAAAATTAAACAGAAAGAGGCAAGGGACTTTCCCTTACCTCTGCCCAGGCGAACGGCTCCGACACTATATGCTCCCTCGCGGTTTTCCGCGTGCGCCAGTCACATATAGTCTTTTTGATTTGTTAGTATGATACCAAGTTTTTTGATATATTTCAAGTTTTAATTAATTTAAAAATTTAGGAAAGTGTACGGTACCTCGAATCAATTTTACGGAGTATTTACAATTATTTTACGGAAACTTAAGAAGATTTCATTTAAACATAAAATACAATTAAGAGAGAAATAGAGAATCCGTGAGTACTTCTTGTGGCAGTTTAGTAATGAAGGAAAAAAATAATAAGGGGTGGCTTGATGGACACTTTTTCACATGTCGTAATTGGTCTAGGCATTGGTGCTCTAGCTCAGATTGATCCTGTTGTCTCTGAGAATCAAAATTTATCACAGGCAATCCTCTTAGGAACGGTTATAGGTTCAAATGCACCTGATTTTGATTTTATCTACCGTTTGAGAGGAAAAGGGAATTACTTCCGTCATCACAGGGGTCTGTCTCATTCCCTTCCAGTTCTTCCATTATGGGCTATTCTTGTTTCAGGAATATTGTACCCACTCATTTCAGGGACTGATTTCTTTCATCTATTTTTTTGGACTTTTTTAGCGGTAATTTTGCATGTTCTATTTGATTTATTCAATGTCCATGGTACCCAAATTGTAAGGCCATTTTCCCAAAAGTGGGTTGCCTTTGACGCGGTCCCTTTAATTGATCCCTTTATTCTTACGCTTCATTTTTTAGGATTTGGGTTACTCTTTTACTATCAACCTGGTATTACTTTTTTGACCATATATGCATTTGTTTTTCTATATTTGGGGGTTCGCACCTATTCAACTGTAGCAGCAAAAAGGCATTTAAACGACTATTTCATCAATGCAGTCCGCATTAAACTTGTTCCTCGTATCAGCTTATCAAGATGGGATGTCATCATTGAAACGAAGGAAAACTTCTTATTTGGCACCTATTCAGAAAAAACTCTGGAAATAGAACACACGCATTCCAAAAAGGTCAATTTTCCTAGCTTAGTTTCAGAAAGTCAAAAGGATCAGTCTATTTCGGATTTTCTATCTTGTGCAACGTATGCATATCCATTTGTGGTTGTTAGAAAAAACGGCTATTTTGTTTATTGGAAGGATCTTCGTTTTCGTACTAATAAATTTTTTCCTTACCTTGCGATTCAATTTATCTCACCAGATCTCAAATGTAAAAATAGCTATATTGGAAAAGTAAGTTCATTAAGACATTATAAAAAGGTGATACGAAGCTTAACCGATCCTTCCCAATCTAAAAAATGAAAGAGTGCTGTCCAAAAAAATAATTTCAGACAGCACTCTTATTGAATTATTTGATGTTGAGGTTTTTTACGTTTTCAATGATATAGTCCGCAGTCCGGGCAGCAAGTGCCATTACAGTATTCGTAGGGTTTCCTCCTCCTGATGTAACAAATAGGCTTGCACTATTAATAAATAGATTTGGAATATCGTGAGTTTGTCCGAATGAGTTTGTAACTGATGTTTCTGGATTGTCTCCCATGCGGCATCCACCCATAAGATGAGCCGTATCTTCTGTAACAAATTCTGGAGTGCCTCCTGCTGCCTTGATGATGTCTTTCATCTTAGTAACGGCATGTGCAATCAAGCGATTATCATTGTCTCCGTAAGTAAAAGTGACATCCGGTAGAGGCAATCCATACTCGTCCTTTTCCTCCGAAAGGGTAATTCGGTTTGTTGGATTAGGGAGAACCTCGCCAACGAGAGTGACTCTTCCGTAAAAATTATAATCAAGCATAGTTTTACGCAGCGCCGCTCCCCAAAGCTTGCCCGATTTTGAAATTCCTTTAGCCATTTCCACTGGACGTGATCCATGCGCATGTAAAGTATAACCTCTAGCAAAACCACGACTTGGGTCGGTTTCATAAAAATCCTGCGTTGTTGCCAAAACAGGAGTACCTTTATAAAGTCGAATTTCCTCAGGGAATTTACCATATACATCTTGACTGCTATGTACCATAAATGCCTTACCAACCCAACCGCTAGAGTTCGCAAGACCATCAGGGAACTGTGCATTAGCGGAATTCAGTAGTAATCTTGGTGTTTCCACGACGAAATTAGACAGGATTACGATGCGTGCTTTTTGCTCAAACGTTTGCCCATCATGAACAAATGTAACTCCGGTTACCTGGCCATTTTTATTTGTGTTTACTTGTGTGACCATACTGTCAGAAATCACTTCAGCACCGTACTGAATTGCTTTAGGTATATGATGAACCAACGTACTAAATTTTGCATTTGGCATGCATCCTTGATTACAAAACCCTCGATTAATACAGGGTGGCCGACCGTCAAAAGGCGCCGAATTAATAGCGAGAGGAGGGACCACACTTCTGATACCTAACTTCTCACATCCAATCCGAAACATCTCTGCGTTTGCACTAATTGGTTCACGACCAGGGTAAGGGTAAGGACCGTTGAATGAACCCCAAGGAAATTCCTTTGGTCCAGATACAGCAATTTCTTTTTCTATTTTACTATAGTAGGGCTCAAGATCCCGATAATTTATTGGCCAATCATCACCTACACCATCCACTGTTTTTGTACGAAAATCACTTTCGTGAAATCGCAAAAAAACACCTGTAAAATGAGTCGTACCTCCTCCTACACCCCGTCCCGAGTTGTTATGCCCCATTTGTAATGGATTCCCGCCACTCACAATTCGAGTATCCTGCCATCCAAGGTGGGTCATAGATAATTCATCACTGGCAAAGTCTGTTTGTGGATTCCAAAATGGCCCAGCTTCAATGACTACGACCTTTAGTCCGGCTTTACTTAACTCATATGCAAGTACACCACCTGCCGCTCCTGCCCCAACAATACAAACATCTGCATCCTCTTTATATTTTCGTTTATTAAGGTGGTCATGACGATGTCCGTGGTAATGATCAACATTATGTTTAACAGGATCCCGGTTATTGGTCATTTTTTTTCGCCTCCCATGGGTCTGTTAGTCCCAATTCAGAACGGACATAGCCCCGCGGGTAAGCTGGCCCAGCGTAGCCAATTTCCGACCAGATGGTGGGGTGAGAATAATAAGCCGCAGTTGTTTCACTCGTGATTTTTTCCATAAAGTCCTTAACTGGAATAGTTTTCAGATTGGATTTCAGATGTATTTTTTCTTGTAATAAGTCACTAACAACATCTTTTTTCGTTCCATCTGTTAATAAATCAAATAAACTGCCATATTGTTTTTTACAAACCTGATCAAGCAAGGCAAGTCCGTCACGAATAAGAACAGATTGTTTGGGGACTCCGACCTTACGTTGCGATTCACCGATACTCGCCTGTAATGTCGAATCAAAGTGATGAACAACAAAAGCAATTACTGAATCTCGATCATCATCAAGCAAAATTGAGCAAAGTTGGGTTAAGGTATTTGCTTCTTGCTTCGTTAAAT
Source organism: Bacillus sp. JJ1562 (assembly GCF_036962705.1). Taxonomy (NCBI): domain Bacteria; kingdom Bacillati; phylum Bacillota; class Bacilli; order Caryophanales; family Bacillaceae; genus Bacillus; species Bacillus sp. JJ1562. The sequence goes on from NZ_JBALOQ010000045.1 coordinate 18,964, forward strand.
ATTGAAGTGGATAAAATGACTGGGTTTGGATTCGTTTGCCCACGATTTCCTGAGTATGAGAATCCCAATGCTTTTCTTCGTCCATAACATTAAAATCTGGATAATGAACCTGATATTCTGTCATTTGTTTACCCCCAATGTAATGCGATTAAACCCAACAGGCTAACGGCTGTAACCAATGATGGGAGTGTTAGCGGAGGGCCGATTAGGAAATTACGTAATTTATAGCCGTCCACACGTTTTCCAACGCCTTTGATATGCATAAATGAGCCAAATAAACCCGCTAATATCCCGATTGATAATAACCAGGTTAGTAGGGTGAGCAACCAATTTGGATTATAAAAAGAATAAAGAACCAAGCATATGCCAAAAAGTGGTGTGGCAAGCACAGGAATCCACATCGACCAATGCCGAAAGTTTTGCCGATAATGAAATAACGTAACCTGTACGAAAATAACGAGAAATAATAATCCCATTGCAACAATTAAAACACGATCTAATGGCCATCCACTCCAGCCCATACAATCACCATCCACTTAAGTTTATTATTTCCATTATTTGTTTGGTTTACGGTTTCTATTCAAGGATAATATGCCATTATTTTTGTCATACTACATAAAAATGTGTAGGGGGGTGCGGCAATTGTCTGAACCAGAAATTCGATTGGATAGCATACAAAAAAGGCAACAGTCCTCATATACCGTGGCGGAAGTAATCTTAGAACAACTCCGAATTTGGGGTGTGAAGCGAATTTATGGGGTAATAGGAGATGCCATCTTCAGTCTGATGGATGCTATCGCAAAACAAAAAACGATAAAGTTTATTGCTGTTAAGCATGAGTCTGTTGCAGCAATGATGGCCTCGGCTGAAGCTAAATGCACTGGAGGTCTCGGCGTTTGTGTTTCGCAGATGGGTCCGGGTTTGGCTAATTTAATCAATGGACTTGGGGATGCCTATTTGGATGCTTTTCCCGTCTTAGCCATAACAGGGCAGGCACCAATAAATAAAATTGGTACATCTTATAAACAGTTTATTAATCAACAAGAATTGGTTCAGGCAATCACAAGTTACAGTGAATTAATTGTACATCTTGATGCTGTAATTGACTCTTTGACAAAAGCAATACATACATCTTTTGAAATGGAGACCGTTTCTCATATTAGTATACCGCTAGACATTTTTTCGATGTCAACGCTTGTCCAACCTAATGGAGCAACACATAAATCCACAATAAGCATATGTCCAAAACAGCTAGAACAAGGAATTCATGTCATGCGTACAGCAGAGAATCCTATGATTTTAGTTGGAACCAGTTCAGCTTCCTTAATGCTAGATATTCAAGAATTGGCGAAGCTTTGGGGTAGCGGTATAGCCATGGGATATGGCGTAATTGGAATCCTACCTGACTCATTTCCTTATGGATTAGGAGTTATAGGTGAAGGAGGAAATCCTTTTCTAACTGATTTGTTTAAACAAGCCGACGTAGTATTGGCGATTGGGGCGTCGTGGTGGCCTGAAGGGCAAACCCCGACAAATGCAACTGTCATACAAGTTCAGGACAAACAAATAAAGCTTGGAAACGGAATGCCATCGGATTATAGCGTTATTGGAGATATGAAAGAAATAGTTAAACAACTAATTAGTAAATTAGAACCTTATGAAAGGAATCAAAATTGGATCCATCAAATTATTCAATGTAAACAAACTTGGTCAATTCGAAACGAAAAAGAGGGAGAAAAACCAGGGTATCCAATTTATCCTTCACGTACCATTAGGGCCATCGAAAGATCAATCAACCCAGACACGATCATAGCGTTGGACGAAGGGGATTCAACTCTTTGGTTTATGAGGAACTTTCGTGCCGGGTGTGAGCGTGTTCTTCTTTCCAATCAATGGCGGACAATGGGATTTGGACTGCCAGCAGCCATAGCCGCTAAATTATGTATGCCGACTAAACAAGTTGTTTGTATTACAGGAGACGGTGGACTTGCAATGGTATTAGCCGATTTGCTAACCGTAGTACGATACCAACTTCAAATTACCCTTATTGTCTTTAATAATGGAACACTACAAATGGAACGGAACAAAATGGAGCTGAAGGGGCTCACTCCGGAAGGGACAGAATTAACGAACCCCGATTTCGTAAAGCTTGCCAAAGCGTGTGGATGGGATGCTTATAGAATTCAATCCGAAGATGAATTAGACAAGCTATTAAAAACGGCTCTTCAAAGTAATAATCCTGTATTGCTAGATGTTCCTACGGCACAAGACGAGTATCCAAACTATCCAAAATCCTAAAAGGAGATAAAAAATAATGACCAATATGTCAACACCTTTTCCACCTTATCCACCTCAACACCAAAATCAGCAGCCGGGCATTGAATCATTGATGAATCCAAGACCTGTATACGATAACCCGAATTATTTAGGCAGTGGAAAATTGAAAGATAAAGTTGCGATTATTACCGGCGGAGATAGCGGTCAAGGTCGAGCAATTGCCGTAGCTTTTGCTAAAGAAGGTGCAGATGTCGGCATTGTCTATCTGAATGAACATAGTGATGCGGAGGAAACAAAACAAGTAGTTGAGCAGAAAGGTCGGCGTTGTCTTACCTTTGCGGGAGATATAGGAAATGAAAATTTTTGTAAACAAGTTGTGGAGGATACGCTCAAAGAATTTGGCAAATTAGATATCCTTGTAAATAATGCAGCGGAACAACATGTACAATCTGGACTTGAATTTATCACTACAGAACAAATGGAAAAAACGTTCAAAACAAATTTTTATTCAATTTTTTATTTAACGAAAGCCGCTTTGCCTCATTTGAAACGAGGAAGTGCAATTATCAATGCTGCTTCTTTGACCGCTTATGAAGGAAACGAACAGTTAATTGACTATTCCGCAACCAAGGGGGCAATTGTAGCTTTTACACGTTCATTATCGAAATCACTTCATGTAAAAGGGATTCGGGTCAATGGTGTGTGTCCTGGTAATATTTGGACGCCGTTAATTCCTGCTTCATTCCCTGCCGAGCAAGTTGCAAACTGGGGGATGAAGGCACCGATGAAACGAGCCGGTCAGCCCCAAGAAGTTGCGCCAGCCTATGTCTTTTTAGCGTCAGAGGATTCCTCATATATGTCCGGGCAATTTCTGCATATAAATGGCGGAGTAGTCATTAATGGATAGCTCCCCCAAGGGGAAAGGCACCTTTTTTCTTGAATTATTTAGCATTATACGCTGTCCCTTTATTTATTCCTTTTCATATGAAAATGTCCGCCCTGTTTCGAAATGGTTGATAGGGTAGAGCTAGTACAAATAGAACCTACTACATTAGGGGAAATTGAAGGACATATTAAAGAGATGATAATTGGAAGGTTAAAGGATTAATATAAAACCAATGCCTAAGTTCCGTTTCTTACTAAATACGGTATTTAGGCATTTTCACATTATTCATTATTCATTCACAATCTATATCTGGACCGGTCTGAATAAAAAAAGAGGTCCTTTTTCTCTTATTTATTTGGCCCATACACACGACTATCAATTGATTTTATCTCGCCTTTGAGTCGTTTTGTGAGTGTTTCTTTCCAGTTTGGTGCAAGATACTCACACGCAGCTAATTTTGCAGCTGCTTCCATATCATCTTTCTTTTCATGCATGACTTCATTGCAACGAGCGATTGTCCATTCAGGATATGGCCGTTCGATCAACTTGATTGTATCGTGCTCTTTTACCATGCCTTCTTTTACAACACGGAAGTACCATCCAGTTCGTCCGCTTTTTTGAATCCGTAATGCAAAATCTAGTATTTTAAAGCGTCGAGCAGGCTTCCAGCAGGACTGACGAGGTTGCGCTACTTGAACCACTGCTTCACCAACCTCATATATATCCCCAATGCACACATTTGCTTCATCCAGCCCTACTACAGAGAAATTTTCCCCCATTGCTCCTGCCTGAATCTGGTCATTTTCCAATTCACTTTGCCAATTTTCATAATGAGTTGCTGCATAGGCTAGTACTGCCTTTTCAGGTCCACCGTGATTTTTTAAATCAGCTTGTCCGTCTCCATCTAATTTTTCCTTACCAAGCCAGAGAGGTGCTTGAACCGGTTCTTTAAAAATCCCACTTGTCCATTCTTTTTCCATGAGTTTCTTCGCATTCGGGTCACCTACCGTTTTTGGCTTACCGATAAACAATTGATTTATGTAAGGCTGTTTCTCCATTCTCCCATCTCCTTTAGCAATAGTTTACCATGAATTGGGACTTGTCCCTCTGACCCACTCACTGATTCTTGTTCAATCTTCAAATATTATCCTCAGCGACGTTATGAGTGCGTAACAGGTGGTTTGATGTAATTAGCTTTCTGTGGCGACGCTTACACTAACTAATTGAATCATATGCACATGACTTTCCGAGAACCCCTTGATAATGAATTTAAAGATGTTACGATATGGACGTTGCTACAAATCGACTACAAAGGAGACATTAGATGTTACATGAAAAAACAATTGCTTTTATAGGGGCAGGGTCCATGTCAGAAGCAATGATTTCTGGAATTGTTGCAGCTGGAAAAGTCCCAACCAATCAAATTTTTGTAACAAACAGAACGAATACGGAAAGACTACAACAGTTAGAAGCAGAGTATAAGATTAATGGTTTAGTAAGCCAAAATTTTAATTTAAAAAATGCCGATATAATCGTCCTCGCAATGAAACCTAAAGATGCAGAAGTTGCATTACAGTCCATCAAAGATTCAATTCTACCGAACCAACTCGTTTTATCCGTGTTAGCGGGTATTACCACAACCTATATGGAGCAGCATTTACCAGTGGGGCAACAGGTAATCCGGGTAATGCCGAATACATCTAGCATGATTGGAGAGTCTGCAACGGCCATATCAGCCGGTTCCTATACCACTAATGAAAATATGTTACTAGCAAAAGAATTGCTAGAATCGATTGGGGCAGTTTACGAGATTCCAGAAGACCAAATGGATGTTTTTACAGGAGTAGCGGGCAGTGGTCCAGCTTACATTTATTATCTAATGGAGCATATGGAAGCAACCGTGAAAAAGCTCGGCTTACAGGAAAAGTTATCAAGGGAAATAATTGCGCAAACGATTATCGGGGCTGCAAAAATGATTCAGCAACAGGGTGAAACGCCTACAACATTACGAGAAAATGTGACTTCACCAAACGGAACGACCGCTGCTGGTTTAGCAGCATTAGAAATGAATGGTGGCGGAAAGGCTATCTCTCAAGCAATTAAACACGCGGCTATGCGCTCACATGAGATAAGCTCACAGCTTGAAGGCAAAACGACCAAAAAAGTTCAGGCTGTCTAACATAAAATACCTTTTACCGGCGATAAGCGCTTGTAAAAGTTCATTATCGTCCGGCAATCAATAACAAAAACAGATAAGGATTGATCGGATGTCCATAGAAAAAGACGTCATTAAGATTGGAAGCAGCTCATTAACGAGAAATGAGTTAGATAAACGAACACGGCAGAACGTTTAGCATTCTGCCGTGTTTTTTTGGGTCAGTGGACTTGTCCCTTAAGTCTCTATAGGTTGAAATAACTATCTAATAAGTATGCTATCCATTTGCAATGCGGATGGTTTCGGATATTTTCCACAAGTCCTTTGATTATAGCAGAGGTAAACGTTTGTTCCTGGACCTGTTCCTGTAAAAGCAACAACGACTCCCTCTCAATAGAATCCGCCATTTCTTTTACCTTTTCCTCAATCAACGGTAATAGTTGATCCTTTGTTACATCTCCCTGCATTTGAAACACAGACAAATCCATATGCTCTAGGTTTAAAAAAGGAAGGGTCATACCGTGAGCCAAGAGGTTTGTTTTTTCCACAAGTGACTTGCAAAGAAGGTCCACATCTAGAGGGATTTTCTGATACAAAAAAAGCTCTGAATACATCCGTGTAAAGCCCTTAATGCAATATAGCAAATCATATTTTGTATGTTTTACTTTATCTCCGTAGATGCGATCAATCAACAAAAGAATCGTGGAATTAATAAGTTTGTCAAAGTAGTGCATTTTAAGGATAAGCTTTTTGTTTAGAGACTGTGTATACTCCTTCATTAGGATATTCGCGAAGTCCGTATGCTGACTAAACGATTGAAAGCTTACATAATAATATTCAAACAATAGGTTTTTCTCATCTTTTTTATTTTTGACTACATGGTCAATGTCCGTAAAAATCTGTTCCATAAATTGATCAATCAGGGCGATGATTAATTCATCCTTCGATTTAAATGAAAGATAGAAGGCACCCTTAGAAATTCCGCACTGATCAGTTATCTGTTGAACGGAAGTTGCCTCAAATCCTTGCTTCGCGAAAAGCTCTAAAGCTTTGTCCATTATTAATTGTTTTTTCATCATGTCTTGTCTCTCCCACTAATCATTATTGACAAATGACTGAATGGTCATTATTATAAATAAATGGGTTAAATAAGTCAATCTAGGGTAGGTGTAAGTGTGAGAGGTATAGCCAATTTTGTACTAAAAAATAAACTTGCGGTTTGGTTATTAACAATAATTATAACGGTATCTGGAATTTATTCAGGTACACAAATGAAGACAGAAACCATTCCAGATATATCAATTCCTTTCTTAATGGTCATGGATGTGTATCCTGGAGCAACTCCAGAACAGGTAATGGAAGATGTCTCGATGCCAATTGAAAAAGCGGTTGAAGGACTTGATGGAGTTAAATCTGTCTATTCGAATTCATATTCGAACATGGCCAATATCCAAGTTGAATATGACTATGGTGAGGATATGGACGAGGCTAAGCGTGCCCTGCAGTCTGCATTAGATGCAGTTACTTTACCAGAAGGTGCACAAGAGCCTATGATTACTGCGATTAGCATGAACATGATGCCAGTCGTGGCACTTAGTGTAAGTAGTACAACTGAAGATATTGTGGAATTAACATCAACAGTTGAAGATGTTTTACTTCCTAAAATTGACAAACTTGATGGGGTTGGTTCCGCAACGATCACAGGTCAGCATATTGAGGAAGTAGAACTTACCTATAATAAAGAAAAAATGGCTGAGCTTGACTTAACAGAAGACACAGTCAAGCAAATGATCCAAGCTAGTGACATGGCTGTATCATTAGGTCTTTTTGAATTTGAAGAAGGCGAACAAGCTGTTTCGATTGATGGGAAATTCATGACTGCAGCTGAATTAAAGGAAATGATAATTCCAGTTACACCTTCTGAAAACAATCCTGTACCATTCGTGGAGCTTGGGGAGATCGCAACAATCGAAGAGGTTGGACGCGTTCAATCTGTTTCTCGTACGAACGGTAAAGACGCGATTGCGATTCAAATTGTAAAAGAGCAACAAGCTAATACAGTGGATGTTGTAAATGAGGTAAAAGACCTTATCAAGGATGAACAGGATCGAATTGACGGCCTTGTTATCGATGTATCGCTTGACCAAGGTGAGCCAATTGAAAAATCTGTTGCCACAATGGTGGAAAAAGCACTCTTTGGTGGTTTGATTGCAGTATTAATCATATTACTATTCCTACGTAATTTTAGATCAACGATTATTTCGATTGTATCAATCCCGGTCTCCATTTTTATGGCATTGTTGTTATTAAAATGGATGGATATTACGTTAAACTTAATGACACTTGGAGCAGTTACCGTTGCAATTGGACGTGTAATTGACGACTCCATCGTAGTTGTAGAAAATATTTATCGACGACTTCATTTAAAAGAAGAAAAATTAAATGGTCGTGCATTAATTCGTGAAGCAACCCTTGAAATGTTCAAACCAATCTTTTCATCAACTTTAGTAACGGTTGCTGTATTCGCACCACTTATTTTTGTAGGCGGAATGGTTGGCGAATTGTTCATGCCATTCGCATTAACAATGACCTTCGCTCTAGGTGCTTCATTACTAGTTGCGATCACAATCGTACCAGCGTTATCTCATACACTCTTTAAAAAACAGCTTTATATTGAAAAAACAGAAGCGAAGCATAAAGAGGCAGGTAAGCTTGCAAATGGGTACAAAGGTATTTTAAATTGGTCGCTCAATCATAAAATCATTGTATCTGTGCTTTCAATCTTACTGTTAGTAGGAAGTTTAGCATTAACGCCGTTAATCGGTTTTAGTTTTATGGGTAGTGAAGAAGAAAAGGTTATGTATTTAACCTACACACCAGGTACTGGTGAGTTAAAGGAAGAAACGCTTGAAAATGTGGCAGCAGTTGAAAACGAGTTACTTAAACGTGATGATATTGATATTCTTCAACTTTCAGTAACGGAAAGTGGAGACCCAATGGCCGCGATGATGGGAGGCGGAGGTGACGGTGCGCTCATGTACCTCATTTTTGACCCGGAAATGGATAACTTCCCAGAAGTCCGCGAAGATATTGAGGAATATGTGTTCAATATTGGTCAATCTGGTGAATGGAAGAGCCAGAACTTCTCGGCGATGTCCATGAATTCAAATGAGGTAAGCTATACATTGTATAGTGAAGATTTAAATAAGCTTTATGATGCAGTAGACATGGTCGAAGGTGTCATGAAGGATGCAGGCGGCTTGGAGGATGTTTCTTCAAGTGCAGAGGATGCGTATGTAGAGTACACATTCAATGTCGAGCAGGATGAATTATTACAATATGGACTTACAACTGGCCAAATTGTGATGATGTTAAACCCAGACCGTTCACAAGAGGTAATAACAACGGTTGAAAAAGATGGGAACACATTAGAGGTTGTTGTTCAGCAGGAAAAAGTAGCTACACCTAAATCAATTGATGACCTTCTTGCAACACAAGTTCCAACAGCAACAGGCACAGCATTACCGCTTTCTGAGTTGGTAGAGGTTGAGGAAGGAACAACTTTAAATACACTTGCCCGCAGTAAAGGCGAGTATTATGCTTCCGTTTCAGGAAACATTATCGGTGACGACATTTCAAAGGTAACATCGAAGGTTGGAAAAGACATTGATAAACTAGACCTTCCAAAAGGTGTAACACTTGATATTGCAGGTGTTCAAGCAGATATGGTTGAAACATTTACGCAGCTAGGTCTTGCAATGCTTGCAGCGATAGCAATTGTATACTTCATTCTTGTAGTAACATTTGGTGAAGGAGTTGCACCATTTGCAATTCTATTCTCACTTCCATTTGCGATAATTGGATCGTTTGTTGGATTATTAATTGCAGGCGAAACGATTTCCGTATCGGTTATGATGGGACTGTTAATGTTGATTGGTATTGTTGTAACAAACGCGATCGTTTTAGTCGACCGTATTATTCATATGGAGCGCGATGGAATGACAATGCGTGAAGCAATTCTTGAAGCTGGTTCAACCCGTTTACGTCCAATCCTGATGACAGCAATTGCGACAATCGGTGCGTTAATTCCGTTATTATTTGGCGAAGGCGGCGGAGGCTTAATTTCGAAAGGGCTTGGTATTACCGTTATCGGTGGTCTAGCAAGTTCGACTTTATTAACACTTCTAGTCGTTCCAATTGTCTATGAAATTCTGTCTAAGCTCTTTAAGAAAGACCGTAAAAACATACAAGAAAACTAATCATTTACGCCCTACAAGGTTAAACATATCTTGTAGGGCTTTTTAACATTATATAGTCGG